>NZ_JCAXET010000040.1:0-5582 GCF_059758525.1 Metabacillus sp. GQ13
AGAATTCTAGTCTGAGGAGGGAGAAGAATGTGCGGCCACTTTGTTACCCACGGGGATCTTAACGTACAAGATGACGAAGAAATCGCATATCGTTAGAGGATTGGAATAAGTTTGATATTATTTTAGACTATTTCATTTAGAATATGTCTCGGTTTGTGAACACTAGTAGTATCAGGGAATAACTCATTTTCATTTCTGCTTATCCTAAAGAATCTGTATCTTGTATATTAGGAAATTTATATCATTATAAATACCATTTCTACACCACTTGGATCATCTTTTTATAATTGATAGTAGATATATATATATTTATCGTTCTATCTCTATTGCTTTATTCTTCAAAGGGACCCTTTAAGAAAATCACCTTTTAGATCTTCACACGAATGAGTAAGTCGCTTAGTTTCCCTCTAAACGTCACCCCACGTTTAGGTCGATAATTGGGAATATACTTATCTACATAGCCCCATTTGTCTATGCTGTTTTTTGTCACTTCTTCTATATAAAAGTCAACACTGCCATCCGAACGATGCCAGGTATCAAAATGTATCTCCTCTACCATAGTGAAAGTTACAGCATGTCCAACTCCGTTAGTATAAAAGATAAGACTACCTATAATAGCATATCGTATTTAACTTCCATTTCTTTATTTACAGTTTTTCAGTTTCGGTTATTCGGTTGGGTGATCCATTTATACTTTTATTAAGTAATTAAAGGACAACTGGTTCTACTACTAAAAACCACTCATAATAAAAAGGGTGAATGTAAGATTTGCACTTACCTATTACTTCCTTTTTTCGTTTTAATAAATAAATAGATTACCAAAGCCTTAAATGAGATTAATTTTTATATTCAGTGAACCTTTCACCTTGCTTAATTGTATAGTTATTAAAGAGGATTGGGGATGTTACAGTGGATACTGGTTGGATCGTTTCGCTTATTGTAATGGGATTATTACTGGTTTTGATTTTAGCAATTGCTATACCAATGGATCGTAGGTATGTATTTCGTGAGAAGGGTAAGATTGATTATAAGAAGACAAAAATATATTTAAGGTGGAACATTTTTGACACACTTACCTTATGTTTGGCCATTTATACGATTATTTGTGTGCAGGCGTTAAATTTACTGATTTCATCTGGGGAATCTGTTGAAAATCCATTTGTTCAATTTTTTACAAATCAATCACAGGCTTGGACAATTATTACAATTATCTATTTAATTACAAGAGTGTCTATAACTTTAAAGGCTATCAAGGAACGCTGGGGCGATGACCTTGAATGAACAAGAAGATGATTTAATGATCGCTTTTCAAAAGGGTGACGTCCAGAAGTTAGAAGAATTGTATAATCGGTTAAAAGAACCGCTTTATTCTTTTATATATCGTTATACAAGAGATGAGCAGCTAAGTATAGATATTGTTCAAGATTCGTTTGTAAAACTACAGCGGTATAAACATCAGTACAATCCAGACAAAGGGAAAGTAAGATCATATTTATTTCAAATTGCCTATAGTCTGATGGTATCTAAAATCAATCGCCAGAAGAAATGGTATAATCTCTTACCCTTTCTTTCGCCAATACCAAAGGATGGGATCAATCATACTGATCGAATGACAATTCGCGATGCAGTGGCCAACCTACCTGACATGCATCGTGCTGTAGTTTTACTATTTTACTATCATGATATGTCACAAGAGGAAATTGCATTAATCCTGAGGATTCCTAAAGGAACTGTTAAATCTAGATTACACAGTGCTATTCAAAAATTAAAAGATGGTTTGGGGGAATTTAATAATGAAACAGGATCCTTTTGAAAATGAACCTCAACTGAGTAAGGAATTAGATAACTACAGTGTAAATATCCCGAATTTTTCTTTAAAGCCAAATCGGTGGGAACGAATCATTCATATTCTTGCATCACCAGCAAAAAACCCACTTGAAGCAATACTTTCAACAACAAAAGGTGTATTATTGCTGAAAATTATACCGATACTTGGTTCAATATTTATCGGGTTTTTACAAGCCTACTTACATTTTTCTTCGTAGCTCGTTAGATGAATAAGGATGCAGTACCTTCTAATGGTTTTGTCAAGATAGCAATAGTCTAAAGTCCAAGAGTCAGCAATAGCTGGCTCTTTTTAATTTCAAAAAAATGTTTCTTTGTATTTTTTTTCCTAAAGTTGCAAATGTTAAGTAAACGTTGATATTTGATGCTAGGGGGGTGTGAATATTGTCTTTACGTACTTTATATACTGAAAAGAAATTAGTTATTCTTGCACTATTTATGATTGGCATCTATCTGTTACCACTCTATCTATTGGGTGAAGATGCACATATTCGAGTACATGATAATCTAGATTCTAACTTAGCGTGGTACAAGGTTTTAAGTGAGAGTGGGAAATTACTATCGCCGACAAATGCTACGATTCCTCAAGTGATTAATGGATTACCTAGAAATGCATATGGAACAGAATATAGTCTTATTGTTTGGCTTTATGCCTTACTTCCAACAATGACAGCCTATGCGATAAGTCAAACGATTACGAGAATTTTTGCTTTTATCGGAATGTATTTATTGCTAAAGGATCACGTTATCGAACACAAAAATTATAAAGTTTTAAATGTGGGTGTTGCATTAGCATTTTCGTTAACTCCGTTTTGGCCGTCAGGGATGTTAAGTACGCTAGGAATGCCGTTAGCTTTATGGGCTTTTTTACATATAAGACAAGGAACTAGATCTTGGAAACAATATCTGGTACTAACATTAATCCCACTTTATTCGAGCATCGTATTAGGATTTTTCTTTTTTCTATTTGCAATGGGGATATTTTGGTTAGTTGATTTTATTAAAGGGAAACGAAATCTTCACTTTTTATTAGCAATTGTATTTATGACTGTTTTATATCTAATTGTTGAGTATCGATTAGTCTATTCTTTTTTGTTTGATGAAGAGCCAAATAGTAGAGATGAATACTTCCATGCGAGGCTATCTTTATGGAGAGTGGTTCGGTTAACATTCAAAAACTTCGTGCTAGGGCATACTCATGTCATGACTGTTCATGGTTTCATAATACTTGCTGTAACAATTATTGCTTTATATATAGTAATAGTGAAAAAGATGTGGAAGCAGGAAAATGTATTTCTATATCTGTTAATCTTAAACTTTTGCTTATCTGCATGGTATGCCTTTTGGTTCTATAAAGGCTGGCTTCCCTTAACAGAGCGATTTCATTTTATGGATACCTTTAATTTTGCAAGGTTTCAATTCTTAAGACCTCTAGTCATTTATATGGGATTTGCACTTGGTTTGAAGATTATATGGAACTATAGAAAGGGTTGGCAGCAATATGCGAAATTCTTATTAATAGCCCAGCTTCTTATATTGATGGCCTTTAATGATGAATTTATATACCATAAGAAACCCACTGTAAGAGAATTTTATTCAGAGGAATTATTTGGAGATATAAAATCACATATTGGTTTACCACAAGAGGAGTATCGTGTAGCAAGTATCGGAATACATCCCTCCATCGCACAATATAACGGCTTTTATACCCTAGATACGTATAATAATTTTTATCCGTTATCTTATAAATACGAATTTAGAAAGATTATTGAAAAAGAACTCGCAAAAGACTCCACAATTAAAACATATTTTGATGAGTGGGGTGGGAGGTGCTATATTTTCACTTCAGAATTAGGTAAACATTATATGTTTAAAAAGCATACTAAGAAAACGTTAAAAAACCTTGAACTAAATACTGACGCTTTTAAAAAGTTGGGAGGAGACTATATCTTTTCTGCTGTCCCTATAGAAAATGCGTTAGAAAACCAACTTGTTTTAGATAAAACATTTCAATCAGAATTATCAGCTTGGAAAATATACTTATATAAGGTCTTATAAAACTTCGGAGGTTAAACTATGACGGATCCTGTACTTACTATCGTTGTTCCATGCTATAACGAAGAAGAAGTTTTGCCAGAAACGATGTCCCAGCTAAGTGATACATTAAACGGCTTAATGAAAGAAAATATAGTGTCAGATAAAAGTAAGATCTTATTAGTCGATGATGGGAGCAAAGATGGTACATGGTCGATAATTTATAAAGAAAGCTTAAATAATACGATCATCCATGGGTTGAAACTAGCTAGGAATGTAGGTCATCAAAACGCTTTGCTTGCTGGTTTAGTAACAGCTAATGAAACGTCTGATTGTGTAGTTTCTATTGATGCTGACTTACAAGATGATATAACTATCATTAAAGAGTTCATCTTAAAATTTAATCAAGGTTTTGATATTGTCTATGGTGTGCGTGAAAAACGTGATACAGATCATCTACTCAAACGAACAACTGCAGAAGCATTTTATAAAATAATGAGAAAAATGGATGTTAATCTCATCTACAACCATGCTGATTTTCGACTAATGAGTAAGAGAGCAATTATAGGATTAGAAAAGTTTGAAGAGGTTAATCTCTTTTTAAGAGGGATAGTGCCATTAATCGGGTATCCATCAGCATCTGTTTATTATGATCGAAAAGAAAGGTTTGCAGGTGTCACAAAGTATCCAGTGAAAAAGATGTTATCTTTTGCGTTTGAAGGTATCACTTCATTTTCAGTCACACCAATAAGGTTTGTTTTGTTACTAGGGTTTCTATCGTTTTTTACGAGTTTATTGTTTGGATCTTATTTTATTACATTAAAGTTTATTGGAGAAACTGAAACTGGATGGACTTCATTGATTACATCAATTTGGTTAATTGGAGGGTTACAATTAATTGCAATTGGTTTGATCGGAGAGTATATAGGTAAGATTTATAAGGAATCGAAGAGGCGCCCTAAATACATCATAGATATTGATACGTACAGCCTTACCCAACAACTAATAGAAAGGAATATCGACTCTAATGTCCTTGATCATAGAGAATTACTTTAAAGGATCTAATACTTTAGTTCGATTTATGTTTATAGGGCTAATTAACACCTGTATTGGGTTATCTCTTATATTTTTACTTTTAAATGTGGTGGGTTGGCCTTATTGGATGTCTACATCTATAGGAAATGGAATAGGAGCTATAGTAAGTTATTTTCTAAATAAAAACTTCACATTCAAAAGCAAAGTGAATGATAAAAAAGGGATTACGTTATTTGTCTTTGTGATAGTAGGAAGCTACATCATTTCATATCGGCTGGGCTATAGCCTGATTACTAATAGTTTATTTGTTAATCTAGGTTTATACACAGAAGAGTTGTCAGTATTAATAGCAGCTATGATATATACGGTACTGAACTATTTGGGGCAACGATATGTAACATTTAGGTATTGAAATTAACAAGTGTGCATTTAAGATATACCACTTAATACCAGTTGATTAATGTGTATATTATTGTTATGATATGAATCTAGCAAATAACAGCTAGAGAAAAAAGGTTTGACATTTTATAAATATAGTGTAAAATAAATATCTGTCGTAACAAACGTTTGAGATTGATGTCACAATAAACTTTTTAAAAAGTTGTTGACGTCTTAAAAGATAAATGTTATGATTGTATTCCAGTCGCAATACGAGATTGGACAAGCAA
>NZ_JCAXET010000041.1:0-3010 GCF_059758525.1 Metabacillus sp. GQ13
TTCTCTTAGGTTTTCGACAGAAGCTGGTAGGCTTCTGTTTGGTATTGTGGTTAAGTCCTCGATCTATTAGTATCTGTCAGCTCCACGTGTCACCACGCTTCCACCTCAGACCTATCAACCTGATCATCTTTCAGGGATCTTACTTCACATAAGTGAAAGGGAAATCTCATCTCGAGGGGGGCTTCATGCTTAGATGCTTTCAGCACTTATCCCTTCCGCACATAGCTACCCAGCTATGCCTTTGGCAAGACAACTGGTACACCAGCGGTGCGTCCATCCCGGTCCTCTCGTACTAAGGACAGCTCCTCTCAAATTTCCTGCGCCCACGACGGATAGGGACCGAACTGTCTCACGACGTTCTGAACCCAGCTCGCGTACCGCTTTAATGGGCGAACAGCCCAACCCTTGGGACCGACTACAGCCCCAGGATGCGATGAGCCGACATCGAGGTGCCAAACCTCCCCGTCGATGTGGACTCTTGGGGGAGATAAGCCTGTTATCCCCGGGGTAGCTTTTATCCGTTGAGCGATGGCCCTTCCATGCGGAACCACCGGATCACTAAGCCCGACTTTCGTCCCTGCTCGACTTGTAGGTCTCGCAGTCAAGCTCCCTTGTGCCTTTACACTCTACGAATGATTTCCAACCATTCTGAGGGAACCTTTGGGCGCCTCCGTTACATTTTAGGAGGCGACCGCCCCAGTCAAACTGCCCACCTGACACTGTCTCCCACCCCGATAAGGGGTGTGGGTTAGAATTTCAATACAACCAGGGTAGTATCCCACCGACGCCTCCACCGAAGCTAGCGCTCCGGCTTCTCAGGCTCCTACCTATCCTGTACAAGTTGTACCGAAATTCAATATCAGGCTACAGTAAAGCTCCACGGGGTCTTTCCGTCCTGTCGCGGGTAACCTGCATCTTCACAGGTACTATAATTTCACCGAGTCTCTCGTTGAGACAGTGCCCAGATCGTTACGCCTTTCGTGCGGGTCGGAACTTACCCGACAAGGAATTTCGCTACCTTAGGACCGTTATAGTTACGGCCGCCGTTTACTGGGGCTTCAGTTCAAAGCTTCGCTTACGCTAACCTCTCCCCTTAACCTTCCAGCACCGGGCAGGCGTCAGCCCCTATACTTCGCCTTGCGGCTTCGCAGAGACCTGTGTTTTTGCTAAACAGTCGCCTGGGCCTATTCACTGCGGCTTTTCAGGGCTATTCACCCTAAAAAGCACCCCTTCTCCCGAAGTTACGGGGTCATTTTGCCGAGTTCCTTAACGAGAGTTCTCTCGCTCACCTTAGGATTCTCTCCTCGCCTACCTGTGTCGGTTTGCGGTACGGGCACCTCTCACCTCGCTAGAGGCTTTTCTTGGCAGTGTGGAATCAGGAACTTCGGTACTATATTTCCCTCGCTATCACAGCTCAGCCTTCACGACAATGGGATTTGCCTCATTGTCAGCCTACCTGCTTAGACGCGCATATCCAACAGCGCGCTTACCCTATCCTTCTGCGTCCCCCCATTGCTCAAATGGTGAGGAGGTGGTACAGGAATTTCAACCTGTTGTCCATCGCCTACGCCTTTCGGCCTCGGCTTAGGTCCCGACTTACCCTGAGCGGACGAGCCTTCCTCAGGAAACCTTAGGCATTCGGTGGAGGGGATTCTCACCCCTCTTTCGTTACTCATACCGGCATTCTCACTTCTAAGCGCTCCACTAGTCCTTACGGTCTAACTTCTCAGCCCTTAGAACGCTCTCCTACCACTGTCCTAAAAGGACAGTCCACAGCTTCGGTGATACGTTTAGCCCCGGTACATTTTCGGCGCAGAGTCACTCGACCAGTGAGCTATTACGCACTCTTTAAATGGTGGCTGCTTCTAAGCCAACATCCTGGTTGTCTAAGCAACTCCACATCCTTTTCCACTTAACGTATACTTTGGGACCTTAGCTGGTGGTCTGGGCTGTTTCCCTCTTGACTACGGATCTTATCACTCGCAGTCTGACTCCTGAATATAAGTCTTTGGCATTCGGAGTTTGACTGAATTCGGTAACCCGTTGGGGGCCCCTAGTCCAATCAGTGCTCTACCTCCAAGACTCTAAATTCAAGGCTAGCCCTAAAGCTATTTCGGAGAGAACCAGCTATCTCCAGGTTCGATTGGAATTTCTCCGCTACCCACACCTCATCCCCGCATTTTTCAACATGCGTGGGTTCGGGCCTCCATTCAGTGTTACCTGAACTTCACCCTGGACATGGGTAGATCACCTGGTTTCGGGTCTACGACCACAAACTATATCGCCCTATTCAGACTCGCTTTCGCTGCGGCTCCGTCTTATCAACTTAACCTTGCATGTGATCGTAACTCGCCGGTTCATTCTACAAAAGGCACGCCATTACCCGCGATTTTCCCTAAGGAAATATCGACAAGGGCTTTGACTACTTGTAGGCACACGGTTTCAGGATCTGTTTCACTCCCCTTCCGGGGTGCTTTTCACCTTTCCCTCACGGTACTGGTTCACTATCGGTCACTAGGGAGTATTTAGCCTTGGGAGATGGTCCTCCCTGCTTCCGACGGGATTTCTCGTGTCCCGCCGTACTCAGGATCCACTCTGGAGGGAATGAGGTTTCAACTACAGGGTTGTTACCTTCTTTGACGGGCCTTTCCAGACCTCTTCATCTACTTCATTCCTTTGTAACTCCGTATAGAGTGTCCTACAACCCCAAGAGGCAAGCCTCTTGGTTTGGGCTAATTCCGTTTCGCTCGCCGCTACTCAGGAAATCGCGTTTGCTTTCTCTTCCTCCGGGTACTTAGATGTTTCAGTTCCCCGGGTCTGCCTTTATCACCCTATGTATTCAGGTGAAAATACTACTCCATTACGAGTAGTGGGTTTCCCCATTCGGAAATCTCCGGATCAAAGCTTACTTACAGCTCCCCGAAGCATATCGGTGTTAGTACCGTCCTTCATCGGCTCCTAGTGCCAAGGCATTCACCGTGCGCCCTTACTAACTTAACCTCAGGAATAA
>NZ_JCAXET010000042.1:0-2886 GCF_059758525.1 Metabacillus sp. GQ13
GTTCTGCCCCGTTAGTTAAAGAACGAAAAAGATAAACGACTGCCACAACAACCCATTTTATTCTTCAACTCTTGCACCCGTTAGTTCAATAACATATGCCTTATTTGTTTTTTAAAGCGAGTTTAACCGATATATTTATTTGTTCTTTATAAACACCAGTATTATCAATTGCCAATAATTCTTCTTTTAAGTGTTCTTCAAATGAATTAACGTTTTCTCCCAAAAAGCGTTTAGCACCATAGGAAGTCGAATATATATTTCCGATTATAGAATCATATGACCATATCTGGTCATATGTAGGTATCTGATGAATTTCTAAATCAAACTTTGAACTTGCTATTATTTCCTGATGGCTAACTTCTGGATGGGTATATGTAGTATTACCTGCTCTTCTTTCGTTTCCATACCAATGTTTTACTACCTCATTAACTTTCTTTTGCCACGGTAAAAGCTCTTTATTAGGAGAATAATTATCAATAATAGCAATTCCACCACCACAGGAAACCATTCCATATAAAGTTTCAAGAACCTTTTCCCTATCCATCCAATGAAATGCCTTTGCAATTGTTACAAATCTAAAAAATTCATCAAATTTCCCTTTATATGTATCAATATCTCCATTAAACCATTCCAGATTTTCCACTCTAATTTCTTTGCTGAGACGTATTGCTTCTTGTATCATTTCAGGCTCAGTATCAATCCCAACTATTCCTTCGAACCAATCAGTAAACCTGAATGCTAATTGTCCAGTACCACACCCTAAATCGAGCATTTGACCTTTACCGTTCAGGGAAAACCTATCTATTAAGTATCTTATTAAAGAAGCTGGATATAAAGGTCTATAACGGGAATAATACCAAGCTGTCCCTTCAAACAAATCTTTACCGTAGTCAGTCCTAACAATTCCTCCTCTCATATTAAGTTCTTTAAACCCAAAAAAATAACCTTCTTATTTAACTAACTAAACTGCCCTTTTAGTACAATAAGAAAAAGGAGTTGCCGAAACACCCCCTTGTTAAACTCTTGCACCCGTTAGTTTAATAAGGAATTTGTTGAAACAACCGCCCAATAAAGAAAACTCATAGAAAAAAACACAATCAAAAATGTCGTTATAGCTTTTGGTAATTTACCATAAAAGTATATTAAAGCTAACCCAATTATTAAGTGTATAAAAGCAAAAGGAGTAAGACCCATCTACCTCACCTCTTACCTGAATTAATAATTCTTTTCTTTCATTGAATCTTGTTAATTTAATACAGTCAATTTATTGTTTTTAGCATATTTATTCCAGTAATTTCAAATCCTAACTCCTCATATAGCTTTCTAGCCCCTGTATTACTGCCAAAAACATTAAGTTTAAAGTAATAAACTCCTTGCTGCACAAGCCAATTCTCGATTTTTTCCATAACTGTTGTTCCAAATCCTCTTGCTCTATATTCTTCAAATATATAAATTTCATATAGAAATGCATTTTTCTTTTCTTTTTCAACTTTTACCCAAACATATCCTATTAACTGGTTTTCTTTATAGATATTAAATAGGTGATGATTAGGAGTTTCAATTCCTTCAGGAAGTAATTTGTTTAATTGTTTAAGTGCTTTAGCTAAGGAGTCTTCAATGCCATCCTCATGTACATTTTGCGATAAGACATCCGCAAATCTTTCTATCTTATTTTTAAAATAAATTCTAAATTCTTTTTCTGACATTTTACTTAATAAGATATTCACGTTACTATCCTCATAATAATTGACTTATACAAATTATAGCATTTTTATTCAACTAACCTGCCACTTTAGTTGAATAACGATAAAGAAAAAGGGCTACCGCAGCAACCCATTTTATTCTTCAACTCAAGTACCCGTTAGTTTAATAATGGGTTGTATTTTTATAATTTATATAATGTGGAATGTTGATTCCTTTTTGTAATGTAATGGGCTATTAAGTATATGACTACTTGAATCGGAACTGAAAAAGCATATTCCCAATTTAAAGGTTGGTATAACTTCATCCAATTAAATATGGGTTCTGCCACAAACGAAGTAATTAATGCAAAGAGAATAGCTTTAATAAGAGGATTAAAATTAGGTTTAATTTGTATTAAAAACATTACTGTAACAGGCATTAGAGATATATCCCATGGAAAATACGTAGGTAAAACTGGAATTACATTAAATCTATAGTGCCATAGTCCTAATTGGTCTCCTAATAAATCAAGCATAAGAGCAATTACCATTACAAAGAGACCTGAATATAACAGCCTATCTGTACTATTCTTTTCACGAAAAAATATCCATAGAATCCAAGGTAAAACGGATAAAATAACTCCAAACCACCATAGTGGTGAAAACAGTACGAACTCTAACCAAATATCTATTTTTTTTGAATAAGGAGATGAATTTCGTTTGTATTATTATCAATTTTTTTTATTATTTCTTCCTTGTTTTCCATTAGTGAATCTCCTTTATGATTAAGAAATAGGGTATTCCTATGGATTTATGGATTTTAAAACAATATATTTTTAGTTAATCAGCAGTAACAAATCCTTTCTTCAATTAGCATGACCTAAATTTTATTAAACAATCCTGCCCGTTAGCCCTCCATGCAGCACAAAATCAGTGCTGCACCACAGAGAATGAAAATATACTAAGTTGTCTATACTGGTTCTTAATCCAATCAATCAATTCATAGTTAAATGTATTGTGGCTCTCCTTTTTTTAAAACGAATTAGAAGGGTCTTCTTTCTAATTGTCTTTTTTTGTAATTAGAGAAGTTTATTTTCATGGTAGTACAAGAAGGGCTTATGTATTTTAGATAGAAATTGCTAAGTAATAAAATCACCTTTTTTGTGCTTCCCATTTAAGAAAAACATTAGTGAAAAAATATGCC
>NZ_JCAXET010000043.1:0-1384 GCF_059758525.1 Metabacillus sp. GQ13
CCCCGGATAACGGACACTGATAAAAAAGTGCCCTTATCCGGGGTTTTTGTGTTTCAATAGATTTAATGAATATGGGCGGAGGATTGTCATGAGTAAGAATATATATAATGAATTTCAAATCAAAGAACTAGAGAAAAATACAAATGTGTTAAGTGTTTCTGAACGTTCAATTTCCTATAATCCCGACTTTAAGATTAAAGCAATAAAGGAATACAAAAGTGGAAAAACACCAACCCAGATCTTTATTGAACAGGGTTTTGATCTCGATATGATTGGAAAGGATCAGCCCAAGCGTTGTCTAAGGCGTTGGAGAGTTACATTTGAAAGGTTTGGAGAGGAAGGTTTCCTTACGGAACGTCGTGGTAAAGGGAGTACAGGGCGTCCTTCATCAAAGCAAATTTCTATTGAAGAGAAACTTAGAAAAGCGGAAGCTAGAATCAAATTCCTTGAGGCAGAGAATGACTTCTTAAAAAAGCTGGAAGAGCTAGAAAGGCAGGCGTTGAAGAGGAGACCGTTTTAACGGCATCTGAGAAGTTCTCTCTTATTGAGAAAACGATTAGATCACACCAGTTAAAGAAAGCTGTTTCCTACCTTTGTGATCTAGCTGGTGTAAGTAGAAGTGGCTACTATGATTGGTTAAGGGCTGCACCTATACGAGCGCGACGTGACGAAAAGGACGAATTAGATATCGAGTTAATCCGGAAAATCTTCATAAGCAAAAAGGAGAAAGTTGGTGCCCTCCAAATCAAAATGATCATGGAAAATGATTATTCGGCTGTGATGAACCATAAGAAAATTAGACGTTTGAAGGGGAAGTATAATCTTGAAACAAAAGTAAGGCAGTCAAAACCTTATCGTAGGATGGCTAAGGCAACCCAAGAACATCTAACCTGTTCAAACCTTCTAGACCGGAAATTCGATCAGAAAGAACCAGGGCGAGTACTGCTTACTGATATAACATATCTCTATTACGGGAAGGGGCAAAAAGCTTACTTATCGTGTGTAAAGGATGGAGCCACAAAAGAAATTGTAGCCTATCACCTATCCACAACTTTAGAGATGGAAATCGTCTATAAGACTTTAAATAAGTTAAAACAAGCTGTAGGAGAATACTTTCATCCAGAAGCTATATTACACTCAGATCAAGGTTTTCACTATACTCATCCACAATTCCAAAGAAAAGTAAGAGAGCTTGGATTAACACAATCGATGTCCCGAAAGGGAAACTGTTGGGATAATGCGCCAATGGAAAGCTTTTTTGGACACTTTAAAGATTTAGCAGAGTATAAATATTATGATAATTTAAGAGATGTTAAAATTGAAGTAGACAGAGTAATCGAGGAATATAACCATCACCGTTATCAATGGGGCTTAAACAAAATGA
>NZ_JCAXET010000044.1:0-1216 GCF_059758525.1 Metabacillus sp. GQ13
TGGATAGTCAACAGTAAACTAGACAACTTTTTTAAGGTGTTCAAGTTTAAATTCTATTGGGCTTAGATAGCTTAGTGTTCCATGAATTCTTTTGTTATTAAACCAATGGATATAGGTATGTAATTCCTTTTCTAAATCTTCAAGACTATCAAAGTGACGCCCTTTGATGAACTCAGTCTTAATGATTTTAAACGTAGCTTCTGCTACTGCATTATCATAAGGACATCCTTTCATACTTAAAGATCGATCGATATTAAATGTTGCTAACGCATCATCAATCAGTTTGTTTTTGAACTCACTTCCTCGATCTGTATGAAAAAGCTTAATATTACGTAAATCCGTTTTTATTGAAGCTAAAGCACGGTATACCAACAGGGCATTTTTATTACGACCGACACTATAGCCGATGATTTCACGGTTAAAGAGATCAACAAATACACATATGTACTGCCATTTTTTATTGACTCTGACATATGTTAAATCACTTACCACAACTGATAATGCTTCTTCTTGTATAAATTTACGATCAAGTTCATTTTTTTGTTCTGATTCATTTGTTCCACTGGAATGTGGTTTGAATTGCGCAAGAGTATAATTAGATACTAGGCCCTGCTCTTTCATAATTCGTCCGATCCGTCTTCTAGAAACGATCTTGCCGAGCTTTATCAATTCCTTTTTTATTTTACGAGTTCCATAGTTTTGATAACTCGAATGGAAAATCTCTATAATATCGGATGTGATGTCATCCTCTGCCTGACGCTCTTTTGCTTCATAATAATAGGTGCTTCTAGGGAGTTGAAGGACTTTACACATTGCTGATATCGAGTATTTGTGTTGATTATTCTTTATCACATTTACTTTCGTCCTAGTATCAGCGCTGCTTGCTTTAAAATGTCATTTTCCATCTCTAGTTGCTTATTCCGTTTTCTAAGTTCAGCTAGTTCTTTTTGTTCGTCCGTTAAATTGTCTTTTTCCTTAAAAGAACCGGAGGTTTGACTTTGACTTACCCATTTATCTAAAGAAGAAGGAGTAAGATCATATTCACGGATAATCTCTTTTCTTGGTTTACCGCTGTTATAAAGCTGCACGATCTGTTGTTTAAATTCTGCAGTAAATGTTCGACGTACTTTTTTAGTCATCGTAGATTCTCCTCGAGTATAATATCTGTAGTCTACTTGACCTTAATTTTTCTGTCTAGTTCAGTGTAGCCGATTCA
>NZ_JCAXET010000045.1:0-995 GCF_059758525.1 Metabacillus sp. GQ13
TGAAGGATAGGGGAATCTCCTTCTTTTAAAGTTTCAAAAGCCTCTTCCAACATCTTAGAAACTAGTGGGTAAACTGGACGTTGTTCAACGTTATATGCAATAATTTCTCCGTTATATAAATCGAGGATTGGTGATAGAAATAGCTTTTCACCGTGTAAATGGAATTCTGTTACATCTGTTACCCACTTCTCATTAGGCTTGGTTGCTTGGAAATCACGCTCTAAAATATTTGGCGCGATTTTGCCTACTTTACCACGGTATGAGCGATACTTTATTATACGGACTAGACATTCTAAATTCATTTCTCTCATTAAACGGCGGACAGTTTTATGATTTAGTCCATATCTTCTATTACGTAATTCCAATGTGATTCGTCGGTAGCCATAACGACCTTGATGCTCATCAAAGATCTGTTGGATGACTTCTTTAACTTCACTATATTTGTCAGGTCGATTCATTTGTTTTATCCAGTAATAATAGGTACTACGTGGAATGTCAGCGATCTTAACTAATTCTATTATTTTATATTCATGCCTTAATTCATAGATTATTTGCGCCTTGTCTTTTTCTGAGACTTTTCCTTTTCTTGAATTAAGGCTTGTAACTTTTTTAAATAAGCATTCTCCATACGTAATCGCTCATTTTCAGTTCGTAAAGCTTCTTCAGATCCTTCAATGTGTTGATTTTTCTTCGTTTCTTTTTTCATGAATGGACGCCCCTTTACTTTTGGTTGAAGAGCGTCTATTCCTTGTGTTTCAAATAAATACTTCCAATTCTCTACTGTGGTGGAGGAAGGAATGTTAAATACTAAAGTGGTTTCTTCGATGGACGCTCCCATCTCGTTTATATAATTAAGTACGTCCATTTTAAACTCAACCGAGTAATTTGTATATGTTTTTTGTTTTTGAAAAGCTGCCAATCCATGCGCACGAAATTTGGCTACCCATTTTTTTAACATGGTCATATTTACATTGTGTTTTTTAGCTATATCTTTA
>NZ_JCAXET010000047.1:0-642 GCF_059758525.1 Metabacillus sp. GQ13
GGTTACGAAAGAACCTTTAGATATTTTACCAAATCGATATAAAAACACAATTAAACAGTATTTACAAAGACATGGTGAAAATGTTCAGGTTGTTGTCATGGATATGAGTCCATCTTTCAAAGCAGCCGTTCAAACATCACTTGGAAAACCGGTTATAGTGGCCGATCGCTTTCATTTCTGTCGTTATATCTATTGGGGACTTGATGGAGTTAGAAGAAGAGTGCAACAAACCTTTCATTCGTATGACCGTAAAAAGTGTAAGCGAATGAAACATGTTTTTCATAAAGCAAATCATCGCTTAACGGATAAAGACAGGTGGTATCTAGAAAGGTATTTGGAAATGTCAGACGAACTTAAAAAAGCCTACGAGTTAAAAGAAGCATATTGTCAATGGTTTAAGCGAGCGAAAGAAAGTACACAGGAACAAATTGCACACGTGAAAGAGGAATTACTCGACCTTTACGAAATGATCGAAACTTCAGGTATACCAGAGCTCACAAAAGTAGTAAAAACCTTTAAAAATTGGCAAATAGAAATACTGAATAGTTTCGTTTATAAGTATTCAAATGGATTCTTAGAAGGTATCAATAATACAACAAAAGTGTTAAAGAGAAATGCCTATGGTTTTAGAAGTTTTGAACG
>NZ_JCAXET010000048.1:0-560 GCF_059758525.1 Metabacillus sp. GQ13
TAAGTTTTGTAAAAAAGACTTGAAATATTCTTATAAAATAGTATAATAATCCTTGTCACAAATGTCTGGTGATGATGGCGAAGAGGTCACACCCGTTCCCATGCCGAACACGGAAGTTAAGCTCTTCAGCGCCGATGGTAGTTGGGGGTCTCCCCCTGTGAGAGTAGGACGTCGCCAGGCTTTATATTGATCCGCAGTAGCTCAGTGGTAGAGCTATCGGCTGTTAACCGATCGGTCGCAAGTTCGAGTCTTGCCTGCGGAGCCATTTTGGAGAGCTGTCCGAGTGGCCGAAGGAGCACGATTGGAAATCGTGTAGGCGGTGTAAACTGTCTCAAGGGTTCAAATCCCTTGCTCTCCGCCACTATTTATATAATTTGGCCCGTTGGTCAAGCGGTTAAGACACCGCCCTTTCACGGCGGTATCACGGGTTCGATTCCCGTACGGGTCACCATATTGGAGGATTAGCTCAGCTGGGAGAGCATCTGCCTTACAAGCAGAGGGTCGGCGGTTCGATCCCGTCATCCTCCACCATAGTACTTTTCAAAAAGAAAGATTAATAT
>NZ_JCAXET010000049.1:0-546 GCF_059758525.1 Metabacillus sp. GQ13
GGTGACAGGTGGTGCATGGTTGTCGTCAGCTCGTGTCGTGAGATGTTGGGTTAAGTCCCGCAACGAGCGCAACCCTTGATCTTAGTTGCCAGCATTTAGTTGGGCACTCTAAGGTGACTGCCGGTGACAAACCGGAGGAAGGTGGGGATGACGTCAAATCATCATGCCCCTTATGACCTGGGCTACACACGTGCTACAATGGATGGTACAAAGGGCTGCGAGACTGCGAAGTTAAGCGAATCCCATAAAACCATTCTCAGTTCGGATTGCAGGCTGCAACTCGCCTGCATGAAGCTGGAATCGCTAGTAATCGTGGATCAGCATGCCACGGTGAATACGTTCCCGGGCCTTGTACACACCGCCCGTCACACCACGAGAGTTTGTAACACCCGAAGTCGGTGGAGTAACCGTAAGGAGCTAGCCGCCTAAGGTGGGACAGATGATTGGGGTGAAGTCGTAACAAGGTAGCCGTATCGGAAGGTGCGGCTGGATCACCTCCTTTCTAAGGAAAATGGTTTCGCTTGGTTTTTGTTTAGTTTTGAGAGA
>NZ_JCAXET010000005.1:0-320848 GCF_059758525.1 Metabacillus sp. GQ13
AAGTCAGTCCCTTTCCTTTATCGCAACAAGAATACTTGTAATTATATATTCAATAGAGTGGTGTAAATTATGAAATCTTTGATTATTTACATCTTTATAAAAAGATTGCAAAACAACCTGTTCAATATTTTCGATGGTTGATTCTACTTGTGCCTTATGAATATACTTTGGATTATTTTCAACCAGCCAGGCTTCAGCTAAAGGTTGCCAAGACTTTGCAAGATTCATAACTGTTTCAAACGTAGGTCTTACTTCATTATAAAACAAACTTTCGGTCTTTTCAGGCTTCTCATTTCTGCCCTCAAACCTAACTTTACAATCATTCATTATCTCTAAGAGTTGTTTTGAAGATATGATTAATTCCATTAAAGGCTCACCTCTACAACTTATCATACCAAATTACTACCTAAACCGCTTGTAAAACCCCCTGGTTATTACTTAGAAATTTCCATTCCTTGATCATTAATTATAGTAAATGCTAAAAATCTACGCTATTCTATACATTTGATGCAATATAAGGGAAGCAAGAAGCATGGGACGTACGATAGCGATCATTCTGCAGATGAGTTTGTCTTTCTGTATCTAGACAAGACATAATTTCTGTTAATTGTTGTTCAATATGATTAGCATCATCAATTAATTGATATTTTATTTTATTAGGTGAAAGCTTCTCATTAAATGCATTCTCAAGTGCTAAGAGTTCTGATTCTAACTCCGCTAACTTTCCTTCGATTATAGTTTTATCAATGATATTTTTCATTCGTTCTCCCTCCTCTTTTAGCTATAATTCGTCTGAATCCATTGATCCTCCTTCACACTTGACAAAACTAGTTTCTATTCGCTAAAGAAAGTGAAAAGAAACACCCTTCGACATCTCTGTTCGACTTGTATGGAAATAAATAAGATTGTAAACAATAAAAAGTAGGAGGTGCTAACAATGGCAAAAAAACCTAAAGGAAACCAACAGACTACTGAAGAAAAAGCGCGTATTACAGGAGATAAAAAATTAGATGGACCAAATCGTCCTTCCACTTAATAATTTTATTAGTGATTGCTTTAATTGCTAATTTCGTACAAAAAAAGCAGGGACTTTTGTCCTTGCTTTTTAGCTATTTCTCCAATATTCATGAAGCAAATTCAGCATATGCATCTGATCTTCCTTATGTTTAAACCACTCTGTTATTTCATACTTTTTTGGGATTTTTGGATGTCTAAACCATCTTTTTGTATGTTGCCCTTGAAACCAATCTCCTCTTTTTACGTCTATTGTATGTGAAACAATAGGATAGATGGTTCGTAATAATGGTGTTTCTCTTCTTCTTTTTTCGGGAAAATACTGTTCATAATCATATCGTGATCCTGTATGTAGGACAGTATGTGAAAAAGTTAAGAATTGTTCGAAGAATCCAGAATAAAAAAGTAACCAAGCTAATTGCTTACCCAGCTCTATCCTATTTGTCAACTTAGTGAAATTTGATACTGAGAAACCATAAAGGTTCCCATTTAAATGAGGAAATACAACAGTACTAAAATGGAACATATCTTGAAATTTATATGGGAATGTATTAAACACATGACTGTTATACAGTTTATTTTTTATCACAGGTGTCTGGATAACATTCTGTTCATTAATAATCAGTGCTGTCATCAATCGATTTGTTTGTTTCTCATTCCAAAATTTATTCCATTCAATCTCCATAAAATGGGATACTCGGAAAAATTTAAGTAAATGAAATAATGGCCTGTTAACCCTTTTCGACCATTGATAAAGTAAGAGCTGTGGATAAGCATCATGAAAGATCAACCAATTTGCTCGTTCATATGTCATAAAGAGTAGACTTCTTTGTTCCGTTTTTAACGCTTTTCTATACCATTTACCTTGTAGATCTGTCATGCTCCATCCAGCATTTCTCGAAACCATGCTTGCAAGGTATGACCATTTAATTTCAGGATGAACAGCATAAAATTTCTCATAGGCAATTGTTCTTGAAATATTGTCATAATTTTTTAATCTTGTCGTATTAACTATAGATGTAATGATCTCTTTATCGGTTTTCCCAAGTTCCTGTTTAGTTTTAATCACTGTTTCACCTCTTAAAAGAGTAAGACGAATAGCCCAGAACATGATAAGAAAGCGCAGATCCAGCCATTCCTTATTATAATTATCGTATCCTAAACAGTTAAATTGTACACATTAACAAATTTGAAACTTTTTTATCATTTCTTTGATGATATTTTTGGTATGATAGGTAGTAGTTTTAATGAGGAGGTAGCATATGAATTTTCGTTATCCCAACGGAAAACCTTATCAACCAAAGGAACACAGACCAACACCAAAACAACAATCTTCCATTACATATAGTAATCGCGGTATGACATTAGAAGAAGATTTAAATGAAACGAATAAATATTATCTTGAGACCCAGCTAGCGGTAATTCATAAAAAGCCAACACCTATTCAAATAGTAAATGTCGATTATCCTAGGCGAAGTGGGGCTGTGATTAGGGAGGCATACTTTAAACAAAGCTCCACAACCGATTATAACGGGATATACAAAGGTAAATACATTGATTTTGAAGCAAAAGAAACAAAGAGTAAAACATCGTTTCCATTACAAAATTTTCATGCCCATCAAATTGAACATATGAAGAGTGTTTTAGATCAAGGTGGAGTTTGCTTTGTTATTTTATCAGCATTTAATCTTTTTTATTTTCTAGAAGCAGAACAACTTTTACTATTCTGGAATCGTCAAGAAACAGGTGGTAGGAAATCAATAACTATTGATGAACTCAATGAAAAGGGATATAATATTCCGTTAGGCTACCAAGCTAGGATTGACTATTTAAAAATTATCGATAAACTATATTTTTAAGAATCCTTTAAAATAGATATCCTATCTATATTGATGCTTATATCAATTAAATTGACATCACAGGAACCATTAGTTAATGACTCTAGTTAGAATTTTGCGAATACATGATACAAGTAAAGAAAGAACCTTAATAAGGTTTATTAGAAAGGTTGGTCTTACAATGTCTGAACAATATAAAAGTCGTGAAGAACGAAAACGACAACAGACTCAAAAAAAATCACCAAATACAAATAAGAAAAAACAGAAAAAATCTACATCTGTTTGGAAAAAAATTCTTTTAAGCATGCTAGTGATTGGAATTATTGGCATGGTTGCAGGAGGAATAACCTTTGCAGTTATTGTTGCTGGGGCCCCACCGCTAGATGATAAAAAACTGAAGGATTCTTTCTCCTCAATCATTTATGATATGGATGGGAAAGAAATCACAGAATTCGGACAAGTGAAGCGCACATACGTGCCTTACAAAGACATACCAAAACATCTTGAAGAAGCTGTTCTTGCAACGGAAGATGCTCGATTCTATGACCATAATGGAGTTGACGTTATTCGTTTAGGTGGAGCGTTAGTAGCTAATTTTCAAGAAGGCTTTGGTGCTGAAGGTGGTAGTACGATTACGCAACAGGTCATTAAAAATTCCCTGTTGACTCCTGATAAAACAATAACTAGAAAAGTACAAGAATTATGGCTAGCTTTCCAACTAGAGCAAAAGTATTCCAAACAAGAAATTATTGAAATGTACTTAAATAAAATATACTTCCCCGGGAATGTATATGGTGTAGCACAAGCAGCTGAATCTTTTTATGATAAGCCATTAAGCGAATTAGAGCTACATGAAGCTGCAATGATTGCTGGAATGCCACAAAGTCCTAATAATTATAACCCAAGGACGAATCCAGAAAGTGCAGAAAAACGTCGTAATATCGTACTAACTTTGATGGCAAAGCATGGATATATTACGGAAGCTGCAGCAGATGAAGCAAAGAAAATAGATGTTCAATCTACTGTAGTTGAACCAACAGAAAAGGCAAATCCTTATCACGCTTTTGTCGAAGAAGTGATTGAGGAAGTGAAAGAGAAAACGGATATTGATGCCGGATCCGCAGGATTAAAAATATATACTACTTTAGATTCAAAAGCTCAAGATACTGTTGAAAATGTATTAAATGGCGATGTTATGAATTTCCCTGACGACCAGTTGCAAGCTGGTATAACTTTGATTGATACAAAAACAGGAGAAATACGTGCAATTGGTGGTGGTCGTAATCAACCTGTTGGTGGTTTCAATTATGCAACAGATGCTAAACGTCAACCAGGTTCTACAATTAAACCTGTTTTGGATTATGGACCTGCAATTGAACATTTAAAATGGTCGACTAATAAACCAATTGTCGATGAGGCTTACACATATAGTGATGGTAAAACACCTATTAATAACTGGGACCGTAAATACAAGGGCCAAATGTCGATACGTCAAGCATTAGCTCAATCACGAAATGTTCCTGCATTAAAAGCATTACAAGAAGTCGGCTTAGAAAAAGCACAAGATTTTGCACAAGGTCTAGGTATTCCTCTTGAGGAAATTTATGAGCCTTATGCAATTGGCGGATTTAGTCATGGTGTTTCCCCTCTTCAAATGGCTGGTGCTTTTAGTGCTTTTGGTAATAATGGTATCTATATTGAGCCACATGCAGTAAAAAAGGTCGTTTTAAGTGACGGAACGGAAATTAGCTTAGAGCCTGAACCAGAAGCTGCAATGAGCGATTATACTGCCTTTATGGTGACTGATATGATGAAATCTGTTGTTCAATATGGAACAGGTACTGCGGCAAAAATAAGTAATGTTAATGTAGCAGGTAAAACAGGTACTACGAACTTCGATGAAGATGACAAAGCAAAATACAATGTTCCATCTGGTGCTGCCAAAGATGCTTGGTTTGTAGGTTATAATCCAAATTACACAGCTGCTGTCTGGACAGGATATAATATAAGTAAGGATCTCGACAAAGTTTACTTAAATCATGAAGACCAACAGCTAGCTAAAGCAATGTTTAAAGAAGTCTTTACCGCTGTTGCAAAAGGAGACACATCAGACTTTAAACAGCCAAATAGTGTCGTTAAAAAGGCAGTAGAAAAAGGCTCTATGGAGGAAGTTTTAGCAAGTGATTATACCCCATCTTCTAAGATTGCATATGAATACTATGTAAAAGGCACAGAACCTACTAAGGTATCAAAGAAATATGATAAGCTTGATAAACCATCTAATTTAACGATCAATTATGATCAAGAATCAAATTCAATAAGTATTGGTTGGGACTATAAAAAATCTGATGTATCCTTTGAAGTTAGTCAATCAGTTGATGAAGGCTCCTATCAAGTTGTTAATAATTCACAGGGTACTAGCTACCAGATCTCTAATGTTATTCCAGGTGCTATCTATTCCTTCCAGGTTGTCGCAGTAAGCAATAATGATAATAACAACCGCAGTAATGCTGCAGCGACCAAAATTCAAGTACCTGAGCCTGACATAGATGTCCCTGAACTTCCAGAAGAAACAGATGAAGTTCCTGATGATGAAAAGAATAAAGATAAAGATAAGGATAAAGAAAACGGAAATAACAACGGGAATGGTAACCAAAATGGAAATGATGGCAATGAGGACGGAAACGGAAATGTGAACACGGATCCTAAAGAGGATGAAAAAGAAACGGGTGACCCTGAAGATCAAGAAACAGATGAGGATACTGGTCAAACACCACCTTCAACTGAGGTCACTACCCCTCCTCAAGAAAATGCAACAAGAAAAAACGATGAGGATGAAGAATAAGCCAAATATATATAATCTTCTAACTAAAAACAGTAAAAAGGGATTACCTTATTGGTAATCCCTTTTTACTATTACAATCGTTTTA
The DNA here is from genome assembly GCF_059758525.1 of Metabacillus sp. GQ13. NCBI lineage: Bacteria > Bacillati > Bacillota > Bacilli > Caryophanales > Bacillaceae > Metabacillus > Metabacillus sp. GQ13. The sequence continues at coordinate 5,783 of NZ_JCAXET010000005.1, forward strand.
AAGCCACTGTTTTATAAAAGATCTTTTCATGTTCTTTAAACATTTGATCTAATTGAATAAATGAATGATACTGACTCGGTTTATTAATGATAAACAATAACCGTTCCACACAATTGATTGGCTTACATTTTAATTCAGCTATCATCATCTCTCTTACTTCTAAGCTCTTAACAGATTTTTCATTAGTCCAAAATAAACAGATAATAAATAATGATATTCCATGAATAGATAGTGCTTCGTTTTTGATACTGAACGTTTTTTTTGCAAAGTTTTCTTGTAGCTGTAACTTTGTTTTTTTCCAATGGCTAATCACCAGTGGTACTGATTGCACCCTATTATTCCATGGCCTTTCATTTCCTGTTATCTTTATGAGTTCAAGCATATCAAAATAAAATGGTTCTATCTTTAATATCTCATCTAATGGTACATGATTGAAAAACCTAATCCTTTTCTGTTCATTATAAAACGGCTCAATTAAGAATGACTCAGGGACTGAAAATACGCTTTTGTTGTTAAGTTGCATTTTTTACGATTTCCTTTTTCAAACGCTTTTGTCCTTCTCTACACAAATGTAATAGTGGACATACTTGGCATTTAGGTGACTGTGCCTTACAATGATAACGTCCAAAGAAGATCAACCTATGATGTGTATCTGACCATTCTTCTCTTGGTATTTTACGCATAAGTGTTTTTTCAACCTCTAAAACTGAATCCTTCCAACGACAAATACCTAGCCGCTTACTGACCCTTTCAACATGAGTATCAACAGCGATTGCAGGTACACCATATGCTACAGACATAACTACATTAGCTGTTTTACGACCTACACCTGCTAATGTAACTAGTTCTTCGTGTTTATCTGGAACGACACCACCATATTGTTCTAACAATGTTTTACAAAGGCTTTGGATATTTTTGGCCTTGTTTCTAAATAATCCAATTGATTTTATATCTAATTGCAGTTCCTCAATCGATACCGCTAAATAATCCTCTGGTGTTTTATACTTTTGAAACAAATTTTTTGTTACTTTATTTACTAATGCATCCGTACATTGTGCTGATAATGCTACAGCTATGACTAATTCAAATGGATTTTCATGTACGAGTTCACAATGCGCTTCAGGAAACATTGTTTCAAACGTGTCTAGACATTCTCGAATTTGGATTTTTGTTAACAACCTACTCACCTTCTTAGCTTGTACTTATTGAATGGTTTTTAATTACCTGATCTTATTTTAACACTAAAAAGAGAGCTATTTACTAGCTCTCAAGCCAATTATAAAATGGAACTTTTCGTTTATATTCTTCATTACTTTCTTGCTTTATCGGAGAGTTACTTTGATTTTGACGGAATTTTTTAGAATGATTACGTGCTTGATCAATTGTTCGGATACCATTCTTTTTCCATTCAAAGAGAATACGATCAATATAGCGAAAGTTTAACTTAGCTGACATGACCGCTTCCCTCAAAGCTGCTTTTATTATAACTGGATCATAATCCTCTTGGTCAATCCAAATTGCCAATGTTTCACACTCGAAAGGCGATAATGGTCTACCGAATTCATTTTCAAAAATCGTATATAAATTTTCATCAGCCTGTTTGTTTTCTTCTAGTTCCTTTTTACTCTTCTCTTGCATTAAATAAGAAAATAACTTGTCCCAAAGTGGCTTTAAGGAATAGTTTTCAAAAAGAATTGTATTCTCTTCACATTCTTCAATTGTTAAAAAACCTCTTTGAATTAAACTCCTAAGTATGGAGGTACATGATGAGGTTGTAATAGACATTTGTTCAGATAGTTCGTTAGGCGTTGGAAATTGATTGCCATTTTGTTTAAATTTTTTCACTTGTAAAATCATCATAAAGTCTTCTTCATTTAAACCTAAATTTGCGTAATTATTAAATAAAATCACAGGTATTGATATACTCCCTGACTCTTGCATATGGATAAATTGTTCTTTATTCATCAAACACACCTCACAACTAGTATAACATGACACCTACTATCCATCTATAAAATAAGTCCGGTTGTTATTGCCAATAAATCGCAAACCTACATTGTAAAAGTCTGATTTCGAGATGATTATTCTGTTAATACATAACGTTACCTTTCATAAAACAATTTCCTTCATTAACCTAATAAAAAACCGACTTCATTAGTTTTTAACACTAATAAAGTCAGTCAAAGATATTATTAAGGATATAATCGATTCAACAATCGAGGAAAAGGTATCGTTTCACGTACATGCTCAACCCCGCTGATCCATGCCACGGTTCGTTCAAGACCTAATCCAAAGCCGGAATGAGGGACAGAACCATACTCTCTAAGCTGTAAATACCATTTATAAGCTTCTTTATCTAGTTTATGTTCATCTAAACGCAGTTTGAGGAGCTCAGCATCATGGACACGTTCAGAACCTCCGATAATTTCACCGTAGCCTTCTGGTGCAATTAAGTCAGCACACAATACAACATCTTCTCTCTTGGCATCAGGCTGCATATAAAAAGGCTTAAGGCTAGTCGGATAATGAGTAATAAAAACTGGCTTTTCATATTCATCTGCAATAGCTGTTTCATGTGGAGCTCCGAAATCATCTCCCCATTTTAGATCTGTAAATCCTTTGTTATGCAGAAAATTAATGGCTTCATCATAAGTAATTCGTGGGAAAGGTGCTTTGATTTTCTCTAACTTAGATAGATCTCTTCCTAATGTATTTAATTCCAATGAACAATTTTCAATGACACTTTGTACAATGAACGATACATATGTCTCTTGGACAACTAAATTATCTTCGAATTCATAAAAAGCCATCTCTGGTTCAATCATCCAGAATTCAATGAGGTGACGGCGTGTTTTAGATTTCTCTGCTCTAAAGGTAGGGCCAAAAGAAAACACCTTACCTAATGCCATAGCTGCCGCCTCCATATAGAGCTGACCGCTCTGCGAGAGATATGCATCCTCATCAAAATATTTCGTATGGAAGAGCTCAGATGTTCCTTCAGGAGCACTACCAGTTAAAATCGGAGGGTCTACCTTTACAAATCCTTCTTTATTAAAAAATTCATATGTGGCACGAATAATTTCATTTCTAATTTTCATGACCGCATGCTGACGTTTCGAACGAAGCCATAAATGTCGATGGTCCATTAAAAACTCAGTACCGTGTTCTTTAGGTGTAATTGGGTAATCAATTGACTCAGCAATCACACGAACATTTGTAACTCCCAGTTCATATCCAATCGGTGATCGATTATCTTCACGCACGACCCCTGTTATATATAAAGACGTTTCCTGAGTAATCGATTTTGCTGCTTGAAAAACATCCTCAGCAACTTCAGCTTTTACTACAACGCCCTGGATAAATCCAGTTCCATCTCTCAATTGTAAAAATGCAATTTTTCCACTAGATCGCTTATTTGCAAGCCAAGCTCCAATTGTTACTTCTTGTCCAACATATTTCCCTACTTCTGCTATCGTTGTTTTCACTAAAATTCCCTCCAAAGAGCTACGATGTCTACTAACTATGTACTAACCTTATAACATTATACTTATTTTGATTCGTTGTCGCAATGAACACGAGTAAAAAGCTTTAATAATGGTCATTCGAATTTTTCATTACATACCCTTAATGTTTTTAATAGCCATATGTTTAACGATTGTTCCGTCAGAAAATCTCACATAATCAAATGTATAACGATTCGACTTATCCCGATACTTGACTTCCCAAATTGGAATACCTTCATCCATACCTAGATTTACAACAATTAGTTCTACAAGATCATTCTCTTTGCTTACTTTGTTTATAGCCTCTTCCTTAGTAATACCAGAAGATTGATTTTCAACAATGACTTCCTCACTTTTTTCCTTCTGTGGAACCCAGGCATAAACTTTTTCGTCCTTATTGTTTTTACCTGATAAGACATGATATTTCAATTGTCCATAGAATGTATCAATTGAATCAACTGAAGATAGTTTTCCTACCTCTAGAGCTAGTTCCTTCGATTTTTCATGGTTTTGACTGTATTGTTCTCTAGCACTACTATATGTCGTTGAAAAAACCCAAATGGAAAGACATAAAATAATACTTAGTATGCAAATTGTAATGATTGTTTTTTTTTCCATCACATATCAACTTCCTTAAGTACGATAAATTGTAAATATACACTTATTTTTACTTTCCTGGTCAAGTGCTAATCCAAACATTAAGTCTTCCCTTTTTAACGTCCTGTTTAGCAGATCAACTACTTTATATAAATCATCAGAATGATCCACCTTTACAGTTGATATTATTTCTATTTTGCTTTCCATGACATCTTCCTCCTAAGGCAAACAAATTTTGTTACTAATATGTCTTTATCGTCTGGACACAATAACATTACAACAATCAATGTTGTACCATGATTTCATTAACAATCTAATTACTTTAGCATGATAATAAATTATCTCCTAACTCACACCATTTAGGCTGATTCATCTAGATAGAATCAGCCGCTTTTTCAATTAGTTTATCCAATCTTCTATTGAGTGGGTTAACAAATGCATTGGCTTTCTTTCAATATCAATATCAGGAATAGAGGCAAGGAAATCTTTTCCGTACTTTGTTGAAACAATTCGGTTGTCTAACACAAATAAAATTCCACGATCCTCTTCCTTACGTATTAACCGTCCAAATCCTTGTTTAAATCGTAAAATTGCTTCTGGTAGTGAAAATTCATAAAATGCATTTTTACCTTCTTTTTCTAATTGATTACTAATTCCTGCTACCAGTGGTTCGTCAGGTGCTGCAAAAGGCAAACGGACAATCATTAAAGCGGTCAATTGATCTCCAGGGAAATCTACACCTTCCCAAAAACTATTTGTACCAAGTAGTATTGCTTTTTCAAATTGTCTGAAGTTTTTCGTTAACCTCGAACGACTACCACTACCAGTTCCTTGTCCAAGTATCATAAAATCTTCAAGTGTTTCATCCTCTTTTAACAATTGATACGTTTTTTTCAGCATTTCATACGATGTAAACAAAACCAATACCTTTCCATCAGTAATTTGTGCAACACTGCCAATATTGGCTGCAATGGCTTCTGAATATTCATCAAGAGAAACTTCATTAACTAATGGCATATCACTTGGAATAAACATTTTAACTTGATCTTTATAATTAAACGGTGATGCTAAAAGTTGTTGTTTCGGATAAAAATCCGTTAATCCTACAGCATCAATCATGTATGAAAAAGACTGTTTTATCGATAAAGTTGCCGAAGTTAATATAGCAGATTGTTTATTCGCAAAAAATTTATCTGCTAAGTACTCCGATACCTTTAATGGTTGAGCATAAATATAAACAGCATTTCTTGCTCCTTTTGCATCAATTTCAATCCAGGTAACAATCGAGTCGTCAACAGTAAAAAACAAATACTCTATTTTGTTTTTATACTCTTTAAACATAGAAAGAATATGTTTAAATTCCTCCAAAATAATTTTATGTTTAATGAGAAGACTTTCTTCCTTTATATCTTGTATATCATAAAGTGACTTCTCCATTAAGACAATTACATCAATCATTTCGAACATAACCCTTTGTGCTAGCTCTAAAAGTGCATCCCAGGCACGATTATTTTCTTCTTCTGTCTTATATTTATAGGATATACGATTTAAATGAGCTTCCTTCCTCCGCTTTAACACATAGGAATGAATACCCGAGAATAGCTGATGACATTCCTCCTGTAGATTCGGAAGAACATCACCCATTTCCTTTAGTTCTTCATGCTTTTTATTACCTGTTATTTCTCTTACTTGTATAAATTTACTAATTATCCCTTTTGTTTGAAAGGTACCTAAACGATTTATTAAGCTGTGAACGTCAAGATAGGATACCCTCACACCAAGCTGTTGACTAGCAACTCGATTAAAATGATGTGCTTCGTCAATAACTACTTCTTGATATGACGGTAATAGCTTCTCCTCACGGTTCATATCTGACAATAGCATTGCATGATTGGTAATGATAATATTTGCCTTTAATGCATTAACCTTTGCACGTTGATAGTAACAATATGGTAAAAACGGGTTTCCTTTTAATGATGATCCGTCTACATGTAGCTGGTTCCATAAGACACCCCCACCAGATGGAATATTTAATTCATCAACATCTCCTGATTCTGTTTCCGTTAACCAGATGAGTATCTGGGCCTTAGTTAAAATAAAATCATAATTGTCGTCTTGTTCTTTTAGCAACTGTTCGAATTTTTGCAAACATAAATAATGACGTTGCCCTTTTAAAATGGTTGTCGAAAAGTCAAATGGTACTATATTTTCGAGTAGAGGTATATCACGCTCAAGTATTTGTGATTGTAGGTTTGTTGTAAACGTACTTACTATTACTGGCCTATTTGTTTTCTTTGATTGATATAATGCAGGAACTAAATAGGCAATTGTTTTTCCACTTCCTGTTGCTGCCTCAAAGAAACCGTGCTGATGTGTGTCAAAAGCATCAAAAATTTCATTCATCATGAGTAATTGTTCTGTTCTTACTTTATAATCTGGTAAAATCTCACTTAGCAAGCCCTCTTTATTTTGAAAAATCTCAATAAGTTCGCCAGGGTTGATATGTTCTATATTTGTGCTTTGATTCTCCTCTTTTGAGGGAATAATATTTTTAATGGCCAATGACCTAATAATTAATAATTCCTTACGAATTTGCTGTTGCTTAATAGTGATTAATTTTTTTGAAATTAGCTCTTCAATTATTTCCTCAATATCACTTATAAAGGATCTTGTGAGTTTTGATAATTGTTGAAGAGTACTAATTGGTAATGCTTCTATTTTTTCAAATATCCGCAGTAAAAGAAGAGCTGTCACTTCAGCATCACTATCAGCACGATGCGGATTTACATGGAGTATCTCAAATTCAACACTTAAATCAGATAATTTATAACTTTTTTCTGTGGGAAACGCAACTCTTGCCAATTCAACTGTATCTAATATTGGACCAGAAAATTGAAATCCACAATTACTTAATTCCTCTTGTAAAAAGGATAAGTCAAAATAGACATTATGTGCGACAAAGGTAGCGTCCTTTAGCAACGATATCAGCTTTTCAGCTATATCTTCAAAGGTCGGGGCACCCACAACCATATCGTTTGTGATTCCCGTTAATTTTTCAATAAATACTGGGATTTTTTGCATAGGATTTAAAAAGCTCATATATCTATCTACGATCTGCCCTTGTTCGATAACAACAGCAGCAATTTGAATAATCCTATCACCCTTTTTAGGTGCATTACCCGTGGTTTCTAAGTCAATTACAACATATCGTTGCTCATTCATTCGTGACACCTCTATCATTGTACAAAGCTGTATCTTTACTATATCATATTTCAAATAAAAAAAAGGACTGACTCATTACAAAATCCTGAACTCATAAACAAACTTAGTCTGAAGGGGTCAGTATTTAATAATGGTTGTCCTATTTATTATCCTACTTTTAGTTAAAAGCTAGTATTTTAGTTGTTAAAGGTAGGGAAAGCTTATCAATATCCTCTGCCTTCACCAATAATGGTTGATTGGGGTTCATGACCAATTATATCTAAAATATTATTATTTTCATCCATGATTGCGATTTTAGGTTTATGATCTGATAGCATATCTTCTGATAGTAAGGTATAGGTAAGAATGATGATCACATCACCTTCCTGTACTAATCTTGCAGCTGCTCCATTTAAACAAACGACCCCACTACCTCTTTCCCCTGCTATAATATATGTTTCAAGTCTAGCGCCATTATTATTGTTAACGATTTGTACTTTTTCATTTGGAATCATACCTACAGCATCAATAATATTTTCATCTATTGTAATACTACCTATATAATTCAAATTAGCTTCTGTCACACGAGCACGATGTATCTTTGCGTTTAACATGGTACGAAACATATTGTTCTCCTCCGAATAGAAAATCTATTTATCAGCAAATACGAATAGTCTAGTTCTTTAGCCGAGATCAATCGTAATATTATCAATTAACCTTGCTTTAGTAAATTTGACCGCTATCGCGATAATGATTTTTCCTTTAATCATTTCCATATCTTCCAACTCAGGATAGGAAAGAATTTCGATATAATCTATTGCACCTATTGTCTTTTGTGAAATGATTGATGAGACAAGTGATCTAACTTTCTCAATGTCTTGTTCACCTTTTAACAATTCACTTTTTGCTGTTAGTAAACTATTGTATATAGATGGTGCCTGACTTCGTTCTTTTTCACTTAAATAAACATTTCTTGAGCTTTTAGCAAGTCCATCCTTTTCCCTAATTGTTTCAACTGCTATTAATTCAATCGGAAAATTAAATTCCTTTATTAATCCATCTATTACTGCAACCTGCTGAGCATCCTTCATGCCAAAATACGCACGATTCGGTTTTATTAAATTAAATAACTTTGTTACAATAGTCGCTACTCCATCAAAATGACCTTCTCTAGATCTACCACATAAAGCATCCACTCTCGACTTTACAGAAACAGTATATGAAGGACTAGTTGGATACATCTCGTTCACATTAGGTAAGAAAACTAAATCTACTCCTGCATGCTTGGCAGTTTCTTCATCTTTTAGAGTATCTCTAGGGTATGCATCGTAATCTTCGTTTGGACCAAATTGCAATGGGTTCACAAAGATACTTAATACGACCTTATCATTTGCCTTTTTAGCCTCAGTAAGTAGTTTAATATGACCTTCATGTAAATACCCCATCGTTGGGACAAATCCGATTGTATTATTTTCTGCTGTATATTGATTTACTATTTCTGTTAATTCCTTAATTGTCTTCACAACAATCATTTTTTGACACCGCCATATAAACCAACTAGTTCGTCTTGTTTAATATTAAACGAATGTTTTTCTTCTGGAAAAGATCTATCCTTTACTTCTTTAATATATTGACCAATTGCCGATTCAATTGTATCAGCTACCTGAGAAAATTGCTTAACGAATTTTGGTGTTTTCCCTGATCCATAACCAATTAAGTCATGATAGACCAAAACTTGACCATCCGTTTGATTACCTGCACCAATTCCTATCGTTGGTACCTTTAATTGATTTGTTAGATGGTCTGCAATTTGTTGTGGTACACACTCTAGGACAATTGCAATCGCACCAGCACTTTGACATTTATTAGCATCTTCAATTAATTTTTTAGCTGATTCAGTACTTTTGGCTTGAACTCTATAACCACCAAGTACATTTACAGTTTGGGGAGTTAGACCAAGGTGCGATATAACAGGGATCCCTCCAAGCGTTAACGCTTCGATTAGATCAATAATTCCATCAGCCCCTTCCACCTTTACAGCATCTGCACCACCCTCTTGCATTAACCTTGTAGCATTTTTTAATGACTCCTCTTTTGATAAATGATAAGACATAAAAGGCATATCAGTCACGACAAACGTATCTTTTACACCCCGTTTTACTGCCTTGGTATGATGAATCATATCATTAATTGTAACCGGGATCGTACTATCATAACCTAGCACTACCATACCTAAAGAATCACCAACAAGAATCATATCAACACCTGCTAGTTCAGCTTGTTGTGCACTTGGGTAATCATATGCTGTTATCATCGTAATCGGTTCTTTTGTTTGCTTCATCTTCATAAAATCATGTCTCGTCTTCATTTAATCCACTCCTAATTATAGAGATATGGATATAATCTACTTAAACTACCCTTCGGAATCCATTCGAAGCCATCCCTGTTATTCTATAAAAACTGTTGAATATCCCACATTTACGCCAATTTCATATTCCTCAGTAAAACAAATTAGGCAATTACTTTTATGGGGTAACCTAACAAAAAAATCCCTCTTTCGACAGTGAAAGAAGGATTTTTGAACATACTAAATATCATTTTTCATCCCTCTGTCCCAGTCCATATGGATCAAGGCAGAATTTGTTAACGTTATAAGTTTGGATTCACTTCTTAAGGTGTAGTTCTAAAAGATACTACCCAAGTCGAAGTATAGCAGAAATAGTAACTAATTACTATCGTAGCAAGAAGGACGATTTTAACTAATTTCAATATCTGCAGAGTATATCCGCTCTACCACGTTTGAATTTGTCTCTATTAATAAAGCTCCATCATCATCGATTCCAATGGCTTTCCCTTCGACAGTACCTTTAAGGGTTTTAGCCTTAATCAATTTATTGAAACTAATTGCATACCCTTCCCAAAGCAACTTAATTGGTTTGAACCCTTTTGATAGAAATAAACCGTAAAGACCCTCAAATTTCAATAAAATCATTTGAATAAATTTAGCCCTTTCCCATCTTTCTCCTGTTTCTATAAGAAAAGAAGTTGCAACTTCTTGCAGTTCCTCTGGAAAGTCATCTTTTTTCTGATTAACATTAATCCCTGTACCAATGATTACTGAATGAACTTGATCTGCCTCAGCTTGAAGCTCTGTTAGAATACCTACAATCTTTTTCCCATTAATCATAATGTCATTTGGCCATTTAATATCTGGTTTAAGGGGTGTTAGCTCCTCAATAGCTTGGACAATAGCAACAGCCGTAAGAAGAGTTAGTTGGGGAGTCGTATTTATTGGAATCTTTGGACGAACTATCATCGTCATCCAGATACCCGTTCCACTTGGAGAATACCACTCTCTTGACATACGCCCCCGTCCATTGGTTTGCTGATCAGCAACAACAATAGTTCCTTCGGGTACACCGTCACTCGCTAAATTTTGTGCTAATTTCTGTGTAGAGGTTACGATTTCTTCAAAGTGTATATTTCTTCCCATTATTTTGGTTGCTAAGCCAAGTTGAATTTCATTGCTACTTATCTTATCTGGTTTCTTAGTGATCCGATACCCTCGTCTTCGAACCGCTTCAAGTTCATAACCTTCTTTTCTTAATTCTTCAATATGCTTCCAAACCGCTGTCCTTGAACAACCTATATGCTCACTAATTTTTTGACCAGATATAAATTCACCATCTGCTTTTGAGAAGGTCTCTAGTAATTTTGCTCGAAGTCCCGTTTGCATCTTATGAGCCACTCCTTAATTGCAGAACTGTTATTTGCTAGCTTTTTCGTAACAACCTTTTTCTCAATTTCATTTAAAACCTCTGATACCCACGGACCTGGTGCTTTATCAATATACTGTATAATGTCGTGTCCTGTTATGGCAAGTTGATCTCTACTTTTTATAGGTAAGCACTGTATGGAATACTCTATCCCTCTTATGCGTTCATTAAGATTTTCGGAATCAGCTAAGATCAATCGAATTTTTTCAACGGATATAGCTGTTGAATACCCAGCTTCGTAGAGGTGAAGATCAGACCATGATTCCCTTTCTAGTATAGAAAGATAGTGAATATTCTTATTAACAGTTTTGATTAGTTTTACAGGTAACTTCCAATTCCTCAAGAAAGAGTTAATGGACGACGGGGCGATACAATATGTAAAGAACGTCCATAACTCTTCTCTTGAATTGAATATTTGTAAATGATAAGAAGCGAGCTTAATTAATTCATTTCTTTTATTCTCTAAACCCGGTAAAAATTGATGGATATTCGTTTCAACTACTACTTCTAAAGCTAATTTTTTATTTAAACCTTTTAACATTTTTTCGATTTCGACAGTTTTGCGCTCTACTGAAATAGCTTGTAATAGATGAGCATGCTCTTTTATAGCTTCCTTTGTTATAGGACAAAGTGAAAATTGCAATTGACTAACGAACCTAACCGCTCTTAACATTCTCAAGGCATCTTCCTTAAAACGATTTGCAGGCAGGCCAACTGTTTGAATAATTTTTTTGCTTAAATCTGTTTTTCCGTTAAAATAATCTAAGATTACTCCATGAACATCCATCGCCATCGCATTAATCGTAAAATCTCTTCGTTTTAAATCCTCTTTCAAGGATGATATATATGTAACCTTTTTTGGTCTACGATAATCTTCATAGTCAGATTCAGTACGATATGTTGTTACCTCATAAGGAATACGTTGGAGTAAAACGATGATTGTTCCATGTTCTGCTCCTACATCAATCGTATGATCAAAAAGATGTTGTACCTCATTTGGTTTTGCGGATGTTGCAATATCAACATCCCCTATCTCTCTATTTAAAAGGAAGTCACGGACTGCTCCGCCAACATAATAGGCTTCATAACCTACACGATGTAAACTTTCTAATATAGGTTTTGCATGATCAAATGGCGTACTCATGATTACACTCCTTCTTAATACGGGGATGTGATACATTCATTTCATGGATTAAGGTGCATAGAGATCCAATTTTTTAAACCTACTCTTCAGGACAAGGTTAGTCTATTTTGAGAGCAAATTATAATAGATTGACTCATATTGTGAAACAATCTTCTCTGAATGAAATTCATCTTTAGCTACAAAAATAGCTTGCTCTGAAAGTTTTTTATGAAGTGTATCATCAGACAATATTTGTATCGCCCGATGAGATATCGATTCAATATCTCCAACTTCACATATAAATCCGGTTTCACCTTCATAGATAACCTCAGGTATTCCCCCTGTATTTGTTCCAATACACGGTACTCCACATCCCATAGCTTCTAGTAAAACTAGCCCAAAGCTTTCTTTTTCTGATAGTAACAACATAAGGTCACTTAAGGAATATAATTCTTCTAGATTATCCTGTTTCCCCAGAAAGAGAACCTTATCTGTAAGGCCTAGTTCTCGAACAAGTTTACTTACAAAGGTCATTTCGGGGCCATCACCGACTAATAGAAGTTTCGCATTTATCTGTCTTTGGATTAATTGAAAAGCGTAAATTACATCTTGGACTCGTTTTACTTTTCGAAAATTAGAAACGTGGATGATTACTCGTTCCTTTTCTTTAATGCCATATTGGCTTTTCAGATGTGATGCATCCCTTTTTTGATATATACGATCATCAATAAAATTATAAACGGTTTCGATATCGCGATTTGGTTGAATCAACTCATGGGTTTGAGCCGCTAATGAATTTGATACAGCCGTTACTATATCTGAAGATTCAATGCCAAATCGAACTAAATCCGCCATTGATTGATCATATCCAAGTACAGTAATATCTGTGCCGTGAAGGGTTGTTACAATTTTAAGATCTTTATTCACCATGCTTTTTGCTAAATATGCACAAATTGCATGAGGGATCGCATAATGGACATGTAATAGATCCAAGTTCTCCCGTTTAGCTACCTCAGCCATTTTGCTTGCTAGTGCTAAATCATATGGTGGATACTTAAATACAGAGTATTGATTTACCTCAACTTCATGGAATGTTATATTACAATAAACCTTATTTAAGCGAAAAGGTAAACTAGAGGTTATAAAATGAATTTCATGTCCACGTTCGGCAAGGAGTTTCCCTAGTTCTGTTGCAACTACACCAGAACCTCCTACAGAAGGATAGCAAGTTATCCCAATTTTTAATTTTTCTCTCATTATGCTTCACCTAATAAATCATTTGATAGTAAAATTGGTTTACTTGTTTTGAAGCCTTCTGCAAACTTAACTCCTACTTCCCGTCCATACAATCTCTCTCTACTCTCAACTGCTTCAATATATCCATTCGTTAGTGGGGTATCTGTAGAAAGTGTCGATTTTACAAATTGACTTTCATATGCTTGTAAACTCTTTACCTTCTGCTTAATGTTATCTGATATGTCAATGACAAAATCAGGTTTATGAAACCCATTGATCATATAATAATAGCTAGACTGAACTCGATGAGGAGGCTGCTGCAAATGATCTTTATATTTACCTATACCAGCTGAGAATACCGCTTCTCCTACTAGTCTCGAGCAATGACCATGATCTGGATGTCGATCTTCATAATATGGAACAAACACGATTTTAGGACGATACTCTCTTATAATTGCTACGATTGAATTTATTCCTTCTTCGCTTATGTAAAGACCTCTATCGGGTAATGACAATTGAATTCTCTTTGTTATGCCAAGTATTTCCCCAGCATGCTTGGCTTCTTCCTGTCGAATAGAAACTGTACCGTTAGAGGATAACTCTGCCATTGTTAAATCGCAAATCGCTACTTGGTAGCCCATTTGGGCATACTTTGCTAATGATCCACCCATCCCAATTTCAACATCATCTGGATGAGCTCCAAATGCTAGAATATCTATAATTTTCCCCATTTTCCTCTCCTTGTTGAATTGAATGATAGATCGGAGATAACAAAACAGCTTATTACTCCGAACTTGAATTATCTATTAATCACTATTATTCTTCATTTCTGATGAGCTTTGTAGCCATCCTATTTTTTCTCAATTACGTCTCTCCAACGCAAATCCCCACGTTCAAGACCTCGAATTAATATTTCAGCTGTTCCCATATTCGTTGCTAGTGGTATGGAATAAACGTCACATAAACGAATAAGTGCTGTTATATCAGGCTCATGAGGTTGTGCTGTTAAAGGATCTCTAAAGAAAATAACCATATCCATATCATTTTTTGCTATACGAGCACCGATTTCCTGATCACCTCCAAGTGGACCTGATTGAAAACAGTGAATATTTAAACCAGTAGCTTCTTCAATACGTAAACCAGTTGTACCTGTTGCAAAAAGCTCATGTTCTTTAATTATTGGTTGGTAAGCCAATACAAACTGAACAAGATCAGCTTTTTTCTTATCGTGGGCTATTAATGCAATTTTCATTTAAAAATTCCCCTTTATTCAATAATATTTTCTAATCCATACACTAATAAATCAATATTCATCACATTTTCTACAGCTAATTTTACACCTGACATAAAAGATGCCCGATTATAAGAATCATGACGAATCTTTAATGTTTGGCCATCACCACCAAATAGGACCTCTTGGTGAGCAATTAAGCCTGGTAAACGTACACTATGTAGTCGAATACCATTAAAATCGGCACCACGTGCTCCAGCTACAATTTCTTTTTCATTTGGATGACCTTGTTTCTTTTCATCCCTAACAGCAGATATCATTTCAGCCGTTTTTAATCCTGTCCCAGAGGGCGCATCCAGCTTCTGATCATGATGTTGTTCAATAATCTCGACATCTTGAAAATACTTGGCAGCCATCTGTGAAAATTTCATCATTAAAATTGCTCCGATTGCGAAGTTTGGTGCAATTATTGCTCCAATTCCTTTCTCGGTTGTTAGTAGTGTAAGTTCATTTAAGTCCTCTTCAGAAAATCCAGTAGTACCTACTACTGGTCTTACTCCATTTAATAATGCCTTTTTAGTATGGATCTTTCCAATTTCAGGTGTTGTTAAGTCAATTAATACGTCTGGGCTTGTTTCAAAAAAACATTTATCAATATCATTATAAATGGGTACATCAACATCAAATCCATCAACCTCTTTTAAACTTTGTCCATCATATTTATGGTCAACAACAGCTACTAACGTAAAGTGTTGTGTGTCCTCAACTAACTTAACTGCCTCACTACCCATTCTGCCTCGTGCACCAGCAATAACAATTTTGATTTGATTCATATTTTCTATCTCCCTTTATATATAGTAATGTCTTTAGCATCGTATTTTCTTACTGCAAAACTTGAGGATTTATGTAAGAAAAGTCCACCTTTTAGACAGTGGCTTAATCATTAGTAGTCCATCGATCTTTATCTCTAGTTTTAAACTTATTTAAGACAAGATCATGTGATTTTTCTAAGTTTATTTCTAATGAATTGGCTAGGCATATTAGAACAAATAACACATCACCTAACTCCTCTTCTATTTCCTTATTTTGTTCTGAAGTCTTTTTAGGTTTTTCACCGTAATAATGATTTATTTCTCTAGCAAGTTCGCCAACTTCCTCAGTCATTCTAGCCATCATTGCCAAGGGAGAAAAGTAACCTTCTTTAAAACCGCTTATGTATTCATCTACTTCCGATTGAAGTTCATTCATTGTCTTTTTATCCATTTGCTCACCTCATTCACAACTTTTCTACTCAATGGTAGCTAATTCAATGGCGTTTTACAATTATAACGTCACCATTTTTTCAAAATTTGCACCTTGACATTCTATCTATTATAATGTTTAAGCTGTAACATTTACTTATCGGAGGTGTCAGATGTTAGGGGAATTACGCTTTAAAAACATACTATTTATCTTAATTGGATCAGCTATATTCGGATTTGGTCTTGTACATTTTAATATGCAAAACAATTTAGCAGAGGGTGGTTTTACCGGGATAACACTTATGCTATTCTTCCTTTTCAAATTTGACCCTTCAATATCCAATTTACTATTAAATATACCATTATTTTTTATTGGATGGCGCGTATTAGGAAGAACCTCATTTTATTATACATTGATAGGTACGATTAGTTTGTCTATATACTTATGGATTTTCCAACGTTACCAAATTAGCATGCCACTAAATGATGATTTAACGCTTGCAGCTCTCTTTGCTGGGGTATCTATTGGTATTGGGTTAGGAATTATCTTCAGGTATGGTGGCACAACAGGTGGCGTTGATATTATTGCAAGATTAGCCCATCGTTATATTGGCTGGAGTATGGGTAAAACAATGTTTTTATTTGACTTATGTGTTATTACATTGTCTTTGATCACATATTTATCCTATCGAGAAGCGATGTATACGCTTGTGGCTGTATTCGTAGGAGCACGAGTAATCGATTTTATGCAGGAAGGGGCATATTCTGCAAAAGGGGCAACTATTATCTCTGTGAAGTCTGAAGAGATTTCAAGTCGTATTATGAAAGAAATGGATCGAGGTGTGACAGTCTTGAAAGGTCAGGGGTCATTTTCTAAAGAAAATCGAGATGTATTATATTGCGTTGTTGGAAAAAATGAAATTGTTCGATTGAAAAGCGTCATCACCTCAATTGATCCTCATGCATTTGTAGCTGTTAGTGATGTCCACGACGTTTCAGGTGAAGGATTTACCTTAGATGAAAATAAAAAACCCATACAGCGATAATTTTAACCTTCATATTAGACGAACTTTGGATAAAACACCATATTCCTAGATTGAAATACTAGTTGGTTATTAAAAATAGTCAAGAAAAACCCTCCCCGTTCCGTATAGGCGGATGTGACCGTTCTCCACAGTATTAGAATTTTATATTTTTCTACACACAAAAAAAGAGGTCAACCCTCTTTTTTTATTGTTGCTCATGTTTTTCTCGTTTTGCTTTCTTTTCTTTTTCTCCACGGTATTTTCTCCACCCTGCGTATATTAGTGACATGATAATGACACTACCAGTTGAAATCATTACCCATAATAAAGAGGGATCTGCTTCATCTTCTTTGGCTCTTTCAAAAAGAGCCTTTAATTCTTCTTCCATCAAGGTAAGTTGTTTTACACGGCTTGTTACAGGTATTTCTTGAAATAATCGGTCCTCTACTACTGATATATATGTGTCCATTTGTTTGACACGTTGCATGTCTAAATCGACCTGAATACTAGGATAGATCATCTCATATAACGCGAGAAATTGATTCCAATCATGTTGGAAGGACTGCTTGTCATCATCTTTTACATCACTTTTCATTTGCGAAAAGGTTTCCATGATCGATGATTCCATTGAGCCCCACAATGGTTGATGCTCAGAAACCATTGCATCGACAACTAGACGGAATTTTATTAAGGAACGAACCTTTTCGTCGGAACTCAAACTTTCATTATTTAAGACATTCTGTGCATTTTTGTGATTATTAGTTATCATTCGAAAATGATCAAGTGAAATATACTCTCGGTCTATTGGTATTTCTTCAAATTTAGTAGCAAAGTAATCAAGTAATTGGGCAGACTCATTAAAACGTTCTTGCTTTGCTAATTGTAATGCTGTATCAGAAATTTCATTTAATAATTCCCAGTCATATGTTTCTTCAGCAAGGACTGGTTTAAAATAAATCAACACCAATCCGAAAATGAGTACGGCTATCCATTTCTTCATCCTTGTCCCCCCTAGAACTTCTACTAAGGCTTTCTTCATACTCATGTTGCTTTGTAACTAAAACTGATTCTATACACTTGATTGAAAAAGACAATAAAGTAGATAGAGAAATGTATATAAACAGTTTACTGTAAACAACATTAAATCCGAAAATCAACCTCTACTAAAAACGTATGAAGAATTGGACAAGGTTAGACCATCTTAATTGATAAAATTAACTACGCTATTTTTTCTTCCTATCTAATGATTATTAGTAGTTTATTCATAAGGCTATGTTCTAAAAAATGCACGACGACAATTTAGATAAGATAAATAAAGTAAGTTTACTAAAAAACAACAATCTTGAGATCCATTAACTGTCTATCGTTTCTAATAAATGATTCCATGGCATGGACCATACAAGTAAATGGATCATTAAGCTTTAGTTCCAAATATAAAAAAGCCTAGCTTTTAAGAGCTAGACTTCGTTAGGTTTAATTTATAAGCACCTTTATTTAGCACTAAGACATATGCTAATAAAAGAGATATGAGAGTAAGCCAAAATGTGAAGTAACCAATATGATTGATATATTCCATTAAGACACTATATCGTGGCATCATTCCATAGACATAATCAATCACATCATTATGGAAAGTCCAGAGGGCTGCAACTACTAAATGCCAAATCTTAAATCGATAGTATGGTGCATAAAGTAATCCTTGTACAGCCATTCCAAAATGAGATGCAATCAACATATAGCCTTCCCATGGTAAACCACCATTTACCATTAAAACAAGAATATTCATCACTACTGCCCATATTCCATATTTAAAAAGAGTGACAATTGCTAGTGCTTCAATAAGCGGGAAATTTCTTCTTAGTAGAAAGCCTATTAATACTAGGACAAAAAATAAACTCGCTGTTGGACTATCAGGAACAAAAAGAAAAAATTGCACAGGGGTATCAAATAATTGATATCTATACCAATAATACCCATATATTGTTCCAAATAAATTCACTAAAAACATAATCATTAGAGCCGGTCGCTGACCTAAGATATATTGAAACATTTTCATTCCCACTCACCAAACCTATCTTTTTTAAATGGGCGCATCCGAATTGTTTTTTGACACGTACTAATTAACCTTCTCGTATACTCATAAATGAAAAAAACAAACATTCTATGAGTACCTACGAAAACTACTAAAACCTATTTACAAAAAAAAGCTGACAATTGTCAGCTTTATTTTGACGTAACACCTGAAATAAATTCAGATAATACTTTTAGTTCTTCATCAGTACCTTTGAACACATTGGCCGGCATTGAGCCTTGACCATTTTTCGCCACATCGGCAATTTTGTCTGGTTCTAGTCCATTATCGACTAGAGCTTTACCTGCTGCTCCACCTTCTAAATTATCACCATGACAAGAGATACAGCCTTGCTCCTGATAAATTGCGTATCCCTCAGATTCTTTATCAATATCTGCTTCGGCTTGTATTTTCCCTTGTTCAGCCGCTGCTTCCCAATCATGTGTTGCAACTGATTCCCATGTTAAGTAGAAAGTTGCTGCTACACCTAGAATCATCATTCCAACTGCAACAGGTCTCTTAGCAGGACGACGTTCTGATCCGCGATCTAAGAACGGTGCTAACATTAAGCCTCCAAAAGCAAGTGATGGAATAACTATTGCACCAATTACTGTAAAGGGACCTGATGCATAAGAGTATTTCAACAATTGGTATAAGAATAAGAAGTACCAGTCTGGCAAAGGAATATAACCAGCATCAGTAGGGTCAGCCACACGCTCAAGCGGTGACGGATGAGCTACTGTTAAACATAAAAATCCAATTAAGAAAACAGCACCAACTAGCCATTCTTTTAATAAGAAGTTTGGCCAGAATGCTTCTGTCTTCCCAGGATATTCCGAATAATCCTTAGGAATATTCGGTTTTCTCTCTGCTGGAATACGAGAGTCACCTACAAATTTCATACCTTTTCCGCGATGCATGAATTCCCCTCCTTACTAAGGTGGTTTCCGATAACAAGTTCATTGTATCGTAATAAAAAATTTCAGTTCTACATATTCATTTTATAGTGGTCCAGAAATACCTTGCTTACGTATCATTACAAAGTGAGCTGCCATTAATCCGAAAAGTGCAGCTGGTAAGAAAAATACATGGATGGCAAAGAAACGTGTAAGTGTCTGAGCACCTACGATTTCTGGATGACCAGATAATAATGTTTTAACTGTCGGTCCAATAAGTGGTACCGATTCGGCAATTTGTAATGTAACCTTTGTAGCAAACAACGCCTTCATATCCCATGGTAATAAATAACCTGTTAAACCTAAACCAAGCATTACAAAGAAAATCAGTACGCCAACAACCCAGTTAAGTTCTCGTGGCTTTTTATAAGCTCCTTGGAAAAATACGCGTAGTGTATGTAGGAATAACATCACAATAACAAGACTGGCTCCCCAGTGATGCATACCACGGACAATTTGTCCGAATGCAACTTCGTTTTGTAAATAGAAAACTGATTCCCAAGCATTCTTAATATCCGGTACATAGTACATCGTTAAAAACATACCAGAAAGAACTTGTATAACCGTAACAAAGAATGTTAATCCACCAAAGCAATAAACAAAGGCAGAAAAGTGGTGTGCCGGGTTAACGTGTTCAGGAACTTCATGGTCAGCAATATCGCGCCACATCGGCGTAATATCTAAACGTTCATCAACCCAATCGTAAATTTTATTAAGCAATAGATTACGCCTCCTTCCGTGGTTTTGCTTTCCCTAAGAATAAATAGCCATCTTTAACTGCGTGATCGTAAACATCAAGCGGCGCAATAGGTGGAGTTCCTGCGATATTCTTACCATTTTTTTCATAACGACCATAATGACATGGACAGAAAAACTGGTTTGGATTCGATGGATCATTATTCCAACCGACTGTACAACCTAAATGCTTACAGACTGGTGACAAGGCTGTAATTTTGTCGCCTTCTTTAAACACCCAAGCAGATTTTGTTTCTTCCGATTCATACCAAGCATCTTTTTGTTTGATTTTAAAGTCAAAGCGTTGAGGTTCTTCCGTTATTTCATCAACACTAACTACAGACACTAAATCTGTTTCTTCAGCTGGTCTAAGCACAGGGTCAAGTGCGAAGCGAACCATAGGCATTAACATACCCGCAGCCATGAAACCGCCTACACCAGTAAGCGTGTAGTTTAAGAATTGACGTCTAGAAACTCGATGTTTTTTCTCGCTCATCATTTTCCCCCCTCTATCTTAAGCTCAGTCCAATTTTTGGACCTACGGAAATGACATATAAAACTAGGACATACTCATGATATATCAATCTTCCGATGAGGTCAATAAAATCATGATTTGGAATCTTCGAAAAGAATTTTTTTTTATTAATTATTCCAAGATTGTAATAAAATGTTCAAAATTTGTTCGACTTGATCTTGCAAAAGCTTTTTCATTAACCCTCCATCCATATGCTCAAATGGGACTGTTGGTAGCCAAATGATATTGCTTTTAAGTTGTTCGCTTTTATTTTCTTTTAACATTTCATCACTAGTCAAAAAGACAATATGTTTAAACTCCTGTTTAATTTCAGTTTTCCATTCTATAACATTTTCAATCACATTTTCCGAATTTTTAAGATATGTAAATGCAGGAAATAAAAATACCCTCCCTTTTAGCTGTCGCTCTAGCTCGCTTGTTACATATGTAATGAATTCACCTTTAGAAACAGTTCCTTTAAAATCATCATCAACTGATATAGGGATTAATGGAACAATCGCTGTATCAATATATTCCTTTGATTGTTTGTATACATCCACATCACTTAAAACCCACTTCACCAAATTCACTCCTTATTAATTTAGCATAGTTCCATTATATAGCTTGTCTACTAGTTTGTTAAATTAGACTTCCTTACTAAGTTGATTGCGTTACGTTTTAAAAACAATCTAATGAAAAAAAATATAATATATATAAATACCAAAAAAAACGTGTCCGACCTTGAACAACTATATGCTTTGTACATACCAAAACAATATAATTGATCTTGTTAAAGTGGTCAGACACGAATGGTTAGCCTCTTACTCAGTTATAGTTGTTTTTAAATTTATTAATTGTTGTGAAAGTCTCTTAAATTCCTCTTTGTCTTGTCGATCCAATGCTTCATCAATTAAAAGAAGTAGTTTTTCCCTTTGAAACGTTTGAATTGAATGTTCAAGGAATTCTTCTGCAACTTCTCGATCCTTATCATTCTCATGTAGATGCTTCGGCATAAATGGATTTGACTCTAGTACTGCAGCATATTGTGGTGATTGATATGCAGATCTAAAATTCAGTTGAATAAAAAGGGCTTCATCTTTATTTAATCGGATATCATGGAATGATTTCTCAGCATCTGTTGTCATTACGTTTTCTTTATAAAAACGAAAGGGGACCTCTTCGACACAATGCGTGGACATAATAATTCCTCTAGGACAATACTGTGCTTGTTCTACGAAGTGAACCTTTTCCATTAACGTATCATGGCTCATTAAATAATTTAGGATCCAGACACATTCTCTTCTTTTCAGTTGGTAATGGTTTAGAAACCACCTGATAAAATCTTTCTTCTCATGGACAGATACAGGGGCCACCATACTATTCCCTCCTCTGCATTTCATTTTATTTCCTAGGCTCTGTTCTAAAATGGTGTTCTCTAGATCCAGAACACTTTGTACCTAGATTAAATGCATTTAAAGACATACAATATAGAAAGTGAACAAGACATGATAAATACATAAAGTAGAGAAAAACGATAAACTACAATCATTTCTTATTATCTTAATTCAACATCATTTAATTAAAACCCTTCTTATTTCGGTTTAAAATTGTTCCTCTAATTGCAGTAATATCTCACCTATTTCGACATTTGACGGATCTTTTTCCAAGAGCCTTTCAAATATCTCTTTCGCTTCCATTCTACGACCTTCCTCCATTAAGAAGTAGCCATAATCATGTAAAAATTCTCTTTGATCCTTGAAAAAATTATATGCAAGTTGATAGTGATTTAATGCCTCTGTGTACTCTTCTTTTTTATGATATGCTCGTGCTAAGTTCCATTCAAATTGTGGATCCTCTTCACCATAGCGTTTACTTTCTGATATTAAATCAATGACATCATCATATCTTTCGTCTTGGATAAAAACATGTGATAAGGTAATAACTGCCTCAATGTGACCTGGATCAATTGCAAGTGTTTCCCGAAGAAGTTTTTCTGAATCTTGCACTTGTCCCATCTTTATAGCAAGCTTTCCGCCATACAAATACAGTTCCTTATTATATTCATCAACTTTTATTCCCTCTTGCACAGTCTCAAGACTTTCCATCATGAAGCCTTCGTTTTCATATGCCTTTGCTAAATATAAATAAAGGGAAGAATATTGAGGATCAGCTTCTTTAAGCTTGGAAAATTGTTGGATTGCCGTCTTAAAAAAACCACCTTGGAAAGCTGTGAAACCATATCCAAATAACGTATTTAAATCTTCATGCTCATTAATAGCTAGTTTATAATAATTTAGAGAATCCTCAAACTCTCCGATTGCGCTTAGACATTCAGCTAATCGATGTTCAATATAAATACCTGAAAAAGTAAATTGTTTTTCAACTACCATTTGATAATAAGGGATTGCATGTTTATACTTTCCTTGATGAAAATATAATTCCCCAAGTGCAAAATCTATTACAGGCTCATCTGGCATTAATTTTTTTGCTTCCTGAAGTTTATGTTCACTAACTTCTGTTAGCCCTTGCATTTGATAAAGATCAGCTAATAATAAAAGTGCTTGAGGATACGCTTCATGCTCAGGGGTAACTGTATTTAATAATTCTATAGCTTCTTCCTCTTTCTCAAGATCCAAATAAAGTTCAGCCAAAAATAATGTAATTTGTGCTTCTTCTGGATATAAAAAATGAAGTTCCTCAACAATTTCATTCGCTTTATCAACGATACCCCACTGATAATACTGATCTGCTAGATGCAGCTTTTCTTCATCATGGAGGGTAGGTACTATATTTTCTAATAAATTTAACCCTTCTTCAGTTTGACCATTATTTACAAGATTAATTGCTTCATTTAGTACTTCATTAAACATAATTTATCCTTTCTTCTAAAACCTGTGTTTGGTTTATCACTATTTTGAGATATAATTTTAATTGACAATCCACTAGTTTAAAATATCGGACCTTGTTTGACCATCCTTTTTAGTTGGAGGAATTTATTTAGTACCGTGTACATATCTTTATCATACATCAAATTGAAACTGATTGTGGCATAAAACGACCTGATATTGGAATAAAACATTCCTCACCAACTCCTGGAACAAAGGATATTATTCCATTTGCATTTACTATTTTCCCCTGATGAACTGTTATGGTGGGGTTGTTTGCATTATTCATATTGGGGTTACCATCAGTATAATAGCGGATCTCATTTAATTTGTACAAATTATAATTGACTTGTCCACCAACACGAATATCGCCTTTTTCAGGGTAAATCCCTAATTTCATTAATACATTCTTTGAAAGTGGTTTACCTTCCTCAGGTACTTCTGAAAGGGATGGTAGTCTATGTTCTTTCATTAATTGTTCCCATACTTGTATAAGTTTCTGATTTTTAATACTTTGGTTTATTTTCTCCTTTAGAAAAGGTATGAATGTAATTGGATTTGAAAACATTGCGTCTCTTATCCATGCCCAGGATTTTGATCTAAGATTGTCATCATTATCAAACTCAACAATAACGACAGCAATATTCTGTTGTTTACATCTTCTCAAAATTGAAGGGGTTAGTGATTTGAATGGTAGCTTAATTCCTACATAATAATCTATTGGAGAGTTTATCATAAGTTGTCTTCTTTGCTTAACCATCTCAACTAATTCATGTTCATTTTTAACGTTTGCAACTGTGAGTAATGACGTACAACCCTTTTTTAAATAGTGCTCGATTATATATTTTTTAAATTCTTTAAAATGAAGTCTTGTATGAAGTGAAAAGTCAATCATAACATATCCTGGTGTTAATAAATAAGAGCTCATGTCCATCCTCATAAAATGAATGTTATCCATTGTGTTCCTCATAAATTCAATCCTGTTATTATTGATTAGTAATGAAGCTTTCTGTATACCACCAGTTTTCATCAAACTAGCTCGATCAATGATATAACTCATTACACTCTCCCCACCTTCCATACTCTTAAAGACAAGCTATGATATATAACCGATAAATATGCTGATTAAACGATAAAAAGCCTCCATTTAATAAGTTTCACCGCGTTCTAGGTGAAACTTATTAAATGGAGGTAAATCAAAATCTGTTTTCTTTTTATTGAATTTTCTTACATAGCTCTCCGCCTATAAAAACTATTTAGTTGTTAACTGTGCTAAATGTTCAAAAAAGTTCGGATAAGATACATCTATTGCTTGAGCGTCTTCTAATTCAATTGCCTCTTCGGTGATGCAAGAAGCGATTGCGAGCATCATACCGACCCGGTGATCACCATGACTTGAAACAGTCGCATTACCGGTTAGCTGTGTTTTACCGGTGATGATCATTCCGTCATCTGTTGCTTTTATGGTTGCTCCGATTTTAGTTAACTCACCAACTACTGTATCAATACGGTTCGTCTCTTTCACTTTCAGTTCACTTGCATCCTGGATAATCGTTTCACCTTCAGCTTGTGTAGCTAACAATGCAATAACAGGAATTTCATCAATTAGCTTCGGAATTATATCTCCGCCTATTGTTGTTCCTTTTAATGAAGAGGTTTTTATAACAATGTCCGCAATTGGCTCAAAACCTTGTTCTTCATGCATGATGATTTCCATTGATGCACCCATCATTTTCAATACATCAAGTATCCCTGTTCTTGTAGGATTAACTCCAACATTTTTCAATACGATTTCACTTTTAGCAACTATTGCACCAGCAACAAGGAAGAAAGCTGCAGATGATATATCGCCTGGCACAAAAATATTTGTCGCTTTAAGACTTTGCCCGCCATTAATTGTAGCTGAATTATCATCCTCTTCTACCTCGACACCAAAAGCCCTTAACATCCGCTCAGTATGGTCTCTTGATTTATGTGGTTCAACTACAGTTGTAGCTTCATGATTTGTTTGCAAACCAGCCAAAAGGATTGCCGATTTAACCTGTGCACTTGCAACTGGTGATTCATATCTAATGCCTTGTAAATTACCACCACGTACAGAGATCGGGGTATATTGTCCATCTTCTCTACCATCAATTTTAGCGCCCATCTGTCTTAAGGGATTTGTTACTCGGGACATCGGTCTTTTCGCTATTGATTCATCCCCAATAATACATGAGTGAAAGGGTGTACCAGCCAAAATACCGAGCATTAATCTTGTTGTTGTACCCGAGTTACCTACATCTAAAATCTTGGATGGTTCAACTAAACCATATAATCCACTTCCGTCAACAAAGAGAGAACCGTCTCGTATGTCAATTGAGACACCCATTTCTTTAAAGCAAGAAACTGTACTTAAACAATCAGCTCCCATCAAGAAGTTTGAAATTTCTGTCTTTCCATTCGCAATAGACCCAAACATAACTGCTCGATGTGATATCGACTTATCTCCTGGTATCTTAACAGTTCCAACCAAGCTATTAACCTTTGTTAACTTCATTACATTCCTCATATAACTCACCTCTATTTTGAAATGGCTTCCTCAATATTTTTATTAGGGAATAGATCCTATTTTAAAAGCAATATGAACTGCTCGATTTAAGTAGAGCTATTTACGAATAACATCCAATTTGCGAAAACGGCCTAAATAATAAATGTATCATAGGTTGAATATTTACCTATACAATCAATCGCCATTTCACGATCCCGTTCCGTTTGGAAACTTAATCTTAATACACCATAGATCTCTTCTCTCGTTTCAATGATTCGGATATTGGTTAAGCTTATTTCTTCTTTCGCTAAGTAACCGGTAATTTCTGAAATGATACCAGGATAATCAGGTACATCGACAAATAAATCATAAAAAGAAGGAATGGCTCCCATTTGTTTTTCTGGCAATCCATCACGATATTGCTTTGCATTTTCAAAAAATGCATACAATTGATCAGCTTCTTCATTAGAAATTAAGCTTTTCACTCGTTCCATTTCTGCAATCCATTCGTCAAATAGATGTAGTAATGGTCCTTTATTATGTAATAAAATATCCCTCCACATTGAGGGGTTACTCGAAGCTATCCGTGTAATATCCCTAAATCCGCCTGCTGCAAGTCTCTTTACAAGTGGGAATTGTTCCTCATGACTTTCAGTTTGCGAGACTAAGCTGGCAGCAACAATATGCGGAAAATGACTAATAACTCCTGTCACCTTATCATGTTCCTCTGGTGTCATTTCAATAAAATTAGCCTTTGTTCCTTCAAGAACTCTTTTCAGCGTAGATAGATCCGCAGAGGTCACATGATCAGAGGGAGTTAATATGTAAAAAGCATTCTCAAATAAACGAGGCTTTGCTGCCAAAATTCCAGATTTATGTGAACCAGCCATTGGGTGCCCACCAATGAATTTAATTCTACCGTTTAAATATTTGTTTGCACATTCTACTATTTTCGACTTTGTACTGCCCACATCTGTGATGATAACACCTTGTTTTAACTCAACAACTTGTAATTGTTCGATAATTTGTTCAGTTTGTTGAACAGGTGTAGATAGGAAAATCATGTCTACATTCGTTAAATCAGGAAAGATCGTTGTTGATACTTCATCAATGGCACCAAGCTTTTTAGCAAGTAGAGCTTGGTCTTCATTAATATCAAATCCCTTGATGTTTAATGTAGGGTTGGTATGTTTTATTGATAATGCGATAGAACCTCCAATTAATCCAAGTCCTATTATATAAATATTCTTCAACATCAAATTCACCTTTTTCGGCCTATATCATAGAGGCTTTTCATAAATAACATCAGGATTTTTACTACTCGGAAAATTTTGTTAACTGTCGTTACTCTTTTTTAGTAGTCAACTTTCTTTAATTAACCGATTATAAATGATGATCCTCTCTTCTAATGAAAAGAGGACCATTTTTATGAATAACGTTTAAAAAAGTTTGCAGCTATTACACTCTCTTTGCTTCACGTACTATCAACATGAATGTTGGAGCCAGCTAAGTTAAAGGACGAAATCTTTTAATATTTTAATAATATCTGAATTTTGTTGTTCAGAACCAACAGTTATCCGTAAATGCGTTGGAAATCCCAAAGCCTTTCCAGAACGAACAATATACCCTTTTTTAAGTAAGGCTAAAAATACCTCGTCCGAATCTCTCTTAAAGTCAATTAAGACAAAATTTCCTTCTGATGGGTAAACGTCTAATTTAAGATCTTCACAAAATTGATAGAATTGTTGTAATCCCGTCTTATTCTTATCACGACAAACAGAAACAAATTCCTGATCATCTAGAGCAGCTAATGCTGCGGCCTGTGCTACACGACTTGTGTTAAAAGGTTCCCTTGCTGGTTCTACCTTACGAATCAATTCCGCATTTCCGATACCATATCCGATACGTAATGCGGCCAATCCATATGCCTTTGAAAATGTTCGAAGGATAATTAAATTCGAATATTCCTTTAACAGTGGGATTGTTTGCGGATAATCTGCTGCCACAACATATTCATAGTAGGCTTCATCAATTACTACCAGTACATGGCTAGGTACTTTATTTAAAAAGTTGATTAACGCTTGCTCTTTTACATATGTACCTGTAGGATTATTCGGTGTGCAAATCCAAAGCACTGTTGTATTTCTATCAACTTGTGAGAGCATAGCATCTAGATCATGGTCTCCATTTACAAGTGGTACTTCTCGTATTTCCGCTCCTTCAATAACTGCATTGTGTTTATATTGCGGAAAAGTATGTGAAGCCATTACAGTATTCGTTTGTGGACTTAATAGTGCACGACAGATAATTTGGACAATTTCATCAGAGCCATTCCCAAACATCAATTCTTCTTCCCTGACAGATAAATGATCTGCTAAATGTGTACGAAGAAGTGCACTGTACCCGTCAGGATAAATAGCCAACTGATCTAGTTCATCTATTACAGCTTGTTTCGCATTTTTAGAGCAACCATAAGGATTCTCATTTGAAGCGAGCTTAACAATACTCGTTAAATTATATTCCTTTTTTACCTCTTCTATCGGTTTACCTGGTTGATATGGTTTTAAATCTAGTAACTGCTCTTTTATTTGCAAAGCAATACACCTCTTTTACATGATGTGATACTATCTTTTAATCTGAGATGATTTCTCTCCTCAGTTATACGTAAATCTAACTAAAAATCAAATTTTGATTTCATTTGAACCAAAGGTTTCAGCGAATTTTCCAAATTCTGCAACAGCATGTCGTCGAGTATTTTCATTTAACAATGGTATTTGTAATCGTTCAATTTCTCGCACTAAGGCACTCCCTACGACAACACCATCACATAACCTCCCCAACTGCTCTACCTGTTCTCTTGAAGAAACACCAAATCCAACTACAACTGGTACATTGCTATATCGTTTTACCTCATCTAAAAAGCTGGTTATTGACTGATCAAAATCTTTTCTAACCCCTGTAACTCCTAAGGAAGAAACACAATAAATAAAACCTTCAGCGTTTTCAGCAATCATCTTAATTCTGCTTGTTGATGTAGGTGCAACTAATGATATGAATGAAATTGAATGTTCACGACATTTCAGACGAATCTCTTTACTTTCTTCGAATGGTATATCAGGAATCAATAGACCATCTACCGTATTTTGTCGCAGTAAAGCGAAAAAGGATTCTTGATCTAATTGTAACACAGGATTGTAATACGTAAATAGAATAACGGGAATATTTAGTCCTTTTTCTCTCATTTTAGGGACTAGCTTTATTGCTTTCACAATATTCATCCCATTTTTTAAAGCACGGCTTGATGCCTTCTGAATAACAGGGCCATCCGCTACTGGATCTGAGTATGGTATACCAATTTCTAATGCTGATGCACCAGCCTCTTGCAAAGCCATTGCCAATTCCACAGTTGTTTCGGAATCAGGATCACCAGCAGTAATAAATGGAATAAATAGTTTAGTTTCTAGTGGTTGCTTAAAGAGTGTTTTCATCCGTTTCACCCTTCTTATAATGTGACATCAAAGTGTGTACATCCTTATCTCCTCTACCGGATAAACAAATAAGTATGGTTTCATCTTTTTGCATTTGCTTTGCATGTTCAAATGCTGATGAAAGTGCATGTGCAGATTCAATCGCTGCTAATATTCCCTCTTCCTTCGCTAACATTTCCAAGGCGTGTAATGCCTCTTGATCTGTAACACTTTCATATTTCACTCGACCTGTGCTTGCTAAATGAGCGTGTTCGGGTCCAATTCCTGGATAATCAAGACCTGCTGAAATTGAATACGGTTCAGTAATTTGACCATATTCATCCTGTAATAAATAGGTTAATGATCCATGTAGTACTCCCTTTGTTCCTTTGGTAATTGTTGCTGCATGCATATCAGTATCTACACCAAGACCTGCTGCCTCTACAGCTACTAGGTCAACATCTTCATTTAAAAATGCTGCAAACATCCCAATAGCATTACTTCCTCCGCCTACACAAGCCATTACTTTTGAAGGAAGCGTTCCTTCAATATCGTGAAATTGCTTAATCGCTTCATCGCCAATTACACGCTGAAATTCTCTAACAATGTACGGGTATGGATGTGGACCAACTACTGAACCAATAATGTAAAAATGATCTTCACAATGCTGTACCCAATAACGCATGGCCTCATTTGTAGCATCCTTCAATGTTTTATTTCCGCTGGTAACAGGAATGACTTCGGCACCTAGAAGTTGCATACGAAATACGTTTAATTGTTGACGGCGTACATCCTCTTCTCCCATAAAGACTTTGCATTCCATACCAAATTTAGCTGCAACAGTTGCGGTGGCAACACCATGCTGTCCAGCACCGGTTTCAGCAATGACCTTTGTTTTCCCCATTCTTTTTGCAAGGAGTGCTTGACCTATCGCATTATTGATCTTATGGGCGCCAGTATGATTTAAATCTTCCCGCTTTAAATATATTTTAGCTCCACCTAATTTTTCAGTAACATTCCCAGCAAATGTAACCGTTGTCGGTCTGCCTGAGTATTCTTTTAATAAATAATGATATTCTTCTAAAAATGATGGATCCTGCATTGCTTCTTTATGTGCGAGTTCAATATCTGCTAACGGACTCATCAGTGTTTCTGGTACGAATCTACCACCAAAATCTCCATAACGCCCATTTATATCAGGATATATTGACATGCTGTAACACCCTTTCTTCTATTAATTGTATCTTTTCGATAGTCTTCTTATCGTTCATTTCAATGCCACTTGATAAGTCGATTCCTTTAGGTTCAAAAGTTAGTAGTTTTCCGATATTCCCTTCATTTACCCCACCTGCAATGAAGCATAGCTTTTCGTTTTGACTAGCAAATGAAAGATAGTTTGGTACTGCAGCCCAGTCAAAGCTAACTCCTGTACCTCCCCACTGCCCTTTAGATCTAGAATCAATCACAAAACCATCTACGCTCTTTAAATAAGATTTCATCTCATCAAGTGTTTGAGGATGGTGATGTAGGGCCTTCCAAATTGAAGCATTATATGTTTCTTTCACTTTATTAATCTCAGAAAAAGGCTCGTTTCCATGAAATTGAATGACATCAATAGGTAGAGTTGTTAAGACAGAATGTATCTCCTCCTCGCTTGGATTAACAAACACTGCAACAATCTTTTTATTAGAAAGATTTACTTCAGATAGCCAATCTTTTACAAGATTAGGATAAACTCTTCTCTTGCTCTTTGCAAAAATGAAACCTATATAGTCCGCTTGGGATCGTACAACTGTCTTCAGATCATCAATTGTTCGTATCCCACAATATTTCAATAATGGTTTAGACATTAATATTCTCTCCAAATAACTCTTTTATTGCAAGCTCTTGATTTTCTTTTCTCATAAGCGATTCACCAACTAATACTGCTTTTGCACCATATTGCTTAACAAGAATTAAATCCTCTTTTGTATAAATCCCACTTTCGCTAACCAATAATGTTTCTTTAGGTATATAAGGGATGATATCTTTTAACTGGTCGATATTCGTTTGAAATGTTTTGAGGTTACGATTATTAACTCCCAATATCTTCGGTGTTACAACCTTCAATACCTGTTCTAACGTTTGTAAATCATGCACCTCTACTAGTACATCTAGATTTGATACCAGCGCATACTGATAGAGTTCCTTTAATAGAGTTGGCTCAAGAGCCTCTCCAATTAATAGAATGGCATCTGCACCAATCAGCCTAGCCTCATCAATTTGTATAGGGTCAATAATAAAGTCTTTACGTAAAATTGGCAGGTTTACTGCTTTTTTTACCTCGGTCAAATATTCACGTTTCCCTTGAAAGAAAGGAGTATCGGTAAGCACTGATAAACAATCAGCACCACCTCTTTCATAGGCCATCGCAATTTCCACTGGATTGAAATTCTCCTTTATTAATCCTTTTGATGGTGAAGCCTTTTTAACTTCAGCTATAAGTGCTAACTCCCTATGCGGGTTCTTTAGCGCATCATAAAAGGAAATACGGGGGAGATTCTCATCATTTGGTAAAACTAAACTTTTCATTTCCTGTCTTTTTGTTTCAATAATTTTGTTAAGCATAATTTTCCTCCACCTGATTTTGAAGCATTCCTAATTGCTGTAAGGCCATGCCGTTTTGAATGGCCTCTTTAGCGAGCATAACTCCATCTGCTAAAGAGTGTACGTAGTTTGCAACGTATAAAGCAGCACCTGCATTAATCGCCACAATATTTTCTGCACTTTTTGGTGCCGTACCTCTAAATATACGTTCAATAAGTGCTGCACTTTCTTTTGGATCTGCTACCTTTATCTCTTCACTATCTCCAACTGATAGCCCCACATCAGTTGGATGTAGAACATATCTTGAAATCAAGCCATCTTTAAGTTCCACTACATCTGTTTCAGTAGTAATAGAAATTTCATCTAAGCCATCTCGACCAGTTACAAGCAGTACATGCTCTGCACCTAACCGTTTTAACGCCTCAGCCATTTTCTCTGCATAATTAGTCGAATAAACTCCAATCACTTGTCTTTTAGCATTTGCAGGATTAGCTAACGGACCTAATAAATTAAAAACGGTTCTAAATCCGATTTCTTTTCTAGGATTAACTGCATGCTTCATTGATGAATGAAACATCGGTGCAAATAAAAAGCTCATATTGTACTTATCTAGACTTTCTATCGCTTGTTCTTGCGTGGATTGAATTGTAATTCCTAATGTTTCGATTACATCTGCACTTCCACTTTTTGATGTAATGGCCCGATTACCATGTTTTGCAACTTTGACCTTTAGTGATGAAACAACAATTGCTGCTGCAGTTGATATATTAAAGGTAGAAGCTCCGTCACCGCCTGTTCCACATGTGTCAACAACATCACTAGTATAGGTTATAGAATTCATATGTTTTTTCATAGACTTAGCAAAACCAACTAATTCATCCACTGTTTCTCCTCTAAGTCTCATAATCGATATTAAACTTGCTATTTGACTAGAGGTTGCTTGACCAGTCATTACCAGATTCATCACTTGTTCTGCTTGTGACTCTGTCATTGTTTTCCCTTCAATGCATTCTGCTAGTTGCTCTTTCATCACTCTTACCTCCTTTAGTAAAAACCTTTTCCGCCATTTGGATTGCTTTAAGCATTGCGCTTGCTTTGTTGCATGTTTCTTTCCATTCTAGCTCAGGAACACTGTCAACTACTATTCCTGCTCCAGCTTGCACATAAGCTATGTTATTTTTCACAGTAATCGTACGAATTGTTATGCAAGAATCTATGTTTCCATCAAAACCAACGTATGCTACACAACCAGCATAACTTCCTCTTGCTGCTGGTTCTAGTTCTTGGATAATTTGCATGGCTCTTATTTTAGGTGCTCCTGATACAGTACCAGCTGGAAAAGAGGACAGTAGCGCATCTATCGGGTGAATTTCATTTCTTAGTTTTCCGGTAACCTTTGAAACTAGGTGCATGACATGTGAAAAGCGACCAATTTCCATCAATTGTGGAGTTGTTACAGATCCATACTCGGCAACTCTCCCAAGATCATTCCGAGCCAAATCTACTAACATATAATGTTCAGCTTTTTCCTTTTCATCATTTTTTAATTCCGTTTCTAGATAACAGTCTTCTTCAACTGATCTTCCACGTCTTCTCGTGCCTGCAATCGGATGAATTTCGAGATGCTTATTATGAATATAAATAAGTCGTTCAGGGGAACTCCCTACAAGTTCAGTATCATTAAACCGTATATAAAATAAGTAAGGTGATGGGTTAACAATGCGTAAAACTTGATAAAGGGAAAATCCATTTGTTTCGATTGGAATTTCAAATCTTTGCGATAGAACCCCTTGAAATATATCTCCAGCACGAATATACTCTTTTACTTTTTCTACATCTTCTAAAAACTTACTCTTTTTATAATTTGACTTTATCTCATCAAAGTTCACGTCATACTGCTCTGATACCGTTAAAGGTATATCTTCAGATTGACCCTTGTGTTGAAGCTTACTTACATATTTATTCATTTTCGCTTCAGCTAGTTGATAATTAGCACGTAGGTGAACTTCGTCTTCATTTCCATTGACACGTTCATAATGGATAAAATACAATTGTTTTTCTAAATGATCAAAGGCAATGATTGTTTCACAAACAAAAAACATACAATTTTGCTGATTAAGGTCATCTGTCTTATGTTTTTTTACTTTTTCTAAGATTGATACTGTATCATATCCAATGTAACCAACAGCGCCTCCGACAAATGGAAGGTCCAGATCAGGTAGCTTTATCGCTAGATGGTCTTGAAGGTTTTCAAATATTGTTGTCAAGGAGCTTGATTTAAAAAGTGTTTTTCGTTGTTCACTTAATATTGAAAACTCTCCAAGACTTTCTTCAACAAATAAAAATGGATTTAATCCAATAAAAGAATAACGTGACCAACTTGATTCGACATCATTACTCTCTAATAAGTAAACAGCCTCATCCTTATAAAGCTGAAATAATTGAATTGGTGTAATGTCATCCACGGTATACCGCTTCACAATGGGGATTGTTCGATAATGTGCACTTTCTTCACAAAAAGTACTATAAGAAGAAAAATTCAATGTGACTCACTCCTCCAAGTAAATAATTTGGAGAATGAGTATTTAGGAGGTTAAAAATAGAAAGATTGTGTTACGCACAAAATTCTTTGTCTGTGAACAACGATTTGCACTAAATATTTATAGTTATACATCGTTTATCAAAAAAACAAAAACCCAAAAACACATTGGTTTTTGGGTAGACTTGTGCTGTTTCAAATAAAACCTCGGCT
Source organism: Metabacillus sp. GQ13 (assembly GCF_059758525.1). Lineage (NCBI taxonomy): Bacteria > Bacillati > Bacillota > Bacilli > Caryophanales > Bacillaceae > Metabacillus > Metabacillus sp. GQ13. The sequence continues at coordinate 41,212 of NZ_JCAXET010000005.1, forward strand.
AAACTCATTCTCAGCTACCCTATACTAAACTACTCTGCTCTTCTACTAAACAATCTTCTTTATTATCGTATTACATATATCTTATTAAAGTCAAGGCTGTTTTACCATTGTTCTGAATCTTTACAAAATTAACTATTTAATAAATCAGGTCTTAATTTAACAGCTTCATTTAAATAAACATGGTTTATATTCTCTTGCTGCTCTTCGGTTTCTACGGTCATTAAAACCCTAATACATTTTTTCAAACCATTAGGGACAGGTATTTCCTGCATACACATAACAGGTACGTACGTCCAACCTTCAATAGTTCTTAACGCTTTTGCTGGAAAAGTAGCAGTCAAGTCATTTGTGACAGTCATAATAACTTGTGCTACCTTTTCAGGTTTCACACTATTCGTTTGAATCATTTCATGTAACAAATCTTCAGTTGCTTGTAACATTAATGATTCACTGTTATCGATGATCGTTGTTGCTCCTCTAATTCCCCTAATCAACCTTTTCACCTCGTTCTATTGCTCTCCACTCGTTAAGTAAAGAGGTCAATTCCTCTTCTGTAAAAACTGCTGTAGTTGTCTCACCGATACCCTTTAATAAAATCATAGTCAATTGATTTGACTTTGTTTTTTTATCTTTTTTCATTTTATTTATCAAACGATCAGTTAACTGTGATTCCGGTATTACTACAGGAAAACCCAGATCTTTAAACCATGACTTTAGCTCTTGGTATGGCAGAGTCAATTTCAGCGTTTTATTGCTTAACCATGTTGCAAATAACATACCAATTGCTACACAATCTCCATGTGAGATCTTTCCATAACCAGCTTCAGCCTCAACTGCATGACCAAGTGTATGTCCAAAATTCAAAATTGCACGTAACCCTAATTCCTTTTCATCAACTGATACAACATCCGCTTTAATTTTGATTCCTTCTAGAATCATACGTTGTAAGTTTTCATTTGTTATATCGCACAAATAACGGATTTCAGTAGATAAATAAGTATATAACGTTTCACTTCGGATTAAGGAATGCTTAATTACCTCAGCAAGACCAGATCTCAATTCGTTTGAAGGCAAGCTTTGTAAAAATGAACTATCATAGATGACTGCTTTAGGTTGATAAAATGCACCAATCATATTCTTGCCTTCTGGATGATTAATTGCTACTTTACCACCTACTGCACTATCATGTGCTAATAAGGTAGTAGGTACTTGAATGAAGGGTACCCCTCTCATATAGGTAGCAGCAACAAATCCAGTTAAGTCACCGACTACACCACCGCCAAAGGCGATAATGACTGATTTACGATCTAATTCTTTTTTTAAAGCATACGTTTGAATTTCATAAAACAAATCGAATGATTTTGCAGCCTCACCGCTTTGGACGACAAACTTTAATGTTGTCCATTCTTCTCCAATTAAACTTACCAAATTATCTCCATATAAATTATCTACATTGGTATCCGTTACAATTAATACTTTTGATGGAGTAAGGGTTCTTAATAGTTTGGGTAATTCTTCCTTCGCATTTTCACCAATAAAAACAGGGTAAGTGTCTTCAGTCGTTTTGATAAAAATGGAATTCATTAAAAGTCCCTCGTGTATTCACGCATTTTTTGGACGTTTTCTTTAATAAGATCCATACGATCTAATCCAAACTGCTCCACAATTGCGTTTGCAACTTCCCATGCTACAACAGCTTCAGCTACAACACTTGCTGCAGGAACTGCACAACTATCAGAACGCTCAATACTTGCTGTAAAAGGTTCCTTTGTTTCAATGTCTACACTTTGTAATGGCTTATAAAGTGTTGGAATTGGTTTCATCACACCTCTAACAACAATAGGCATGCCAGTTGTCATACCGCCTTCAAATCCACCAAGACGATTTGTTTTTCGATGATACCCTTCTTCCTCATTCCAAACAATTTCATCATGTACTTGGCTGCCAAACTTTCGTGCCGCCTCAAAGCCTATGCCAAATTCTACACCTTTGAATGCATTTATACTCACTATAGCCCCAGCAATCTTACTATCTAGCTTACGGTCATAGTGGACATAGCTTCCAATTCCAGCTGGTAATCCTTCAACAACAACTTCTACGACTCCTCCGATAGAGTCACCATTTTCTTTTGCTTGATCAATAGCCTCCATCATTTTTGTTTCTGTATCACGGTCATAACATCTTACTTGCGATTCTTCTGTTACAGATAATAGATCATCAATATCTTTATATTCAGTATTTTCAGCTCTTACTCCACCTATTTCCAATACATGGCCTACCACTTTTATATTCAATTCAGCTAATATTTGTTTTGCTAATGATCCTACAGCTACTCGGACAGTTGTCTCACGAGCGGATGACCGTTCAAGGACATTCCTCATATCTCGATGACCATACTTCATAGCCCCGACTAAATCAGCATGTCCAGGACGAGGACGTGTAATTTGACGCTTTACCTCTAATTCTTCTTCAGGTGTGATTGGTTCTGCACCCATTATTTTAGTCCAATGCTTCCAGTCTTTGTTTTCAACTACAAGTGGAATTGGCGACCCTAATGCTTTACCATGTCTTACACCACCTACAATTTGCACCTGATCTTTTTCGATCTGCATTCTTCTACCGCGACCATAGCCCTTTTGTCTTCTAGCTAGATCTTTATTTATATCTTCTGCTCTTAAATTTAATCCAGACGGAACACCTTCAACAATTGCCGTTAATTGAGGTCCGTGAGATTCACCTGCTGTTAAATATCTCATTGTTCTCTCTCCCTTCAACGCACTAACGCTTTTAAGTACAAATATATCATAGAAATAATGAAAAAAATAGCGGGTTTTTACTTCTTTTGATAAAAAAATGTATCAACAGACGATAATTGATAACGTTCTGCATTGAATATTTGTTCGGTACTCCCTACAAAAAGTATACCTTGACTTTTAAGAGCACCACTAAACTTATTATATAATGTTTCTTTAGCCTCTTCGGTAAAATAGATTAAAACATTTCGGCAGACAATTAAATCAAATTGAGTATCAAATGTATCAGCTAAAAGGTTTTGCTTTTCAAATTGAACAACATTTTTTATTTTGTCATTAACCTTATAGATTGTCCCCTCTTGACTAAAATACTTAGACTTACTATCATCTGGAACTTCATTTAATGATCGCTCTGGATAGATCCCAAGTCTTGCTCTCGCTAAAACATTTTCATCAATATCAGTTGCTAAGATTTTCACTTTGGATTGTGGTGCAATTTTTGCCAAAATCATTGCAAGAGTATATGGTTCTTCTCCGGTGGAACATGCAGCACTCCATATTTTTAATTGATTATTCTTTTCTAACAGGGATGGTAAAATTTTTTCTTCTAGTACTTGCCATCGTTTATAATTCCGATAAAATTCTGAGACATTAATAGTCATTCTATCTAAAAAATCATAATATATCTGACTTTCCTTCGTTAATTCGCTATAAAAATCAGTAAAACTTTTAAAACCTTTTTTCTCATACAAGGAAGTTAACCTTCTTTTCATTTGTGCTTCCTTGTATAGGGATAAATCAATACCTGTTTTACTTTTTATCTTTTTGATAAACTGTTCATAATCTTGATCCAACATTGTCAACTCTCCTATGACTTTTCCTTCTACACAACTATCATTAGCATATTTACGCACTTTTCTAAAATATAGGAAATCATTCTTTAGAATACAAGTCAATTTAAATATGATAGAACATGTAAAGATTCTCCTATATGGCTTGTTACGAACTTGTCCTTAAATACATAAAAATATCCTAGTAAACAATAATTAATAGTATATCTTAAATAATTAGGAAATTGCGCAATTTTTTATGAAAATTCAAAAACATTTGCCTTCTTAGTCATATTAAAGTCATTTTGACGTCACTAAATCGAAAAAGTTTGTAGAAAATTTATCATCTGTGTTAGTAACGAACTGAGAACGAAGATAGGTTAAATACGTATAGAAGTGATTAAAACAAAAAACAGCAATCTTTGTGAAAAAAAATTCAACAAATAAAGTAATTATCGAACATCGATTTTAATATGTACTTAATTCCTACTTGTAAGTATCACTATTAAATAATTTTCTTAAAACCAAAATAAAAAAACTAGCAACCTGCTAGTTTTTTAGTAAATCCAATTATTAATTAATTTATCATAGTCTATAAGTTCATTTTCATTAAAAAACAAAGATATTTCACGGGTAGCACTTTCAGGTGAATCAGAACCGTGAATAATATTTTTACTAACATACATGCAGTAATCTCCACGTATCGTACCTGGTTCGGCATTTTTGGGGTCTGTCTTTCCCATCATCTTACGGCTAAGTTCGACTACATTCTCACCTTGCCATACCATTGCAAAAACTGGTCCAGAGGTAATAAAGCTTACTAGCTTATTATAGAAAGGTTTCCCTTTATGTTCTCCATAGTGCTGCTCAGCAAGCTCCAACGGTATCATCATAAATTTTGCGCCTACTAATTGTAAACCCTTTCTTTCAAATCTACTAACAATATCACCAATAACTTGACGTTGCACACCATCCGGTTTTACCATCAAAAAAGTTTTTTCCATATTTTATTCTCCACCCCATAAAATGTATGTATAGGCTTACATGATCCCATGAAAATAATACCATGTAAGAATAGTATTTTGCAAACATGGTATGGTGAAAACATGGGATTTTAAAATTTTCTTTTTCCGATATACTTTGCAATGCTATGTAAAGTGGATTTCGCGCGATTTTTCGGTAATGTTTCTAGCATTTCAAATGCTTTCTGAAGATATTGATCACTTACATTAGCTGACCTTTCAATTACGTCTGATTTAAGAATCTTCTCTAAAAGTGGTTGAATTTGATTTGGTGTCGTTTTATTTGATATTTTTTCTATTTCTTCTTTTAATAAAGGGTTCTCAAGAGCAAATAAAACTGGTAAGGTTATATTCCCTTGAAGTAGATCACTTCCCACTGGCTTTCCAAGTTCTTTTTCAGTTGATGTAAAATCGAGGATATCATCTGTAATTTGAAAGGACATTCCAACAAAATACCCAAACCAGTAAAGTTTTTTATGTATTTCTTCTGTAGCACCAGACGAAACAGCTCCTAATTGGCAGCTTGAAGCAATTAAAAGAGCAGTTTTTCTTTTAATTCTCTTTAAATAAGTACGTAAAGACTGATCAAATCGATATTTATCCTTAATTTGTTCTATTTCTCCCAATGATACCTCTACCATTGTCTTCGATAATAGTTTGTGAGCGACTGGATTATCTATATTTGACATAACTTCTAATGAGCGTGCTAACAGGTAATCTCCAGCATACACCGCTATCCGATTATCCCATTTGGCCTTTACAGTAGGTTTACCTCTCCGTAACTCAGCGTCATCAATTACATCATCATGTACGAGAGATGCCATATGAATTGTTTCAAGGGCAACAGCCACATACTTCACTCTATTTATATCGTAGTCCCCAAACATAGATGAAAGCAAAACAAAAACAGGACGAATTCGTTTACCCCCCGCTTTAATTAGCTCAATGTTTGCTTCTTTAAGTAATGGATACTCGGATATTGCTGTCTTTTCTAGTTCTTGTTCAATTATTGTAAGATCATTATTTAAAAACGAATACAATGCTTTATATTTCATACTATCACCTTATGACATCTTATTGTCGGACATAATATAACTAATTATCATTTCTTAATACTTGGCCGTTTGTGCAAAGATTGTTGCTTTTCCTAATAGCACTTCTGAACGTATTTAGCCTGTCTCCCTGCTCAAAAGACCCTAAATCATTAACACTAAACACTAATATGAATATCTGAGATACTTATCAGATTTAAGATTGAATTAGATTGGTCTATTCAGTCGGGGTGTTTTATGCCTAAATGCATTGCAGCCACTCCACCAGTAAATGGTTTTACCTGAACTTGTTCAAAACCAGCTTGCTTGAACATCTGCGCTAATTCTTTCATACCTGGAAAATCTCTTGCGGATTCTTGTAACCATGAATATTCTTGATAACTCTTTGCGAATAGTTTACCGAATAATGGCATGATAAAACGAAAATACAAATAATAACCTTGCTTAAATAATGGTGCTGTTGGTTGAGAGGTTTCTAAACATACTCCTTTACCACCAGGCTTTAATACTCGATTTATCTCTTTTAACACTTGCATATAGTCAGGTACATTGCGTAAGCCAAAGCCAATTGTGACAAAATCAAAGGTATGATCTGCAAACGGAAGCTCCATTGCGTTCCCATGAATTAATTTCACATTAGATAACCCTAGATTCTCCACTTTTTGTTGACCTATTTGAAGCATATTTTTACTGAAATCAAGTCCAATTACTTCACCTTCAGTCCCAACCTCATTCGCAAGTGCTATACTCCAATCAGCCGTGCCACAACACACGTCTAAAGCTTTTTGTCCCGGTTTGACTCGCATTTTCTTCATTGTTTCTTTACGCCATGCTATATGACGTTGAAAGCTTATAACTGAATTCATTTTATCGTAATTCTTGTAGATTTTTTCAAATACACCATGGACTTTTTCTTCTTTTGATTGCTCCATCATTACAAACCTTCTTCCACAGTCTTTTTATACTGTAATGTTTCATGAAAACGAATCGCTTGCAAACGTTTAATCAATACATTCGTAACAGAGGAAGACTTAAAAAAACTAGAATCTAAAAGAGAACTCGTCTCTTCGAAGTACGCATTACATGTTTTCTTAAGTAAATGAATCGAAAACGGATTTTGGTAGCTTAGATTTTCCTGATTAATCGACCCATTCTCATACTGAAATTTTTCATGAGATAGTCTTTTATAAGATAAAAACCTAAATGAGAGCACTTTCCACGATTCTACATTTAGATGCTCTGCCACTCGTTGGAATAATGATGTCTCAACGGTAAGAAGACTATCCATGCTCGACTGCAAATTAGAACTTTCATCGTGATAGAGTCTAATTTTATGTTCGTTAATCTCCCTTATTGCTACTGCTAACGCCCGTATCATCTTAATATCTTCTATTTCAGATAACATAAAATAATATAATCCACTAAAATAATCTCCTGCCAAAACTGTCAATTGTCTTTGAACAAATTCGGTAGAATTAATATTATTCTTAGTTGTGACATCATCATGAGTATCAAGAGCAACTTGCACTAGCATTGCAGTCAATATATAACTTTCTTTTAGTTCCTCTGAAAGATCTATCTCATCAAAAATTGCATAAAAAAGCAATAGCTTATCTTCATCAATTTTGGGTGAAGGTAAATACCTTTCCAAGTAAGGATGAGCAAGCTTCTTCTCTAGCATGATCTTTAGTTTTGCTAACTTACCATAGATGTCCCGCAAATAAATCACCCTTGTCCCCAAATTAACATTGTCTCTTTTTTAATTTAAATTAGTAATACGATCTATACGTCAACTCATTTTATGTAGTCATCGTGGCAAAGTATTCTTTTCATTTTGGTTTGCTATGTCTCTAACATTTCATATGCTTTAATTAAATATATTATACGCCTTAGTTAACCCTTCCAAAGATGTTTTAAAAGACGAATGATTATCCCTTTAGTATGCACGAAGGTTAAAGTACAATCCATTATAACATAATGTGTTAGATAAGTTCTTCTTAATGCCTTTTTTCTTTGATATATTCATTTGAATATTTTTTCTAATCCATACGCTTAGAGTGGAGTCAAACTTGTTTATCCTCATTATCATACCTTACACGATACTCGTTAAATCTCCTTTTAAACACGAACATAAGCCAAGCTCCTCGGTCAGCCCTGACAAGCATAAGATGCTCATGAATAGAGGAACGTTCTTTGTCTTCAAATCAATGGTACCTGATAGGCTATGACCCCCAAAAAGGATTTAGAACTTTCTCGAGGAGCTAGTTGTTAGTTGCTAGAGCTGGATTTCGAGAGTTTATCCACAGTACAAGTATTTTTATAGTTTTCTAAACAGAAATAAAAGCAGGAAGCCCTGCTTATTTTCGAGAATCACTTTCTAATTCCCCAATGCCAGTTTGTATTTGTGCTTTTCCTCTAATTTTTATTGCTGAAGTATGCTCAGTAAATTGTGCGATCATTACTTCACCCTTATCCAGTTTTTCTGAGTGATGGAATCGAGTATCTGTCCCTCTAGTAAGACCAATTACGTTTACACCATCTTCAATTGCTTTTATAACAACAAAGTCATTTTTTGGATTCATGTCTACACCTACCTATTTAAATTTTGTTTTAGAAGGGAGGAAATATACCCTTTTTCTATGTTTGATTCGAGAAGATTTTTTGTATAACTTTCTAGCTATTACTAATTATCGGGGCATCTAAATTTATTCATTTTCTTTAGCTCGAGAATAAAAAGAGCCACTAAAGTGTGTATGTCACTATCATACCATTTAATAAGGCTCTTTTCTAAATGATTCTTGCTTTTAGTTTTCAAGAGAAATGATTAATATAATGAAAAAAGCACATGAGGAAACCAACATTCATTACGAGGTAGAACTTATTAATACATATATGTATTAATACAATCATCATGGCAACAGATTTAAGTTAATAAATCGGCATACCTACTAAAATTGTTTCGAATTAGCTGAAAGTATAAAAAAACTGAAATCCTTGGGTATTGGCGTTTAAATGTAAATCAATATAGAAGTGAACATGTTAACATTATCCCTTTATTAAGGATAACACTTCTGCTCTTGCAGCCTCATCTTTTCGGAATATCCCTCTTACAGCAGATGTAACTGTTTGTGCACCAGGTTTTTTTATCCCTCGCATAGTCATACACATATGTTCGGCTTCAACTACTACCATCACTCCATGTGGATCAAGAGATTGATTAATACTATTAGCAATTGTCGAAGTAATTCTTTCTTGTAATTGTGGTCTTTTTGCGACTGCCTCAACAGCACGAGCAAGTTTACTTAGACCAGTTACCTTCCCGCCTTTAGGAATATAAGCTACGTGTGCTTTACCATAAAAGGGTACTAAATGATGTTCACACATTGAATAAAACGATATATCCTTTACGAGAACTAGCTCTTCATGGTCTTCACCAAAAATCGTTTTGAAATGTTCTGACGGATCTTCTTTGATACCACTAAAAACCTCATTGTACATTTTTGCCACTCGTTTAGGGGTATCTAGTAATCCTTCGCGGTTAGGATCTTCTCCGATTGCTTCAAGAATTAATTTAACCGCTTGTTCAATTTTCCCAAGGTCCATTTGTTCCATTTCAGTCCTCCTAGTCATTACTATCTTTTTATTGAGATTCTAGCATATGTAAATGATTAAAAGCAAAATACAAGTACCTCTAATTTCATATGAATGGATTCACATTCACAAAATTAAAAATGAAAAGCCCCTTAAAAAGGGGCTTTTGTGAAGATTGGTTGTATGTAATGGTTATTACATGACAAGGTCTAACTTATTTTCCAGCAACTGCGTCTTTCAATGCTTTACCTGGTTTGAATGCAGGCACCTTGCTTGCTGCAATTTCAATTTCTTCACCAGTTTGTGGATTACGACCTTTACGAGCCGCACGCTCACGAACTTCAAAGTTACCGAAACCGATAAGTTGTACTTTATCACCGTCTTTTAGTGCATCTAAAATTGTATCAAAAACAGCATCAACTGCTTTAGTTGCGTCCTTTTTAGATAATTCACTAGCTTCTGCTACTGAATTGATAAGTTCTGTTTTATTCATGCCTTTCACCTCCTCCCAAAGGGATGGAAATCTTATTAGTCTTCATTTCTTCACAGAATCGTTAATTTCTATACATATTTCATATGAAATTACTTCAACACGCTAATCTTATATGATTTTTTTACATATTTCAATGATTTTCATCATGAAAATAGGTGTTCAAGGAAGAATCGACCAATAGAGAAAATAATTTCTTTAAAAAGATTAACATACTACATTAACTAAAATCAAGTTTTAAACTAATAAAAAACCAATAGCACCAAGGAATTATCCAGATATTGAAAGAAAAGTTGATCTTTTTCTATAAAATTCATTATCTAAAAACTTTTAAATTAGAAACATTTATTCCAAGTAATCTGTATTATTTTTAGTTGAATTTTTTCGAATTGGCAGGAAGTTAGTTTAAGAGCAACAAACTTTTAGAAAAGATTCATAAAAAAGGCTATTTTCGCAACGATTGTTGTTTTTCGTACATAACTCTACTTCACGGAACTAGCCTATCTTCGTGCTCTTTTCGCTGATTTATATGGTCTTATTCTTTTGAAGTGACAGGAAGTAGTACAATAAAAATCCAAAAACCGATTTTTATAAATGTAAAAGCAACAAACTTTTAGAAAAGAGCCTAAAAAAAAGACCTCCTATTATAGAGGTCAACTTGTTAGAGAATAATCGCGATTAATCCACCGGATCCTTCATTGATAATCCTCTCCAATGTTTCTTTAAGCTTGTAGCGTGCGTTCTCTGGCATCAATGACAATTTCGCCTGAATACCTTCCCTAACAATTGAACTTAAGCTACGTCCAAAAATATCTGAGTTCCAGATTGACAACGGATTATCTTCGAAATCTTGCATGAGATAACGAACTAGCTCCTCAGATTGCTTCTCTGTGCCAATGATCGGTGCAAATTCTGACTCAACATCAACTTTGATCATATGGATGGAAGGCGCTACTGCCTTTAGCCGAACACCGAATCTCGATCCCTGGCGAATGATTTCTGGTTCATCAAGGCTCATGTCAGCTAAAGCTGGTGCTGCAATCCCATAACCCGTTTGTTTTACCATTTTTAATGCATCTGCAACCTGATCATATTCAGCTTTTGCATAGGCAAAGTCTTGCATTAATTGAAGTAAATGATCCTTGCCACGGATTTCAACGCCGACCACTTCTTTTAAAATTTGGTCATATAGGTCATCCGGTGCATATAAATCTATTTCTGCAATACCCTGACCCATTTCTATGCCAGCAAGACTCGCTTTATTTATAAAGTCATATTCACTAAATTGACCTACAACTCGATCCACATCTCTTAGTCTCTTAATATCTTTAACAGTGTCCTTTACAGCTTCCTGATAGCTTTCTCTAAGCCAATGATTTTCTCTTAATACCATAACCCAGCTTGGTAAGTTTACATTTACCTCTAATACTGGGAATTCATATAATGACTCTCTTAATACATTTAATACATCTGACTCCCTCATACTTTCTACACTCATTGCTAGTACTGGGATATCATATTTCTCATTTAGAGATTGACGAAGAGTCTCTGTTTCAGGATGATGGGGACGAACCGTATTTATTATCATAATAAAAGGTTTTCCCACTTCTTTTAGTTCTTCAATTACCCTTGCTTCAGCATCTAGGTAATCCTGACGTGGAATGTCTCCGATTGATCCGTCAGTAGTGATGACACATCCAAGTGTTGAATGTTCTTGAATAACCTTTCGTGTTCCAATTTCCGCCGCCTCATGAAATGGTATCGGCTCTTCATACCAAGGAGTGTTAATCATACGAGGACCATTTTCATCCTCATACCCTTTTGCGCCAGGTACAGTGTAACCTACACAGTCTACTAGTCTAATATTGACATCAAGTCCCTCATCTACATGAATAGAAACTGCTTGATTCGGGACAAATTTAGGCTCAGTTGTCATAATTGTTTTACCAGCTGCACTTTGTGGTAATTCATCTTGAGCTCTAGCTTTGTCTGATTCATTGTCAATGTTAGGTAGTACAACCAATTCCATAAATTTCTTAATAAAAGTAGATTTACCTGTTCTAACCGCACCAACGACTCCTAAATATATATCGCCACCAGTTCGTTCAGCGATATCCTTGAAAATATCTACTTTTTCCAAGTGATCCCCTCCCGATCATACAATTTGGGATAAAGCTTATCCGTCTTCTAATAGGACACTATATATGTATGACGTTGTCCTATTTATTTATGACTTCGAAGTAAACTTTTTTCCAATATCGCTATTTTATTTTTAGTCATCACTCAAAGAGAAAAATAAAAACCCTTCTTTTAGAGTTTATTACTCGAAAGAAGGGTTCATGACATATTTTTTTAAAAGTTTACACAAAAAGAAATTGTGACGTTTTATTGCATTTATAACTCTCTATTTTTCAACAGCTTTAAAGATAGGTTCGTTATTTTCATCAAAGGTATACGGTGTCGAATAGGCTGGAACAAAAGGTGAATTCTTATGTAAAAGATCTCGAATATCATCGCCATTTTTATACGAATGATTTACTTCTTTCAATGCATTGTATAGATCTATTCGATAATCCACATAAATATTAGCATTTTTATCAATTACAAAAGGTAGATATTCTCCAGAATACGGACTTTCGACAGTTGGTGATTCTTTGTATCCTAGTTTTTCATAGTCCAATGTATAAATATCATTGGTAATCAGTTCTTTTATAGGCGGATACCCGTTTGACTGTCGATAAACATCCAACCTCAAGGTCAGTTCATGTATAGCTTCGGAAATTCTTAAATCGATTAATTTAACTGTTGGATTTTCTTCTACATTCACAAGCACATATGAATATACCCCACCACTTTCATAAGCTGTGCCAGGGGGTTCTGACATATATTTTGGGGTGAGCGCAGCAAAATCCACAGGGTATTTTTGATAGATAGGTGTTGTCATATCCCTGGTCTTAATCGGTAGCAAGCCTCCGGTATCTGTCTGGAATTGGTCTACAGACTTTTGAACAGTAACAATTTGATCATCATATGGTATTGTGTTCTTTTGTAAGTTTTCTTCCGGATATAGACAACCCGATAAGAATAAACTACAAAATACAACTGCCATGATCTTAGAAATTTTCATCCGCAATAACTTCCTTTTACATTTAATTATTCACTTACAGGACCGCTTAAAACAACAAATAAAATAATAATTCCTGCTAGTATCATAAAAATATAGGCTAATATTGTAGTGATTACTTTTAAAAATCCTTTTAATTTAAATCGGCTTAAATAAATAAACAAAATAGCAATAAACATAAACCCCATAGATGCAAACGATATCCACATTTTCATAAGGGCTGGACTCATATAAGCTCCTGTTCACTAAAATCAAATGTTAGTAATTATCTCTGTTCGAGAATACTAAACATTTACTCTGACGGTTCTTATTCTTAAACCGCTATGATTTTAATTACAGGATCCACCTCCTAGATATGTATTAGTTCTCATTGGTTTTGTTGAAAAAAACACCAACTTAATTAAACGTTGTTTTTCACAAATATAATTGTTATCAGTATATCGTCGTGCTCTTTTCGGTAAATTACTCTGTTATTACACTGGTGATATCATCAATTTAATCATAAAAATCCAAAAGCTGATTTTTATAAGAACTAAAGCAACAAACTTTTAGAACAGAGCCTAATTAAAAATTGTAGGCATGTCCCACCGTTATAGAGACTATATATGATATGAATAACAAAAAACTGAAGTAAAGAGGGGACGAACTTTACTTCAGTCAGGTATACGACTAAATAGTACCCAACAATAAGAACAACTCTTATTTGACTACGTTGCATTTTATGCGGTACTGTATCGTTTTGTATCCTCTAATGCCTAGATAAGCCATGAAAACTTTACAAGTTAGGTTTAATGATCAGGCTACCCTAGAAAAATTGGAACATAAAGATTAGCGCATAGATTGCAAGTAACTATTCAACTTTTATAGAATTGTTCTTCTGTACTTTCACGTTATAATATGCTTAATATCCTCGTTTGTAACCTAACAAATTAACGATTCTCCATTATATTAACTAGGTCTTCCATCTCATGAGTTTTTACACGTGTCATCAATGAATCAACTGCAATCTTAGGGGATTGACCATTAAATAAAACTTCATATAAAGCTTCTGTTATAGGCATTTTCACTTCATATTTTCGTGCTAGCTGGTAGGCTGCTTTTGTTGTGCGAACACCTTCGACAACCATTCCCATGTTTTCTAGTACTTCTTCTAACTTCTGGCCTTTACCAAGTAAATTACCTGCTCTCCAGTTTCGGGAATGCACACTTGTACACGTAACAATTAAATCACCTATTCCAGTTAATCCTGAAAATGTCAATGGGTTTGCACCCATTTTACTACCAAGTCGTGCAATTTCGGCAAGTCCTCGTGTAATAAGAGCCGCTTTTGCATTATCTCCATACCCTAGTCCATCAGTAATCCCTGCAGCTAATGCAATAATATTTTTTAGAGCACCGCCAACTTCCACTCCGATTATATCTGGATTTGTATAAACTCGAAAATGCTGATTGATAAACAAATCTTGTATGTATTCGGCTGCTGCGATATTTTTTGATGAAGAGGTAACAGTTGTTATATGACGTTGACTTACTTCCTCCGCATGACTAGGGCCTGATAAAACGACAACATCTTTCAATAAATGGGCAGGTAATTCAGATTCGATAATTTCAGAAATTCGATATAATGTATCAGGTTCAATCCCCTTGCTCACATGGACAACTGTAACAGGCTTATTAATGAGGGTAGCTATATCATTCAATACACCTCTTATAGCCTTTGTAGGTATAGCTAGTACAATTGTAGCGACACTCTTTAAACTTTCTTCTAAATCTGAGAGTCCCATAATTCCATTTGGCAAAGTAATACCTGGAAGATATTTTTCATTTCTCTTAGTATGATTAATTTCATTAATTAAATCCAGACGATGCCCCCACAGCTTCACTTTGTGTCCATTATCTGCAAGTACAATCGCTAAAGCCGTTCCCCAACTTCCGGCACCTAACACTGTAATTTGTTCCAATTTAACACGTCCTTTTCTGTGAAAAAGAAGGTAAAACTATGCTAGTAGTCTTACCTTTTAGTTACTTTTACATCATATAATTTGCATATTTTAAACCATTTTCATCACACAGGTTTAGCATTTCTCTTTACATTATAGCCAATAAGGCAGAAAATGCTGAACCTTTTATTTTCTTTCCCGAGCGAATATCTTGATAGGTGTGCCTTCAAAATCAAAAGCTGCTCGTATCCGATTCTCTAAGAATCGTTCATAGGAAAAATGCATAAGTTCTGGATCATTAACGAAAACCACAAATGTAGGTGGCTTAACTGCAACTTGTGCAGTATAGAATATTTTTAATCGCTTGCCCTTATGTGTAGGAGTTGGATTCATTGCAACTGCATCCATCACTACATCATTTAAGACATTCGTCTGAACTCTTTTAGAATGGTTTTCACTTGCAACAATTATTTTCGGCATTAACGTATGAATTCGTTTTTTTGTAATAGCAGATAAGTAAACAATTTGAGCATAATCTAAGAACTTAAAATGAGCTCGTATATTATCTTCAAACTCCTTCATCGTTTTTTCATCTTTTTCAACAGCATCCCATTTATTAACGACAACAACTACTGACTTCCCTGCTTCAATTGCATAGCCAGCAATATGCTTGTCCTGCTCTATAATTCCTTCCTCACCATCAATGACAACTAATATGACGTCAGATCGATCAATTGCTTTAAGGGCGCGAAGGACACTGTATTTTTCAGTTGTTTCATATACTTTCCCTTTTTTCCTCATTCCTGCTGTATCAATTATAACAAATTCTTGGCCTTCATATTTGTACACAGTATCAATTGCATCACGCGTTGTACCAGCTATATCACTTACAATAACACGTTCTTCACCTAAGATCGCATTTACAAGTGATGATTTTCCGACATTTGGTCTACCGATCAACGAGAACTTAATTGTTGTTTCATCATAATCATCGTTTCCTAAATTTTTAAAGTGTTTAGCTACTTCATCTAATAAATCACCAAGTCCTAAACCATGCGATCCTGATATCGGGAAAGGTTCACCAAAACCTAGAGAATAAAAATCATAGATAGATGTACGCATTTCAGGATTATCTATCTTGTTTACAGCAAGGACTATTGGTTTATTTGAACGATATAGTATCTTTGCTACCTCTTCATCTGCTGAAGTTACTCCTTCTCGACCGTTTGTTAAAAAGATGATCACATCTGCTTCATCGATTGCTATTTCTGCTTGTTGACGAATCTGTGTCAAAAATGGTTCATCTCCAATATCAATACCACCTGTATCTATCATATTGAATTGATAATTCAACCATTCTCCCGAGCTATAAATCCGATCTCTTGTTATTCCTGGAGTATCCTCTACAATTGAGACACGCTCTCCTATGATACGATTAAAAATTGTAGACTTCCCTACATTTGGCCGTCCGACAATTGCTACTATTGGTTTTGCCATTGTTTACACCCTTTCAATTCAGTTCAAAATTAACTTTCATTTTTAAAATTTTATTTCTATGCACTTTTGGCAAATACACATACATTTAAGTATCGTGATTAAGTTACTTTTCTTAGATTTATCATAAATTAGTGTTTATATTGAAATCGTTTTAAGAAAAGATTTTTTACATGGTAAATACGAATTTCTATAAAAAAGAAGGATCCTCTTATATCTTTATAAAATTGCTATACTAACATTTCAAGGTGTATGAATAATTCATCAAACTTCTTTAAAGAAAGGCAATAGCTTTCGTTATATCTTTTTATGTAAAGAGTCAGCATACAATATATCCAGCTAACAATCTCTATAAAAGAAACCCTTCCACTAAGAAGGGCTTAACTTTTATATATTAGCAAACTTTTCATAAATACTCAACTTAGTGTTTCACAATAACATACATATCATCACCAATACCGTGTGCAATACCATCGAGTATAGCTTCGAGATTTTTTGCGAAAACATCCATTTCTTCTTTAGTTTTACATATAAAAATCGCGGTTCCTCCCGCAACTTTCGTTTGATCTGTAGTTATGATTGCCAGTATATATTTTTCAATTACTGTACTCACTTTGATCCTCCTTGTCGGTTTGCCTTCGCCTCAGATGGCATTCTTATGGCATTTTCAAGAGTAGGAACCTCACTAATCACTCGAATCGCTTTTTCAATATTATGATCTTGTGGAAGAACAAACACACCTAGACGACCATCGTCCAAATCTCTTTTTGCTAATGGAACTAAAGCTGGTTCTCCTGAATCGCGAACAACACCTAGTGCTGTTGATACATCATGAAGAATCGCTTGTCGTTGCCCCAAATTGGCAATTGTTGTTTTAGAATTATCATTTTTAGGTGTTAACACAAACCCCATGCCATACTTTAAAATAGCCTTCTGTTTATCTGGTAACCCAATGTTCATAATATATATATTATCTACATATAGTCCTGCTCCCTCAAAATGTAGTTCTGCATGCCTAATATTAACTAAATCTTTTATTCGACTCCCTGCCATTAGCTTTCTACAAACGATAAAACAAATTGCCCCAACAATAATTGCAGCATAAATATTTACCACTAAATAAGCAAATGTAGTTAATAAAGATGTAAAGATGACCAAATAATTTCTACTTTCAAACGCAATCGCAATCCCCTCAATATATGTACTTCCTCGAGGGACAAGTTCAAAACCATCTAAGACAGTTAATGTATTTCTTTCCATATTGCGTACATCACGGAATTGAGATGCTGCCAGAGTAAGAAATGTAATCGCAGTAAAATCCTCTTCCATAATGGATGGTACCGCAACTGTTCCTAACCCCGCTGCTATAAAACCAAGAGCGATATGAATAATTTTCCCGTGTAAATAGGTAGGATATTGTCTATAATCTGTTCTAAGCATATGAAGCCTCGTAATGACTCCAACTATTACTCCAAAAAGTACTGGCATTGTATATTCATTCATATTAGCCCTGTTTCTCCTTTGCCGGTTTTTGTAAGGCTTGTTCAAAATATAAAATGATCTTTTGAGTCAATGTCTTAAGATAGATAATTACACAACCAGTAACCAGCATATCTAAACAGGCAGCAGTTCCAATTGTTAGACCGTCATGAAACTCACCTAATATAAACCAGTACAAGAATTCTCCGTGGCATACGGATATGATGTAAAGAGCATACATTTGCACAGGCTGTTTCCCCAAATAAATGGCTAATACACTAACAACGACACTTACGATCATACGATAATCAAATAAAAACCAAACTGGATCATATATTCGGAAAAGTAAAATCCCTGAATAAGCAAAGGTCAATGTTAATGTCATCACATAAAAGGCAATTGATTTGCGCTTCGTTTGTTTAATTGCTAGGTAATAGCCCAAAAATAAAAACAATAGCAATGAAACCCTTATATTAAAATCTCCTACAACTATATAAAATCCACTTATTCCTATACTGACTAATATAAAAATTGTTAACTTTATTCTTATTTTGTCTTTTTTCATCAAAAAGGTCGTTACAATCCATGTGATCCACATAAACCAATAAAAATAAATTCCATCCACTCTCAACCCCTCCTACTATTCCCATTATGTCTTTTTCCAATAACCTTTAATCGAAAATTAACAAAAAATAGAAAGAATGATTAAAGAAAAAAGGACAAAAATAACATTACCTAGATAGGAGGTTTATAACATGGGCAAAGATCGCCAAGAAAAAAAGCTTAAAGAAAGCAGAAAAGTTGAATCAGATCGTGACCAATCACTAAATTATCCTGGGGCAACTACATTAGAAGGACCTGAGGCTGCTAGAAAACGAAATAAATGAAAATATAACAAAAATGGCTAGTTGGTATATAACCAACTAGCCACTTTTGTAAAATTGCAATACTCAAATACTTCTCATACTATATTTCTTCGTATCAATACCTCTTTCAGTTAGCCAGTGGTGTGTATTTCCACTGATAACTAGTGATGCATGTTGAAGTTCTGGTATCGTTCCCGCTCCTAGTGCTGTCATTATCATTGTTAAATCTTCCGTAATATGGAGTATTTCTCGAACTAAAAAGTCAAAACCTTCTTCTATAAATATCTTCAGAAGATAACCAGCCATACCTACAGCTGATGCTCCTAATGCAATTGACTTAGCGATATCAAGCGCTCCTTGAATTCCACCAGTTCCAATTATAGGTATGTCCGCTTCCAAACTGCTTACTTCTGCAATTGCAGCTGAAGTAGAAATCCCCCATTTATCGAAAAACTCAAGGCTATTTTGGCGTCTCATATTTTCCACTTTCGAAAAATTTGTTCCACCCAAACCTCCAACATCAAGTGCAGTTACACCTACTTCTTTTAATTTAACCGCTACCTCACGATTCATACCGAAGCCAACTTCTTTTACAATTACCGGTACGTCAACACTTTTAACAATTTGTTCAATTCTCATTAAGGCATTTGTAAAATCACGATCGCCTTCTGGCATAACCAGCTCTTGGACAACATTTAAATGAATTTGAAGAGCATTTGCCTCAATCATATCGATCGCCACTTTTGCTTGTTCTACTGTGGCCTCACTACCTAAATTTCCAAAGATTATCCCGTTCTTATTAACATTTCTCATAATCTCATAGGAACGACGTTCACTCTTGTCTTTAATAGCAGCCATTTGTGAACCTACAGCAACAGCTATGTTCGCTTCCTTAGCTGCCATAGATAATGCTTCATTAATAATTACTGTATCTTCACCGCCACCACCGGTCATAGCGTTTATAAAAAGAGGCGAACTTAAAGTAAGTTCGCCAACTTTTGTTGATAAATCTATTTTTGCTACAGACAGGTTCGGTAAGCTTTGATGAACAAAAGTTATATCATCTAATCCATTATTGCGTTGTTGACCTGTTGATAGTGCATGTTGGATATGCTCTATTTTCCTCTGTGCTCTTTTGCTCACTTATATCACCATTATTTGAGTTTTTTTAATTGATCGCCAATCATTTCTCCTAATTGGAAACCAGATGTAGACTCTTCTTTCGCCTGATAATTACGAAAATCCTCATCAGTTGCTTTCGGAGAATCTTCAAGATCACGAATACTTAACGATATGCGTTGATTAGATTCGTTAACGTCTAAAACTTTTACTTTCACTGTTTGATTTTGATCTAACACTTCTTGAGGTGTTCCAATATGTTTATTAGATATCTGAGAAATATGAACAAGACCTTCTACACCAGGTAGTATCTCAACGAAGGCACCAAATGATACAAGTCGTCTCACTTTACCTTCGAGGATGTCTCCAACCTTTACAGTTTCCGAGATATTTTCCCATGGTCCAGGTAATGTTTCCTTAATAGATAAAGAGATCCTTTCGTTATCAAGATCTACTGAGAGAACTTTTACATTCACTACTTGACCTTCATGTACAACATCTGATGGTTTATCAATATGTTTATGAGAAAGTTGCGAAATATGAACTAACCCGTCTATGCCACCAATATCAACAAAAGCACCGAAATTAGTAAGACGTTGAACAGTTCCTTCAATTGTAGATCCTACTTCAATAGATTCTAATACATTTGATTTTTTTTCAATTTGTTCCTTTTCTATGACAGCACGATGTGAGAGGATGACTCTGTTTTTATCACGGTCTAACTCTACGACAATTAAAGTAAGCATTTTTCCCATATATTCAGAGAAATCTTCAACAAAATGAGCTTCTACTAATGAGGCTGGAATAAATCCTCTAACTCCTAAATCAACGACAAGGCCACCTTTAACAACATCTTTTACTTCTGCTTCGAAGATTTCTTTTCCTTCAAACTTTTTCTCTAAGGAGGCCCAGGCCTTCTCAGCTTCAACTGCTCTTTTTGAAAGAACAAGTACCTCTTCTTCAACTTTTAAAACTTTTAATTCTATTTCATCATTTAGATTCGTCACATCGGAAGCTTTTTCTACATGAAGGCTTGAAAGCTCACTAATTGGGATAATACCTGTATGCTTACAGTTTTCTATTTCGGCTATTACCTGTTTCTCTTCTACTTTAGTAACAATACCTTTAACAATATCTCCAACCTCAGGTGTTACAACATGTACGCTATTCATTTCTTCTACCATTTTCAATTACCTCCTTGGTCAAAACCTGCGCGACTTTTGATTAAATATATGTAAGAATTCATTTTATTAAAAGTGAGTTCAACCCTTTATAAATAAAATGATTAATACCTCTTTTATTAAACTTCTAATAAATGCTACTTTTTGTCAAGTAGTAAGTCTTAATCTTAGTTTATTTTTTTATTGTCTATAAGATTATCAAACTCTTAGACTGTAAAATAGATCACGCCATCCAGCTCTAACACCTAGTGAACTTCACTCTCCTTTTAAAACAAGTCAACATCGAATTGCTGTCGATCTTCGTGTTACCTTTAACTCAAAAGGAGTGCTCTTAGTTCGTGCTAAACGGGCGCTTGCGCTTTTGTTTTTAGTTTACCAATTTCGTTCATGATAATATTAGACATCTCATCTGTAGCGATCTTTTGCTCACGATATTTAGTCATATTAATTGGTTCACCGTATATAACTCTCAATGTTTTAAAAGGTTTATATGGACCTATAATTGCACAGGGAACAACCTTAGCAGTTGAGCGAAGAGCAAAAAATCCAGCACCTGCTTGCCCTTTACCTAATTCTCCATCCTTGCTTCTCGTGCCTTCTGGAAAAAAACCTAAAACATTTCCTTCTTTTAATATTTTTAGTCCAACACGTAATGCTTCTCGGTCACTACCACCTCGATTTACAGGAAACGTACCAAAGTTCTTTAGTAGATCCTTTAAAATTGGCACTTTAAACAGCTCAGCTTTTGCCATAAAGAATACCTTTCTAGGAGCCGTTACTCCAACTACTGGTGGATCAAAATTACTAATATGATTTGTACAAAGAAGGACTCCTCCTTCTTTGGGGAAATTCTCTAAACCTTCGACTTTAATTCGATACGTTGGTTTTAATATACCTGCTACTATTGATCTTGCAAATGGATATATTGACACAATATCAAAGCCTTTCTTCAATATATTCTTCTATTTTTTTTACGACATCATTAATAGACATAGATGTCGTATCAAGCTCAATTGCATCCTCTGCTTTCTTTAACGGAGCAACTTCTCTTTCAGAATCAAGCTTATCTCGATTAGCAATTTCTTGTTTAAGTTGTTCATAATCTGAGGAATAACCCTTTTTCAAATTTTCTTCATGACGTCGTTTTGCTCTTTCATCAACAGAAGCTCTTAAGAAAATTTTCAATTCTGCGTTAGGTAAAACATGTGTCCCAATGTCACGACCGTCCATTACAACGCCCCCATCTATGGCTAGTTGGCGTTGACGCTTTAACAATTCCTCTCTCACCGTTGCATGCATCGCAACAATTGATACATTGTTTGTTACTTTATTAGAACGGATAACATCCGTTACGTTATCCTCATTTATTCTGACAATTTGACCTTCCTCTGAAGGTTCTAAATCAATCTTAATATTAGTAAGGATATCTGCAACTTGAGCTTCATTATTTATGTCTATGTTTTCTTGTAGCGCTTTATATGTTAAAGCTCGATACATTGCACCTGTATCGATGTAGATATAAGAGTAATGTTCTGCAATGATTTTCGCAACCGTACTTTTCCCGGCAGCAGCTGGACCATCGATTGCTATTGATAGTTTTTGTTGTTTCATATTTCCTCCAAATAGGTTTTTAGTCTAGTAGTTTTAATTGATCCAAGGTGATTCGGGACGTTTAACAATGATTCCCTTTTGGACGGATCTGTTTAATAGCTATCTCATAGGATGAAAGGGATTATTACCCCTATTCATCTTTTAGAAGGAAGATCGCCATTTTCTTCCTTACTAAATGTTTCTAACCATTCTGTAATGGTTAATTTATTTACCCCCTCGTATTGTACAACCCGTGAGAGGTATGGTTGGATGGTAGATTGCTGAATTAAAACTTGAGCACATATTAAGGCTATAAATTGAATGGTAATTAATTTGATAATGATTAATTCAATTCTTTTCATAGTTTCAACTCCAGGTATTTTTTACTAGATCATACATTGTTCTAGTATAGGTAAAAATACCAAAAATTATTCTACAGGAAGACCCTTTCTATGCATTTGTATTTGTTGTTGAAAAGAAAAACGGATTAATGTTTGTTGGGTCGCTTCGTCCATGTTTAAAAACTGCAATGGTGCCTTTAAAAACAAGTCATTTTCAGCTGGGATAAACCGAATGATTTTCGCATGTATTTTTATGTATTCTATCGTTTCATTTTGAAAAGGAAGTGTAAACCAGATGGTTAACTCTTGTCCTTCTTTCAATTTGGTCGTTTTTTGGATTAAAAGTGCTGCTCCACCTGCACTTATATCAGTTGTCACAGCTGTAAATGGTTGAAATTCGTTGTTCTTAGGATGTATTGCTACGTCTAAGCTTGTATCAATTCTAACAAATTCTCTTCTCTGTATGCGTATTAATTGCGCATCACCAGGATATGTTAGAGAAATCATTGGAATATTTTCCTTGACACGTCCAGTAACTTCGGTATGAAAAAGAAAGGCATGTTGACTTTTATCTATAAAAGAAGCCGTTAGTTCAGTTCCAATCATTAAAAAGGCCGAACGCCCGGTACTTTCATTAATTGGATAATCAATATATAATTGATTTCCCCTTCTTTCAACAAGTTTGCATTTTAATTTTTCGGAATTTTGGTCCTTGGTTTCTAATCGAAGTACATCACCAATATTTAGCATAAAATCACTCTTTCCTATCGCTCTCTTTTTAATTAAAGCATGGACGATAACGTAGCGCAAGAGGACAAAATGTATAAACAAAAGTGCAAGCGTCTCGGATAGCCTCGACAAACATAAGTCCCTCAGGAATAAAAGGTTTTTTTATCTTCAATTCCAGCTTAACTAATGAGCTAGGAAAATAGGATTTAGTTATTTCTCTAGGTAGCCAACTATTTCAAACTAGGACTGCTGAAGTTGAATATGACCGCTCATTCACTTTTTTCATTCTCTAGACGAAAACAAGGATATCCCTTAAACTAGATTGGGATATCCTCTCCATTTAATCAAGTTTTGAGTTTTAATTTACCTTCATAGATCTTATACTTCTTGGAATATTGGTTCAGGATTCTTTAATTTTTCAACCTTTTCTTCTGTCCCGTTTTCAGTATCAATAAATATACGATATGTGTCATCATCAATTGTTCCTAAGAATTCATAACATAAAACTTCTTCCCCGATATCATTGGTTATGATAGCTAACCTGTCCTGTTGCACTTCTAAACTTGGATTTAACATCTTTCTTGCCTCTTCTTTAGAGATTTTAGGCTTTGGTATTTCTCTTTTTTTATGGGAAGCTAAATAATCTCTAGCTGATAAACCAATTACTTGTCCGTCGTCCAACGCAACCTTTGCTCTAATTGCATCCGGATATATTCTCACATCATTTTCTATGGATACAAATGAAAAGACACCAATATTATCATATTGAGCACTCTCATATAGATCAAGGTTTTCAAATCCATGCTTTTTTAAAAAATCTATCGCATTATTTGAAGCTTCATTCAAACTGATTTTATTTTCTTTAATCTCCCGATTTTGTACAAGAAAAATTGGATAACCGCCTTTTTTGGTTAAATCAATGTTCATATCTACATTTTTCTTCTTATCGTGCATGGTAACACTATAAAAGCCAAATTCCGATCCTTTTCCACTTTTAGCTACCTTCACATCTTTAACACTATTTCCGATAAATTTCTTTGCGATTTGTTTCGCTTCTTCCTCGGTAATATCCTTACCTTCTAATTTGCTATATCCTTCTTCAACGTTTTTCTTCTTAGTGGTAAAAGTGGTATCAAAGCTTGTTTCAGAGTAGGCCTCAACGTTATCCTCTACAGTCTTAAATCCATCTATAATCGTATTATCCGTTTGTTTTTGTCCTGACGCTAACGCTAATTCAACATCCATCCATCGTAGATTGTTTTCGATAACTAGATGTTGAACATTTCTAAGTTCATTTTGTATGTCAGCTGACTTGGTATACATTGATTTTAGTGTTTTGTAATCTTCATCAGATAAGGGATCATTATCTAAGTCACGTATTGAAGTACGATAACTGAAATCACTTATAGCTGCTAAAAATTCTTCAGTTTTATTAAAAGGTAAAAGTGTTAATGGTAGTTGTCCCACATCAGATTGCGCCTCCGATGTAATTCTCCATACATCTACTAAAGCAGGTGAAAGGGACTTTTTTGAATTCATTGCTAGTGTAGATCCAATATGATCATGGAGCTGGTCAACTCGATATGTTAAATCGTGAAATGCTCTTTGGTAATTATTCTCTGCTTGCATAAGTACAGCATCTTTTTCTTGATGCTCCTTATACCCCCAGTAGCCTGTACCTATTAAAGCAACTGATAAAAGTCCGATTAAAATTCCACGTATCATTTGTCATCACCCTTTCTAATCACAGAAGATATGCTTTCCGATACGTTTTATTTGCGGTCTGCCCCATATCCAAGAGCTTGTAGCTGTATCAGGGTTAAAGTAATAAAGTGCTTCCTCACTGGGGTCAAACCCATTTAGAGCATCTAAAACAGCCTTCTTAGCAGTATCATTTGGAGTTAACCAAATCTGCCCATCCGCTACTGCAGTAAAAGCACCTGGTTCAAAAATGACTCCTGACACTGTATTAGGAAACGTAGGGCTGTTAACCCGATTTAAAATGACAGCTGCTACAGCGATTTGTCCTGTGAATGGTTCACCTCGTGCCTCCCCATATACTGCATTGGCCATTAATTGAATATCATTTTGAGAATAGCCATTTGGAAGGTTTACTGCTGTAGAGTCTTTCTGCTCGGCATCAGCTTGCTCTGGTTTTGCTTGTTTAGCATCTTGTTGTTTTTTCTCTGCATTCTTAGGTTGTTGTACTTGTTGCTCTGCATTTTGCTTTTGCTGTGCTTGTTGCTGCTCTGCATTTTGCTTTTGTTGTGCTTGTTGCTGATCTGCATTTTGCTTTTGCTGTGCTTGTTGCTGCTCTGCATTTTGCTTTTGCTGTGCTTGTTTCTGCTCTGCATTTTGTTTTTGTTGTGCTTGTTGCTGATCTGCATTTTGCTTTTGTTGTGCTTGTTGTTTCTTCTGTTTTTTCTGAGTAGGTTGTTGTTCATTAACTTGTGCTTTATACTGTTGCTCTTGTTGCTTCTTTCTTTGTTCTGCTAATTGTTTTGCTTGTTGAATTTGTTGTTGACTTGGTGCCGTTTGTTTTGCTAATGGTACTCCTCCATAATGAGTGAACTTTTTCCCATTATTAATTTGCTCATAAACAAATTCTTTGTAAAATTTAGTTGATCTCGATAACATATCCTTTGTCTTTTGCCCGACCAACCCATCTACATTCTCTAATTGAAACATTTCTTGAAAATTACGTACTGCCCAATACGTACTCCAACCGTATACTCCGTCAATTGTTCCATTGTAGTAACCGTTATATTGTAGTCTAGCTTGCAGTTCAATAACATCACTACCCGTAGCTCCTCTTTGAATAGTCTGTTCTGAAAAAGCATGTGCTTCAGGAACTATCATCGAAAAGAATTGAAATGTGATGGTAGTTATCGTCAATACAGCAACCATCAACATTATGCGCATGTTTTTCATCTTGCTGCCTCCTCAAGTAGATGTATTTGCATAAACGTATTTTTTGTAGTCTTTGGTATTTTATTCATACTAAATAATAATCTATCCAATTTAGACAACACGTGGCACAAATAACAGCATATTATTGTGTGGATTTTTAGCGTATAAGAACCCGATCTGGAGCAATCTGTAATAATTGGAAATGAAAAACACGGAGAGCATAGCGATTCGTTGTTGACTTATCTTATGAACGAGGGTGATGGTCACTAGGTGCAAGGCATAAGACTTTTTCAAAGTCATACTCCTGGAACTGGACGTTGTAGCACTAATCTACAGTACCAGAACATTTATATTTTTATAGACAATTTAAAAAAGCTACCCTAAGGCAACTTTGTATCAAATATCTTCAATCTTGCTTTTTTAGCTTTACGTAATGCAAACCACCAAAGGAACAGCATGAAAGGTATTATAATATACCGCCAATTTAAGTAACTGATTATTATAGAATCATAAACTGAGTGAAGCAAAATTGGAATGATACAAGAAAATAAAACCCACTTAACACGCTTGTCACCGTTAGAAAACTTTCCTTTACCTAAATAATACCCCATAATCACACCAAATAAAGCATGACTAGAAACAGGTAAAATTGCACGGCCTAATGCATATTCTAATCCATTGGCAAATAGATAAACAATGTTCTCCAATGTGGCAAAACCAAGAGAAACCGAGACACTATAAACAATTCCATCGTAGTGTTCATTAAAATGCACATGCTGATAAATGGTAAAATAAAGTATAAACCACTTAAAAAACTCTTCAAGAAATCCTACTGCAACAAACGTATATAATGTATCAGAGGTAAAAACCGCCTCAACTTCCAATACATATTGAATAAACATAATCGGAAAAACTAGCAGAGCCCCAAAAATAAACGACCGTAGCACCATATAAAAAGGCTCTGATTCGTATTGATCCTTCAAATAAAAATAGCACAATAAAGCAAGACCTGGGGCAATGCCCGCAGAAATAATTGCAATCATTCTCAGGCCTCATTTCAATAATTATCGTAATTGGAAATAAAGATTTTACTTTATCAATCGTACCATGTTATCGTAAAATTGAAAATGTCTTACCATCATTTAAACAACATAATAATTCTTAAACACGGAGGAACAAATGAAAAATATTCTTTTAATACATACAGGTGGTACAATATCAATGAAAGAAGACGAAAAAACAGGTGAAGTAAAACCATCTGAAAGAAATCCTCTAACTGAACACTTTAAAGAGGTTCCAAATATTAACCTTTTAACAACTGAACTCTTTCATTTACCTTCTCCACACATCTCGCCTGATAATATGTTACAAATAAATAGATATATAGTAGAACAAATGGATATAAATAACCTTGATGGTGTTGTCATCACTCATGGTACAGATACCCTTGAGGAAACGGCATACTTTCTTGACTTGACCCTATCATTACAAATACCAATTGTCTTAACTGGTGCAATGCGGTCTAGTAATGAATTAGGTTCAGATGGCCTTTACAACCTCTTGTCCGCTTTGAAAGTAGCTACAGCAGATTATGCGAATGATTTCGGTGTACTAGTTGTGATGAATGATGAAATTCACACTGCCAAAAATGTCACAAAAACACATACAAGTAATGTAGCAACCTTTCAAAGTCCACAATATGGACCAATAGGTATCGTTAATAAAGCTGGTGTATCCTTCCACCACACCCCTGTTTTAAATGATTCTTTTCATGTTTCAAAGCTAGATAAAAACGTTCTTTTACTGAAGGCGTTCGCTGGCATGGATGATCGACTTTTACAGATCAATAATCTCCAACTAGATGGATTAGTTATTGAAGCACTAGGTCAAGGGAATTTACCACCTTTGATGCTCCCTTCTCTAAAGAAACTTTTAGAAAAAGGAGTTCCAATTGTTCTCGTATCTCGTTGTTTTAATGGAATCGTCCAAGACGTCTATGGATACGAAGGCGGTGGGAGACATTTGAAAGAATTAGGTATGATATTTAGCAATGGATTAAATGGTCAAAAGGCTAGGCTCAAATTGATGATCGCATTAGAAACAACTACTGACCATAAAAGACTTGAAGAGATTTTCTCTTTATAATTGACTTTTTTGCATTGATTGTTGTTTTTCGTGAATTTTTCTACTTAAAAATTCAGCTTACAATAACATATAGTTTCAAAAGGTAGGGCTGACTAGACTAGTTTGCCAGCCTTACCTACATTTTAACTTCTAAGTTGTAATGCTTTATAAATAAGTTGTCCATGAAAACGGCCATTTTCGATAAAGATTTCATTTGCATTATTCCCTGCTGCTATTACACCCGCTATAAATATCCCCTCTACATTCGTCTCCATTGTATCCGGATTAAAGATAGGTCGTCCTGATTGAGCATCAATATTGACACCCATTTTTTCAAGAAATTTATGATCGGGATGGTAACCAGTCATAGCAAACACAAAATCATTTTTTATTTCTCTTACTACATCGTTTACTTGATATGTAACAGTATGCTCATCTATTTTAAGTATACTAGCTTGAAATTCCATCGTAATAGTCCCATTTAGAACAAGCGCTTCAAATTCAGGTAAAATCCATGGCTTAATACTTGGAGAATACTCTGTACCCCGGTATATCACTGACACTCTTGCACCAGCATGAACAAGTTCTAATGCCGCATCAACACTTGAATTTTTCCCGCCGATAACAACAACATCCTTATTGAAATATGGATGCCCCTCTTTAAAATAATGGAATACTTTTGGTAGACTCTCACCAGGTATATCCATGTAATTTGGATTATCATAGTACCCAGTCGCTATGACAACTTGTTTAGCTTCATACACTTGTTTATTTGTATAAACGAGAAATAAATCACTTTTTTTCTCGACCCTTTCTACAGTTTCATATGAATGAACTCGAATCTTCTTTCTCCGAACAACATCCCGATAATACGCTAAAGCCTGATTTCGATAAGGTTTACGATTTTCAGTGATAAAAGGTACATCTCCAATTTCGAGCTTTTCACTTGTACTAAAAAACGTTTGATGTGTTGGGTAATGATAAATAGCATTTACGACATTTCCTTTTTCAATAACTAAAGGTCTTTGTTCTTCTAATGCAATTGCAGCAGATAGACCACAAGGACCCCCACCAATAATAATTGTACGTTCTTTCATCACAAATTTTTCACTCCTGTGTTTCAATCTTAGTCTAATTCAATAACCTTTGGAAAAGAGTCTATATATAAAAAATCTCCTATCATCATGATAGGAGATTTTTTATCTTGTTGCAAATAGATGGGCTTAAATCCAACCTCTAAACCTAGAAGCCTCAGCCATTTTTCGAACACCTACCATATAGGCGGCTAGACGCATATCGACCCGTCGGTTTTGGCTAGTATCATAAATATTATTAAATGATTTAACCATTACATGTTCGAGCTTTTCTTCTACTTCTTCCTCCGCCCAATAATAGCCTTGATTATTTTGAACCCATTCGAAATAAGAAACAGTTACACCGCCAGCACTAGCCAGAACATCGGGAACTAACAAAATACCACGATCAGATAAAATTTTAGTCCCTTCAATTGTTGTCGGACCATTAGCAGCTTCAACAACGATACTTGCTCTAATATTAGCGGCATTATCTTCCGTAATCTGATTTTCAATTGCTGCCGGTACGAGTATATCGCAATCAAGTTCCAGTAATTCTTGATTGGAAATTGTATCATTAAAAAGTTTTGTTACTGTACCAAAACTATCACGACGATCTAATAAATAATCAATATCTAAACCATTTGGATCGTGTAACCCACCATAAGCATCCGAAATACCAACGATTTTAGCTCCAGCATCATGCATGAACTTAGATAAATAACTCCCAGCATTCCCAAAGCCTTGGACAACAACTCTAGCTCCAACAAGGTTTATACCTTTTTTCTTTGCTGCTTCACGAATACAGATTGTTACCCCTTTTGCTGTGGCAGACTCGCGTCCATGTGAACCACCCAAGACTAGAGGCTTACCTGTAATAAAACCTGGTGAGTTAAATTCATCTATACGACTATACTCATCCATCATCCATGCCATAATTTGTGAATTAGTAAATACATCAGGTGCAGGAATATCCTTTGTAGGACCGACAATCTGACTTATAGCGCGAACATACCCACGACTAAGCCTTTCTAATTCCCGAAATGACATATCTCGCGGGTCACAAACGATTCCGCCTTTACCCCCGCCATATGGTAAATCGACTATTCCACACTTTAAGCTCATCCAAATAGATAGTGCCTTCACTTCATTTTCTGTAACATTTGGATGAAATCTAATTCCACCCTTTGTTGGCCCTACTGCATCATTATGTTGAGCACGATAGCCAGTAAATATTTTAACTGAACCATCATCCATCCGAATAGGGATCTTAACAGTCAATAACCTCAAAGGTTCTTTTAATAGTTCGTAAACTTCTTCAGGATACCCAAGTTTTTCAAGTGCATTATGTATCACCGTTTGTGTAGATTTCAACACATTTAGTTTGTCATTTTTAGCACCGTTGTTTTTATCGGCTACCATTTAAGCTAACCTCCTAAATCTATTCAGTAAATGAAAGAATGTCCACCTTTCAGACATTAGTATACACTTTAAAAATGTATATGCAAAGGAGAAAAATCATTATTGTCAGAATTTCATCTTTTGTCGTAATCGGTTACAAAATTGTATGGCAAAAACAAAATATCTGCTTGATTATCATGTGTATTTTCCCATATGGTAAATATGACACCCTCTTCAATTTTGCCCTAATATTTGGTAAGTAGCCGTTTTTTATATCTCAAGTTATCATGTCATTTTATTCTAATAAATTCAGAGATGTTCCATTTTTTCGAGATTACCTAATACAAACAGATCCTTTTATAAAATCCAATGTTATACACAAAGAAACGACATATAAAAATATGTCGCTTGAATTTTAAGTCAGTTTAATTCTAAAAACGCAACTAAATTGAGAATTTTCCTGTTAATATCTCTCATTTCATTTTGCTTTTTCTTTTTTCCAAAAATGAGTATTGATTTCTTGGATTGCCTTTTCACCCATAATAATCTTACCATACTCTTTTAATCTATGGACTGTTAATGTGGAAGGACTACCATATTCAGCTAAAATCGCTACTATATCGTCGAGATCTATTGGCTGATCGTCACTTAAAAGTAAGTAATATCGTTCTTTATAGAAAATAACCATTCCCTCGATAACATTTAGTTGATACAAACAA
This sequence comes from Metabacillus sp. GQ13, assembly GCF_059758525.1. Taxonomy (NCBI): domain Bacteria; kingdom Bacillati; phylum Bacillota; class Bacilli; order Caryophanales; family Bacillaceae; genus Metabacillus; species Metabacillus sp. GQ13. The sequence goes on from NZ_JCAXET010000005.1 coordinate 73,040, forward strand.
TTAGAAAGTTGAATAATGTCCTCAAATGAATCATATTCATAGATAACATCAAAACTCTCATCTAATTTTACTTGCATCTCAATATAATCATCAGAAAAATCGTCATCTATTTCATCTACTTCTTGGCTATTCGTGACAATTACAACCATCCCTTGAGCGTGTAGAGAATATACTTCGACAGCAATAGGTCCTTGCGCCTTAAAGCCCAATTCAACGTTAGCTTCGTTCATCATATCTCTAAATAATTGGTGAACCTTTAATGAATCTTTCCAGAGATCTTCTTTTGTAAGTCCTCTGTCCTTTAAATCATCTGTTGTTAAAAAGATCTTTATTTTATCGTAATTCAGTCGCTCTAGCCGCATCCTATACCCTCCTGCCGTCAGAACGCTCTATATAAAATCATCATATGAAATTTATACGAGATGGTTCTAATATTTTTAACAGTTTACACTCTATCTATTGTTTAGACAAGTAAACACTCTTCGTTTATTGTTCTAAATTCCCCTTTAACCATTCTTCCCATTGTTGTTCTGTTACACCTATTAAGTACTTATTGTATTTTGAAGGAATTAGAGCATTTGCGGAATTTATCCTTCCTCCTAATCCAATTTGTAACTGTCGATAACTTAAAGATAATTGATCAATTAAATTACATGTCCTTTTTATATTCCCTAGAAGATTACTTGACAAAAATAAAAAAGTTGGCATCACTTCTTCGATTACTTTATTGTAGTCTTCTTCACTTACTCCTACACCTAAATAAATAACCTCATATCCCTTACTCCGTAAAAAATACGTAAAAATAAGTAAGCCCATATCGTCTATTTCGCCTGGGCCACTAACAGTAATAACCTTAGGCAAATAATTTAATTCCGGTAGGCTCTGTATAATTACACCGATTCTTATTCGTAAAATCGAATAAGCAAACTGTTCGTGTGCAGTGGTTATTTCCCTTGCATCTCTTTGTTTTACTATGTCTCTAATTAGAGTACCAAAAACTTCGATGACAACTTTATTGACAGTATAAAGGCTAAACAATTGATTTATCTGCTCTTCAGCCTTGTTCTTTTGAAAATTCACTAATGACTGTAAAAGCTCGTCCTTAAGTTTATCAAGTGGGGTCGTTTCCTTCGTTTTCTGTTTATTAAAAGAGGTATCCTTATATTCCTCTAATAAATTTACTGCTTGGCTAATCGTAAAACCCCTATTAACCTTCTCAAGTAGCCATTCTAAAATCTTAATATGTTCTTCTGAATATAAACGATGCCCTGATTCGTTTCTTTTAGGTTCAATCATTTTATATCTACGTTCCCACGCTCTTAATGTACCAGATTGAATACCCAGCAATTTAGAAACCGCTTTTATATTGTACTTTCCTTCTTGATCAGACATTAAAATCCCCCATTACCATACACGTGAAACCTTCTCCTTCAACTATATAGCTAAAATGGTAAACTGTACATACTGTCAAGTGGCTCTGTGCTTAGAGTAAGGCTCTTTAAATGAATACTAGCTGTCATCTTTCTGTTCAGATGTAAATTGTATCATATGAGCCTCTGCAGGTGCTCCTAATCTAAGTGGAATTCCAGATGTACCATACCCATTACTTATTAAGATAGTTGTATTTTTCAGATAGTGGATTTTTCCTTTTTCATACAACCCAAAACCAAATAAACGAATTTGACCACCATGGGTATGTCCACTTAGGATTAACGAAATACCATCCTTCTTTAAAACTTTTTGATGAATATCAGGATTATGACTAATCAAAATTTTAAAGGAATTCTTAGTAGAACTCTTCAAAGCTAAATCTAAGCGATCTCGCTCCTCACTCATATCTTCCACTCCCAATAATTCTAGCACTTCACCCGTTTGAGAAGACAAAGTAGCAGAGGTATTATTAAGCAATTTAACACCATTTTTCAAAAGAATCTGTTCAAGCTCATTCTTACCTACCTCATAATCGTTATTACCGAACACAAAATAAACGGGAGCAACTTTTTTCAAGCGTTGTATATTGGATTCAACACGATGGAAAGGTACACCCTTCTCGGTTAAATCCCCTCCAATAACAACAAAATCTATTTTAGTTGATACCTGCTCTAATAATCTATCCGATACGATTCTTCTATGGATATCCGAAATAAACAACATATTTATCGTTCCAAAACTTTTCGGGAAGGAATCAAATTGTAGTTTATGTATTGATAAATGATTTTCCTTTGATTTAATAAACATAAAAATAACCATAATGATACAAAATAATATAGAAGAAACAAGAAAAATAAGCATCAAGAAAAACACCTCTTAATTAGAATAAAGGCAGTGAACCTAAATTGTAGAGAATTGGATTATAACATATATTACCAACAACAAAAAACCCTGCTCCTCGTTCTAAAAAGAAGGGTTTCTCTATATAGAGTAGGTTTATTCATTTACTTTCGTGAAATAAATTTATATCAAATTCTTTTTTCATCATTGTAAATACTTCATGACGATTCTGCCATTGTGATGGTTTTTGCCATAATTCAGTACTTTTTCTTATTAGTTCACATCTTAGATTATGAAATTCAGTTTCAGCCTTTTCCTCTTTTTTTTTAAAATATTGTGCAGTAGCGTATCCACCTACGATAGACAATACAATAAAAATGTGAAATGGCCCATCAAATATCTTATGAAAGATTTGCCCTACTTGATCGCCTGATGGTTTAATAATAAATGTATATAAATAAACAATAAACCCCATTAACAATACAAAGGAAACAAATTGCGCCCTGAAGCATTTCATTTTATATAACTCGAATTTGTTTTTGCGTTCAACCAAGTTATCGAGTATTTTTTTTGTAGGCTCATCAGTATGATCCTTCAGCAGTTGAATTTGTATTTCAATAACATCCACTTCCCCTCATACTATTAGTACATAGTATGAAGTCGTCCATCTTTATATGAGTGGTTTTGTTAAAAGATTATTAGAATAAATTCGAACTAGCAACACTCCTGATATAAAATTCGAACATTACCTCAAAGGTATTTTTATCTTTTGACCTACGTAAATATCATTCGATTTTATCCCATTATATTTCCGGATAATTTCCTCGCCTTCGCGGCTATTATAATACATTATTGCTATTTTAAATAGCGTTTCACCTGTTTTTACTGTATGTGTCTTTATTTCTCGATATTCTGGCTCATTCTCTGTCGTATTATCAGTTTCTGTTTCTGTACCTACTGATTCTTTCTTATTTTGTTCTAATGTTTCTTTCTCTTTTGTATCTACATCGTTTGAATTAGTAACAACCTCATTTGTATCATCAACTTCTTCTGTTTTTTCATTTTTTTCTTCAACTATTTCTTTATCTATATCATTAGTTTCTTCTTCCACAGGTGATTCACTACCATCAACCGGATTCGAGTCAGAATTCTCATCTGATTGGTGTACTTTCGGGATATACACTGTGTAATCTCCATCTGGGTCTTGATTACTTGGTTTTTCATTACCATTTATGCCGTAAAGCAAATAAATTAAAATCGGTACCAAGAAAAAAAACACTGCTAGGATACTAATAATTGGGTATTTTAATTTCGCAGTTTTCTTTTCAACTTTATCTTTATGCACTTCTCCTCGTGGTGGAAAATTCCCGTGTAGCTCTTTATAGTCATCAATCATCTTTGTTCGTAAGTTTTCAGCTTGGTCAGGGCGCTTATCCATTTCACTCATTTTCTTCATTCACCCCTTTTTTATAATTCAATCTGATTTGGATAGCAAACACTAAATCAATCAGAAAGTGAGCTATGATTGTTGTATATATAGACTCTGTTAATTCATAAACGATTCCTAATAAAAAGCTAATGGATATCACCATAATAAAAAGAATCCATTTTGATAAATAGCGAAAGTGTAATATCGCAAAAATAAGACTTGCTACCCAAATTCCTAAATGGGATTGTAAAACCCCGCGAAATAGCAATTCTTCTGAAATAGCAATTAGGGCTGTTAGTAGGATGATATGTGGTATTGATCTCTTTTCAAATAGTTTTTTATTAATTCCACCATCATCAACTAAATGAGGTGGTGCTAATTTTGTGATAATTATATCAACAACAATAACAATAAATGCAACTGCTATTCCATATCCGATAATACGAGCATCTGTTATGATGATCCACAGCTCTAAAAATTCCTCAACATTATTAAATAATAAAATGGCTAAAACACTTGATAGAATAAGTAAGATAAGTTGTGTAAAATATAAATTTTGAACAATCTGTTTGTCCGTTAGTTGTTTTATTACTTCATTTTGCTTTCTAAACAAATGTTAATCACTCGCCTTATGAAATATCGCATACAGTTGATCTTGCCAACTTTTTTCCGAGACTTGTATGAATCGATCCTCTTTCCCTACAAAACTAAATAATGATTCATCAATACCACAGTTATCACAACAATTCATTACGGTTTGATTGTGGTAATCTTCATCAAAATAAGCTAATAATGTTCGCCGTCTACATTCTTTTGAATTTAGCCATATTTCCATTTTCCTTAATTTATCATGTTTAAACATCAATCTTTTTTCAATCTTTTTCCAAATTATTGAAATTAGACTTTCTGGCTCCAAATTTAAGCTATCTAATGCATCTAATTGACTTTCTATATATCTCCATTGAACTTCTGTTACATCACATTCTGCATTTATTTTATCAAAGGTCATTGATTCGACTGTATGCTCTTGTAAAAAATAAATAGTACGGTAAAGCTTCTCAAAAGAAGGGAACTCAGATTCTACTAATAATTTTGGTACTTCATAATCACTTTCTGTTAGCAACGTTACAGCAAGACTTGGAAGACCATCCCTACCAGCCCTCCCAATTTCTTGCATATAGGATTCTATTTGTGAAGGAAAGTGAAAATGAATGACAAAGCGAATATTTTGCTTATTTATCCCCATACCAAATGCATTTGTACAACAAACAACCTGAAGTTGATCATATAAAAATTGTTGTTGGATAAGTATTCTCTGTTCTTGCTCCATTCCTCCATGATAATACCCAACACCTTCTATACCTGCATCTGTTAACATACCTGCTATACGTTCAGTCCATACTCTACTTGAACAATATATGATACTAGGCCCTTTTAATGTACGAACAAAATGGAGAATCCGGTCTATTTTTTTTTCGATTGTTTTGTGTTTTTCAATTTTGATTGCAATATTAGGTCGATCAATCGAATAAATAAAGGTTTTATTTTGTGAACCAAAATTTAGTATTGTTTTAATATCTTCAAGTACTTCTTTTGTAGCTGTAGCTGTCAAAGCTAAACAAGGTGGCTGTCCCAGCTCACTTCTAATTTTTCCTAGTCGTGAATAATCCGGTCTAAAATCATGTCCCCATTGAGATATACAGTGTGCCTCATCGACAACAAATAATGAGATTCCTGCATTTTTTATTGCACTCAAAACATAATTATATTGGAGAATTTCCGGAGAAACATAAATATAACGGTAAGACTTAAGATTTTGAAGATACGTTTTTCTTTTCATAAATGGTAATGTACTATTCAAAGCAATTACTTTTTTATCGCCTCTTAATTTAATTTGCTCAACTTGGTCCTCCATTAAAGAAAGAAGCGGGGAAACAATTAAAACTGGTCCAGGTAAAAGATAACCAGGTAGCTGGTAACAAAGTGATTTTCCTCCACCTGTTGGAAGCATAGCAATAACATCATGAGCTTCTAAGACCGCATTTATTATCTCCTTCTGGCCTGTTCGGAAATGTTCGAGACGAAAGTGTTCGTGTAATACAGCTTCAATCTGTTTGTTCATCCGTTCCTCCCATTCAGTGCATAGGCAAGTCTAATTTGAAAATATGTAAATTGGTGATGTAAATAATCTTTAACCTGTTTCAACTGATGTGTTTGAAGAATGTCAATTGCATGGTTAATTTGGATTGATTCTGCTAACGATAAAAAGGCATCTGGAGAATAACTTTTATCATGTAAAGTAATTTCAACAATATGATCTTCGATTGTGCTTTCCTTCAAATTTCTAATTGTTGCGATTTCAGATAGACTAAATCCCTGTAACAAATAGGAATGTGTCAGTGCAGTTGAAGTAGTTAATACATTTTTTTGGCGTTTATCCTTAATTAAATCATTAAAGATGGTAGATTGGTCCTCTTTGGTCATTAGTTGATTGATAACAGTATGAATAACATTCCAAAAAAGTAAATAAGTATAGATTGGATCCTCTTTGCCATTGATGGCAATTTGTTCAAATGTTTGTCCAATTTTTTGACTTGAAGTTAGTCTTTGAACAAAGATTAGTGCATCTTTATTTGTTTGAAACTGTAAAGTATCTTTTATTTCCACATACAGATTTTCGACAAGATCCTTTTTATGGTAATGAGTCTGCTTTAAAAATCGTTTTACCCATTGTAAATCCTCCTGGTTTTTAGTTACAGGTAGATATGTCGATCTCTCAATGACGAAATTAGACAATACTTGAACAAGTAACGATAATCTTTGCCAAAAGACTCTTCCTATATCACCATATAACCACCCATTAAGATTAGCAGGTATCGGTTTAATATTTAGCTCTTCATATAAGCTTAACTTCCCCTTGGGTGTTAATAAGTAATGCTTTTCGGAAATTGATTCGATTAAACCCTCTTGCAAAAGTAATTCACATGAATCACTTACTTGTTGACGCGAAACCCGTGGAAATAAGCTAAACAAGTGTGAAAGGTTAAAAAGTTTACCATCTTGAATTGTTTGTGAAGATTTTTTTCCTTTAAGCAAATGATATATAGCAGAGACTGTTCTCTCTCCATTAAGTTGCTTAAAACAAAATAGTATTACTAAATGAAAATAAGTACTATTCATTATATCACCCTACAATGTTTGACAAAATTCGATTCCACTTTCTATTTTAACAAATTTGTGGACTTTAGTTACCATATATACTGATTTTATTGCTCACGAATGAATTATTTTGGACATAAAATAGTGTAAAAAGTCGGTAGTGTTTACCATATTAAAGAGTTTTTTATTGAAATGTCCATAAAACCGATTTACAATACAAATAGGCACTGAAAATGCCAAAGCATTTATATAAATAGAAATAAGTACAATTATTTAAGTTCTACCATATGAGAGTATGGTATTTATCTTATCAGGAGGTTTGTTTTTATATGGCAAAATATACAATTGTTGACAAGGATACTTGCATAGCTTGTGGTGCCTGTGGGGCAGCAGCACCCGACATTTATGATTATGATGATGAAGGTATTGCCTTTGTTACTTTAGACGAAAATAAAGGCATTGTCGAAGTTCCAGAGGTTCTTGAAGAAGATATGATGGATGCTTTCGAAGGCTGTCCAACAGATTCAATTAAGATCGCTGACGAAAAGTTCGATGGAGATGCTTTGAAGTTTGAATAGTTTTCTAAAACCCTCTGCAAGTTTGCAAAGGGTTTTTTTAGACATTTTTTTAATAGTTTCTTTTCCCAGTTCAAAAATCCATTTTAGCAAATTGGTCATTTTGTGTACCCTTGAGTATAGATTCATTATCACCAATAACTTTCTCTTCTAAAAGTTTTCATGTTAGTAAATGGAACTTTTCACTAACCATAAATCCTCTTTCCTTTACAATCATACCAGCATTCTCGTCTTTACTTTTACATAAGTTTCTCCCGTAAAAGAATTGTCTGAATCAATGATTATTTCAGTAGTAATTTTCATCCTAAAGGACATACCTTTATATCATTGATATACACGATGTAATTTGGACGTGTCAGTAAAGTAATAAGTGACACGATGTTAACATTGCAGCAATCAGGTTGGACGTAAGCATTAAAGGAGAAAAACAATGTTAATGCTATATTTTGTACGTCCATTTTGAGTTAAAAAATATTGAATGTAATAATTTGGATTAATTAATAAAGCTATGTAAAAACAAACATACCCTTATCAGGTGCACATTTCACTATTTACTAATTGATAAAACTTGCATTGGAAAGATCATTTCATTTTCTAATTGATTTGCTTCTTTTACAGCTTCTGGAGCAACTCTGAATTCTTTTGCTATTGATTGAATTGTGTCACCAGCTTGAACGACGTAGCTTTTTTCTTTGTTTAAATAAACTGTGATCTCTTGTCCAGGGTAAATCGTGTCAGAGTTTAACTTATTCCATTCCTTAAGTGATTTTATTGTAACCTTAAAGGTTTGTGAAATTCCCCAAAGTGTATCACCTTTTGTTACTTTCACCACTTTCTGCTGTTCTTTTCCAACTTGATTATTTTCGGCCTTCTCAACAGAACTAGATTGAACCTCGGTCTTGATAGTCTGCTTTTTCTCTTCACTAACTCGAGAAGATTGCTCACTAATTACTGATTCTGTTGGATCAACACCATGAGTATGATCTGTTGTAACATTCGAGTCAGGTAAACCAAACACGAATAAAGGATCTAAGGCATGTGTCTTATCATATGTCCATTCGCCTTTATGTAATTCAAAGTGTAAATGAGTTCCTGTTGATATTCCAGTATTTCCAATAATCCCAACAGTTTCACCTTTTTTAATCGTCTCACCCTCGCTTACATTTCTCTTGCTCAAATGAGCATAAACTGTTTCATACCCTTCCGGATGTTCAATAAAAACGACATGGCCATATGAATCAGAGTAGTAGGATTTAGTCACTTTCCCATCTGAAACGGATACAATTTCTTCACCCTTAGGAGCAGCAATATCAACACCCTTATGATTTCCATTTCGCGTACCAAAAGTATCTGTAATTTCCCCATTAACGGGTTGTACCCAATGATCTTCTAATTCATCTATGTAAGAATTTGCTAATGCATCATGATTTAACTCTTCTACAAACATCCCTAAAAAAAAGCCTATCATTGTTAATATACTAATACGTTTTAATAAAACTAGCATTTTTCTCCCCCTACATTTTTTTGCTATTTTCGTACCAATCCTGTTATTCATTAACTGGATTTTTCGATACTACACAAGCATGTGCGAAAATCACACTTTGTATGCCCAGGCTTGAATTATTGTAAAAATTTCGAACTTAAGATTGTTGTTTCTAACAACCTATAAATTTTGAAGTAGATGCATCTTTTCTTTTATTTTTGATTGCAACAAATTTTTAGAAAAGTGCCAATTAAAAGCCAAAAGAAACTAAGGTATTATGCATGTCTCATTTTATCTATACGGTCATTCTATGTATGCCTGTCTAAAAAAAGAACAACTGTAGTATTTAACAACATTTCCCTTAATATACATACATCATTACTACAACCTTAAATCTTGTACATATGAAAAGCGCAAAAGACTTGAACATATTACAAGATTTTCAGATACTTTTTCACTTTTAAATGTAATCTATCTTCAAAGTAATTACACTGTCGTCATCAATCTTTGCAATGATGACGTCTTGAAACTAAAAGAAAAAGAGACTCAAAATGTGAGCCTCTTAACTTGCCTTAATTGGATTAGGTGAGTAAGGTACATCTACTGGATTTGTTAAATCCATTACTCCGATTTGGTCAATATCAATGCCTTTAAATTGAACCTTATTATATCCAAATTCCTTTGCGGTTAATAAAATTGCTTCAAGCATAATAATGGTATCTTCATTATTTTTAAATTCTGTATCATGAATAAATTCAATTTCTAGCAACTCACCAATTTCTATTGTAGTAATCTTTGTAATATTTTCCATAATTGTTGGTTTTAAACCACTTTTCTCTATCCCTATTTTCATCGAATTAAATGCATTCTCAAGGGTCTCATAAGAACCCGGTGATGGCGCCAACAGTTTTGACGTTTGTTCGTCAAATTGATATAGAAAGTAAGCCCTTTTACTAGCCTGATTCAAATTTAACTCAGTTTTATTCCCGTAAGTACTAAATTCTATCCCTTCATCATCATTCGTATAGAGTTTTGCCTTTTTATAATCAAGCCAACGAAATGTTTCCTCAATCGCTTCATGATAGAGCACTTCAGTTTTACTGGTCAATACTGGTTTTCCATGGTATTCTATACCGATTTCTTGAGGATTTTTCTCTTCTATTAACGTAGAATAAATTAGTTCAGACCCTATCAAACCAAGTTCCTCTGTATTCACTTTTGAAATGATTTCACCAATATTTTTTATATTATTTTGTTTAGTGTTAGTATCAACACTTACTGGAATAATATTTTGAGAATTTCCGTCTGTAAATCCCACCGTTATTATTTCTTCAGCCTCAGATGGATTTGTAACAAATGTTTCAATATTATCATCATTGTTTTTATCGAATGTATAGAGTTCCTGATCTATCGGGACTTCATCAACTAATTTTGCTTCTGCCATATTTCCTTCAGTGTCATCCTTTTCATATTCTTCTGCTTCTTTCGATTCATCCTGTGAAATTGCCATATCCTTTGAACTCGAACTTTCTTGATTAAATATAAAACTTTGGAAAATGTAAGGAGTGATGATCGATAGGAGTAGAAGCGCTGTAACTGTTGCAAACGTGGGAGCAATCCATACACTGATCTTCTTTTTTTGCTGTTTTTTTACTATTCTGTTATAGATGCCTTCAGGAGTTTGTGTATCTTTCACAAGGGGTAACTGTTGTAAAAGCTGTTCGAGTTGCTCTTCACTCCACTCTTTTCTTTTCAAAAGATAACCCCTCCTTATTAGAAATATCTAGCATTTGTTTTTGAAGTTGTTTTAGCGCTCGATGCTGTGTTGTTTTAACTTTACTAGATGACCAACCTAGTGCTTCAGCTGTTTCTGTGATTGAAAGTTCCTGTAGATAACGTAATATCAGAACGGAACGCTGGTCGATTGAACATATGTCAAGGGAGCGGTACATCCATTGAATTTGTTCATTCTGCAAGGTAACCTCATCAGGCATAGGCTGATTATCCTCAATTTGTTGTTTGTCCCAATCGAATTTTTCTAATAATCGATGTCGAATCTTTTTTTGTTTACGAAACCAATCGATTGCAACATGCCTGGCAATCGAAAAAAGCCATGTTTTTTCACTACTCCTACCTTCAAACTTATCGTAGGACTTTAAGACTCGAATATATACTTCTTGAACTAAATCCTCTGCTTGTTCACGATTCTTCACCATATAAAATAAAAACTGAAAAAGGTCATGATGATATTTTTCATATATCTTCTGAAAGGTATCCTCCATGAATGCCCCTCCACTCTATTATTTAGTCGCAACAAAATAAAAAAAGTTGCACATTTCACAATGTAATATATCTGAAATATTCTCGTAATATTTGACATTATGTAATATATACTTTAGCACAGTTGCTAGTATTCTTGGAGGATTATACAAAATGTTAATAAATTATTAATAATTAATGCTGTTTTCGTTAAGATAATTCACTCTAATCTCAACTATTTGAATGATTGATTTCAGAGTTTTCTTTCTAACTAACTGCATAAAAAATTTGATTGCATTAGAGGTAATTAAGGTAGGGTAAAACAGAATGCTAAACATTTTCAAAGCGCCTGTTTAGCATTTTATCCATGCGATGTTAATTTAAGGGTTCTTCTATTAAGAAAACTAGAGCACTATTTATCCTGTTTATTTTTTTTTGATGTCGTTTTGAAAACGAGTGCACTTCTTTCATACTCTACATCTTTTACACCTAAACGATAGTTAATGACTCTGCTGATTGCAAAAAGGTAATCCGACAAGCGATTCAAGTAGCGTAAGACGATGATATTAATGTCCATTTCCTTCTCTAAGGACACTGTACGTCTTTCTGCTCTTCTTATTATCGTTCTTGCAAGATGAATAATGGCAGCTGCTTGGCTACCTCCTGGTAAGATAAATTTCTCCAAATCAGGTGCTTCCTCAACATAATGATCAATTCTACCTTCTAAAAAATCAACCATATCAGCAGTAGTTTTAAAAGGGTATTTTTCTTTACTAACTGCCAAGTCTCCACCGCAGTCGAATAATTCATGTTGTATTTTCTCTAACTCCTTATATATATCATTGAATTTCGGATCATTTAGCAAGGTCATTGCTTGCCCAATGAAAGAATTTGCTTCATCGATTGTTCCGTACGCTTCAACGCGTAAATGGTCTTTATCAACTCTCCCACCAATAATGCTTGTTTTACCACTGTCACCTGTTCTTGTGTATAAATTCACTACTTACACTCTCCATTCTTAAAAATTGATGGTTAATCAATTACGGAATAATCATACTATGTATTTTTATAACTTATTAAACCGGTAACTCCGCTTCCTATTATACTCTTAGCCCAGTTCTCTTTGATAGCCTTTATATAAATTCAAGTGACTAACAGGCAAAATAACCTATTCATATGAATAGGTTATTTTAACTATTTTGCAAAGAAAGCAGAAAGAAATATTGTTTCTTATGGAACAAGATTGTTCGTCAACTTCAATCAAAATCTACGTTTATTCGGGGTAAAAGGATAGTAAATGTCGTACCTTCTCCAACCTTGCTATGAACTTGAATTTTCCCTTTATGTGCTTCGATAATATTTTTCGCAATTGCGAGTCCGAGACCGGTTCCAGCTCTTCCTCGAGTTCGAGCCTTATCAGCTTTATAAAATCGTTCAAATACAAACGGTAAGTCTTCTTCTGGAATTCCACTACCTGAATCCTGAACGTGAATTTTTAAATCATTATGACTATTGACAACAGATAGGGTAACCTTTCCATTTTCAGAAGTATGTCGAATAGCATTATCAATTAAATTTGTTAATACCTGTTCAATTCGGTCAGGGTCAAACCTAAATAATGGCTCTGTTAACGAAACTTCAGCATTAAGATCCATCTTTTTCTCTTTAGCAAGCCCTTGAAATTTACGATTAATTTTATCGATAAATTCTGGGACCGAATTCTCCTCTATATTTAGGGAAATGTGGCCAGCTTCCATTCTAGCTAAATCTAATAAATCATTAACTAATCTTCCCATTCGTAACGATTCATCATGAATTACCTGTGCTATTTCCTTTTTTTCCTCATCAGTGCTTGCAATATCATCAACAATTGCTTCACTATATCCTTGAAGCATTGAGATAGGCGTTCTTAATTCATGACTTACATTGGCAATGAAGTCCTTGCGAAACTTATCTAAGCGGCGTTCTTCAGTCATATCCCTTAAGACTGCAACCGCTCCTCTGACATAGGATTGATTGTATAAAGGACTCATTAAAATGACCCAGCTTCTACCTTGAAGTGATATTTCGAGTAATTGCTCCGCTTCAGTAGAGACAACTAGTTTAAAAAGTTCATCTGCCTCTGGAGGTAACTCCTGAACAACCGGTTGAATGTCCATTCCTTGCTCATAGTACCACGCATGTAAAAAACGTTCTGCTGGTGGGTTAGTGATTAATATCGTTCCATCAATATTTAATGTAATAACACCATCCGCCATACTACTCAAAATATTTGTTAAATGCTCCTTTTCTTGACTTAGTGCATTTATATGAAATTTTAATTGTTTACCCATTTGATTAAAGGCAATTCCTAGCTCACCAATTTCATCTTGAGACATGATTGGCACTTTTGTATCGAATTTTCCTTTAGCTAACTCTTGGGCTACCTCTCTCATTTTCCTTAATGGGTATGTAATTCTTGTAGACAAAAAGAATGCAAATACGGTTGTTAAAATGATCGCTATACCTGCAGCCAATAAGATGAATTTGGTGGTATGTTTTGTTGTTTCATGAACAGCTGAAAGTGATTGTGAGATATACACCGCACCATTTTTCTTATCTGAAACCTTATAAGGTACCCCGACAATTAAAACCTCATCTTCAGCATTTGCTGCATAATCATTCGTTTGCTCCAAGTTTTGCCGTTTACTTATTTCTTGTTGTTTAGTTAAGGTCACTGCAAGATCAGAATCAGCTTCAATATCTTCTATATCTAAATGTGGTATATCTTCAAAATCGTTAGGTGAATGCCAATACGTTTTAGCATCTTCAACAATGAGAATATGTGTTAATTCATCTGTAAGTTCCCATGTTATTGATCTAGCAAGAGACTGGTCCTCATTACCTTCTATAATAGCTGAAACCTTAGTAGCAAGTTGTGTAAGGTCATCTTTGGCTTCACCTACATGATAATTTTCAATGAACTCTAACATTAATATCGTTAAAATAAATAAAACAAATGAAACGAGTAATAAAATCGTTATCCAAAGTTTACCTACAACACTTTTCCAAAGTATCATGCATTGTTAACCTCAAATTTATAACCCACACCCCATACAGTAACAATCATTTTTGCTGCTTCAGGAGATACTTTGCTTAGTTTCTCTCGAAGGCGTTTTACATGAGTATCAACTGTACGTAAATCACCAAAGAATTCATATTGCCATACTTCTTTCAATAATTTTTCTCGATCATATACTTTATCAGGTGTTTTAGCTAAAAAGTATAACAACTCATATTCTTTTGGAGTTAAACTTACTTCAGTACTATCTGCAGTTACACGGTGTGCATCATGATCAATTGAAAGATGAGGAAATACAATCACATTTTTTGTTTTTGTGTCCGTTTTCAAATAAGATGTTTGCGATGATCTTCTTAATAATGCTTTTACACGCAAAACAACTTCTCTTGGACTAAATGGTTTAACAATATAGTCGTCTGTTCCTACCTCAAAGCCTTGAACTCTATTAGCCTCTTCCCCCTTTGCCGTAAGCATAATTATCGGAGTGGCCTTTTTTTCACGTATTTGCTTACAAACTTCAATTCCATCCATCCCAGGCATCATAATATCTAACATAATCAAATCATATTCATTATTCAAAGCTAACTCTAATGCTTCGTCACCATTTTCTGCTTCATCAATCAGATAATTTTCTCTTTCTAAATACATCCGTAGAAGTCGTCTTATTCTTTCTTCGTCATCCACAACTAAAATTTTTAAATTTTGATTCTCTTCCATTAATAGCCCTCCCTATAAAAGAAATGTACGTGTCATATAATTCCTGACTAATTTTTTAAATATATTTGTTCAATAAAAAACCTTTTAATAAAAGCCTTCACTGCATAGGAGTGAAGGCTTTTTATAGCAGCATTGCACTTTTCATCATACTACATAGCATTTTTATAGAATATGAAATAGTATTTTGCTTCTACTTTTATTTATGCATATGAATGTAGTCCGGCAATAACTAGGTTTACAAAGATTAAATTAAACATAATAATTGCAAATCCGATGACAGCTAGCCATGCTGATTTTTCACCATGCCAGCCCTTTGACAGACGTAAATGTAAGTATGCAGCATAGAATAAAAATGTAATCAGAGCCCACACTTCTTTTGGATCCCAACCCCAAAATCGTGTCCAAGCGATTTGAGCCCAAATCATTGCAAATATTAACGCTCCAAGTGTAAATACTGGAAAGCCAATTGCAACTGAGCGATAGCCAATTTCATCGACTATATCTAAATTAACATTTTTAGTAAGAGGTTGGATTAATGCAGCTATTCGTTTACGGAAGAGTAGTCTAAACAAACCATAAAGTATAGTTCCAACCAGTACTGACCAAATGACCGTGTTTGCTTTGTCAGCAGCAAACAATGCTGGCAGTTCCATAAATGGTTCAAACTTTCCTTCAGTTAACAATTCACTTTCATTAGGACCTATTAAAGCTGGTAAGTTGAAAGTCATAGTTACTGCTTGGTCGTTTTTATCAATCCAATTAAAGTCAGCTTGATAATCAAGACCTTTAAATGTCATTGTAATAACAATAAAACCAAGAGTAACAACCAAAATATACATAATCGACTCTAACCAAAATGTTTTTTTAGTCGATTTCGATTGATCAACTACTTTTATAAGGTGGATAATACCTGCAATTGCACTTATTGATAAAATAGCTTGTCCCAATGCTGCTGTTGTCACGTGAATGTATAACCAGTGACTTTGTAGGGACGGAATTAATGGACTAATATCTGATGGGAACATACTGCCGTACGCGATAATCAGAATGACTATAGGTAACGTAAATAAACCAAGAACTGCTACCTTGTATATAAAAAATAGAATAATAAAAGCAAGCACGAGCATCATACCAAATGCAGTTGTAAACTCAAAGAGATTACTTACAGGTGCATGTCCTGATGCAATCCATCTTGTAATAAAATAAGCAAATTGTGAAGCAAAGCCAAGAATAGTCACACTTATTGCTAGAATGGTCCATTTACTCATCTTATTCGTTTTGCTTCGTTTGTCTCTTATTGAACCTCCAAAGAGAAAAATAGCAATCAAATACAAAACGAATGCAATCTCTAAAAATGTACTACTAATTGCCGCCACATTAACCCTCCTTTTCTACATTCTTTTCCAATTGATCTATTGGGTCTGTCAAAGAAGTACCTTCTACTATTGTTTTTATCTCATTGCCCAAACCATACCAATTTTTATTTGTATGTCCAGCGATTAAGATCTCATCACCACTTCGTCTAATCCAAATACGACGATGGTTCCAATACATTCCTTGAATAACACCGATCATAAAGATTGCACCACCGAGTCCTAATATACCAAGAGTCAAATCTTTTCTAACTGTTAAGGCTGTTAGATTTTTCGTTTCTACACCTTCAAATTTCATTTTGTATTTATTATCTTCTGAAGGCTCAATTGTTTGTTGAATAGCAACAAAACTTGTTTCACCTTTTGGCTTATCGGGAGTGATCATTTTAAACACAAATGCCGGATTGTTCGGTATTCGAGTTTTCGTATTTGGAACACCTTTATCGTCAAAGTAAAAATCAGGAAGATAAGTTGAAATTTCCACCTTATAACCGTTTCCTAGATCATAAATTTTTTCAGGATCTATAAGGTCCACGGTTAACTGACCAAAACTTTTTTCTGAGGTTTTGTCTATTAAACTAAATGTCATTTTGTTTAATTCATCTAGTTTATAATCCACTTGATAAAGTGAAAAAGAATCAACTTTGAGTGGTTCATTCACGCGAATTTCTTGTTGTTTAATTTCTTTAAGATCCGGATTTGCACCATGTACAATTTCTCCTTCTCTTTCATATAAGACAACATTCGATTGAAAGTTTTTAACAACACTACCGTCGCCTACACGTGATATTGCATCACCAAAGACTTCATTTTCCTTTTCTTTTTCGTAAACTTCCATAATAAATTCTTTGTTTTCAAGGTAGTACTTTCCTTCTGTCCCTGGTATAACGGCAGTTTCCCCATCTCTAAGCCAGAGAACTTCATCCACATACATCCCAGGTACAGTTCGGAGCATAGCCCCTATTAAGAAAATAATTAATCCACAATGGTTTACATATGGACCCCACCTAGAAAAGCGACCTTTTTCTGCTAATAGATTACCATTTTCTTCTCTAACTTTATAACGACGAGAAGAAAGTCGTTCTTTGATCGTTTCTACATTAAAATCCTTTGTTTTCGTAGCACCAAATAATCTTTGACGTTTCATAAACGATTCGTGTCTCGTTACACCTTGTTTTTTTAGGGCACGATTCAATGGCACAAAACGATCTAAGCTCGCGATAACAAGTGATATACCTAGTGAAGCTACTAAGGTCATATACCACCATGAACCATATAAATTATGAAAACCTAAATCATAATACAATTGACCCAAAATCCCATACTCGTCTTTGTAAAATTCACTTGCTGTTACTGTTGGTGGAATATACAATTCCTGCGGGAATACTGTTCCTAATGCTGAGGCAATTAAAAGTAAGACAATAATCCAAATTCCTACTTTTACTGATGAAAAAAAATTCCAAACTTTATCAACCATTGTTTTTTTATACGTTTGAGAGCGTCTTGCAGTTCCATCATATTTCATATCCAATAGTTTTTTAGGTTCTAACTTTTCATCTTCTCCTATTGGATTTCCACAAGATTCACATATATGTGTACCTTGTGGATTTGCATGACCACACTCACAATGTACCTTTTTCATGCTAAAACTCCCCATTAAGGTTTAATCTGTTCCATAAAATCCTTTACCATTCTTTCTGTTAAAGAGCCTGAAGTAATATGTATAACCTTGCCTTCAGGATTAATTAAAAACGTTGTTGGTAGTGGCCCTACTCCATATGCATTTAATACTTGGCGATCTTTATCAAGTACTATAGGAAATGTTAAATCTAATTTATTGGCAAAGCTTTGAACAGCAATATTAGATTCAGCAATATTAACAGCTAATACTTCAACACCTTTTGTTTTGTAGTATTCATATTGATTGTCCATAAAAGGCATTTCACGTTCACATGGCTCACACCAAGTCCCCCAAAAGTTTAAAAATACACCTTTGCCTCGATATTCTGATAGCTGATGTTCATTTCCCTCTAAATCCGTTAATACAAAATCAGGTGCTACGCTCCCAACCTTTACTTTCTCTTTACTGACAAAGAAATTCGAATATAACGTATAACCAACTGCACCAATTAATAAAATTAGGATAATAGAGCGCATGAGTAAACGTTTTTTCTTCATTTACAAACTCCCCTACTCTTTAAACATAGATAGTTCCGCAAAGATTGTTGTTCTTCGTATCAAGCACTACTTTACGTATTTACCCCTGTCTTCGTACTCTTTTCGAAAAAGGCTTTTAACATTCAACGTATATTATATCATTTTCTAAATAGATGGTTTACTGCACTTTTTGAAGTTTATGTGAAATTATTTCCCTTGTTTTCCTTGTTTTCCGTGTAGAGCAAGAGAGCGAAGTTGCTTAACTTCATGTGGTGATAGTTCTCTTGAATCACCTGTGACAAGACCTCTTAAATCTAAAAATGCATATTGTTCTCGTTTAAGTTTTTGAACTGGATGTCCAATTGCTTCAAACATTCGTCTAACTTGACGATTTCGACCTTCATGTATTTTCAGCTCTATTATAGCCATTTGCTTTCTCTTATCAATTGATAGTACCTTAACAATTGCTGGAGCTGTTTTTCCATCTTCAAGTTGAACACCTTTTTCTAGTCTTCTTATCATTTCGCGAGAAGGAATTCCTTTTACCTTTGCAACATATGTTTTTTCAACCTCATATCGAGGATGCATAAGACTATTGGCAAAATCTCCGTCATTGGTAAGTAACAAGACTCCAGATGTATCATAATCTAGTCTTCCTATTGGATAGATACGTTGTTTTATATATGGGAAAAAGTCGGTAACAACCTTTCTTCCTTTATCATCTTTAGCAGCTGAAATAACTCCTGTCGGCTTATACAAAATCAAATATATTGGTTCCTCACGTTCTAGAGGAACCCCCTCAACTTCTACACGGTCTTGTTCGTTAACCTTGATACCGAGTTCCTTTACTACTTTTCCATTCACTTTTACTTTTCCTTCTGCAATTAATTGTTCAGCTTTTCTTCTAGATGCTACACCTGCATGTGCAATTACTTTTTGTAAGCGTTCCATTCCGTTCACCTCGTTAATATATTAATGCTTTCCTATTTTTTTCACAAGTTTAGGTATTATACGACAAATTGTGCTTTACCATCATACCATACTTTCCCTCCTGTTTTTTATCCTAGAATTATCAAATATTCCCCATTACCTAATCTCTGTATTCAAAGGGATTATAGCTCTTTTACACAAAAATTTTATAGTTTCCTAAACAAAAAAACTACCCCGTGTGAGTAGTTTTAAAAAGAATATCATTTATTCACAATTATCCAAACAACAGTGTAACGATAACTAATGATGCGATAATCCCGACTAGATCAGCAAGCAAACCTACTTTTAGCGCATCGCCCATTTTTTTTATACCCACTGCCCCAAAATAAACTGTTAATACATACAACGTTGTATCAGTACTTCCTTGCATTGTCGCTGCCAGCATTCCAATAAAGGAATCAGGACCGTATGTAGCAATTATATCTGAAGTGATCCCAAGCGCTGCATTACCTGATATCGGGCGTATAAACGCGAGCGGAACAATTTCAGCAGGAATATGAAGAGCCACCAATAAAGGTTTCATTAAATTCATTAAGAATTCTAGAGCTCCTGAGGCACGAAATATCGAAATAGCAACTAGCATTCCTACTAAATAAGGAATGATTGAAAAAGCGATGGTAATTCCTTCTTTTCCGCCTTCAACAAATATTTCATAAGTAGGGACCTTCTTTAAGGTACCATATAGTAAAATAAAACCGATAATTACTGGTATTAGCCATAATGATATAACACTAATGATTCCCATTCTTGATCACCCTTTTCTCTTTCTCCTAAAATAAAAGAATCGATCTATTATAATTGCCCCGAGAGTCGATATAAATGTCGCTAGTAAAGTTGGTCCTACTATACTTGTTGGTGATGAAGAACCATAGGTCATCATAATCGCAATTACAGTTGTCGGAATCAAGGTTAAACTAGATGTGTTAATTGCTAAGAATGTAATCATAGATCTGCTGGCTTTATCAGAATTTCCATTTAGCACTTTTAACTGTTCCATCGCTTTAATCCCTAGAGGTGTTGCAGCATTTCCTAAGCCGAATAGATTAGCCATCATATTTGAAAGCATATAACCCATAGCTGGATGTTCCGGAGGTACCTCAGGGAAAAGTCTTGTCACAATAGGCTTAAATAAACGACCAAGTTTCTCTAATAACCCTGCTTTTTCCGCGATCTTCATTAAACCAAGCCAGAAGACTAGTACACTAATTAATCCAAGGGATATCGTTACTGCTTCCTTTCCTCCTTTAAAGATAGCTGCATTTACTTCATCCATTGTTCCGTTAAACATGGCAAAAACAATACCAATTAACGTCAATAGAACCCATATAATATTAACCATTTTGAGTTACCCCGGATATTGAAGAAAATATCCCTTTAAATAAATTCCAAAAAGAATCTTTTGGTTTTTCATTCTCACCATTTTCATAGAAGATTGGCACGCTAGTAATTTCTTTCTTATCAAGCTTCACCGTCATTTCACCGACAACATTAGGAACATCTTCGGAATCATCCCAATCCTTATCAGGAGTTTTCAGGAAAACATTAATCTTCACCTTTTTTTGTTCCTCTGCTGTCAATGGGTAAAGAACATTGCGATCAATAAATACGTTATTTTTATAAAATTCATTATCTATTTTATCAAGTGTCCCTTGTTTCTTTATGTTCACAAGTTCATAATGCTCGAACGCATAGTTGTGTAAATTCTGATGATCTCTCCAATCATCAGAATCATTTAAAGTTACTGCAATTGTATTAAATCCATCCTTCGATGCTGTTGACACGAGAGTACGTTTAGCACGTACCGTATACCCAGTTTTCCCACCTGTACTATATTCGTAAAGACTAGTTAGTAATTTATTTTTGTTATGCCATACTCTGTCCCATTTTTCATTTGGATTGGGTGCTCTATGTGTTTCAGTACTTGTTACTTTTCGATAAATCTCGTTCCCCATAGTATATTGGGTTAATAAAGCCATATCATAGGCGGTAGATAAATGATCTTCGTGATCATCAAGACCGTGTGGGTTAGCGAAATGTGTATTAGTCATCCCAATTTCTTCTGCCTTTTGATTCATCATGACAACAAATCCTTCAAGACTCCCTCCAACATATTCTGCAATTGCCACGGCAGCATCATTTCCTGACCTAAGCATTAACCCATATACTAAATCCTCTAATTTTATTTTTTCCCCCTTTTGTAAATAAATGGCCGATCCTTCTGCTTTTAGAGCATTTTCACTTACGGTAACCTTTTCATCTAGTTTCCCTGATTCAATAGCAAGAATGGCTGTCATGATCTTTGTTATGCTAGCAATTCTCATTTTTTTATTTGCTTCTTTTTCAAAGAGGACTCTTCCAGATTCTTGCTCTATTAATATCGCAGTTTGGGCACTTACGCCAATTGCAGATGAATGATGTGGAAAGAGTGTAAAAAGCAAAATGGTAATAATAAAACCAGATAAAACAATCTTGATGTACGGCATAATGCATCCACGTCCCCTTACTTGTTTTGTACAAGTTTATGCACGTGGACAAAGCTTATGATTGTAAATTTCAAAAACCCTGAATGATTCACTGATATTTTTCTTCCATATCTATTAAAAACTTTCTTAACATAATTAATCTATACTAGTAATTCGAATAATTTTTCTAAATAAAAAACTGATCAAAAAAACTACAATTTGTAGTTCATTTGATCAGTCACTGATTCTTATATATCCTCAAACGTTTCATTAAACTTTTCAAAAAACAGGTCAGCTTCTTCCTGCTCATATTCATCACTTGCTTTATTTGGTAAGGGCGGAAGTTCCTTAATGGATTTTAATCCAAAGTATTCAAGAAATTCCTTTGTTGTACCGTATAAAATAGCGCGCCCAGTCCCTTCTACCCTTCCAAGCTCTTTAATAAGCACCTTTGAAACAAGTGTCTGGATTGGTCTTTCTGTTTTCACTCCACGAATTTCCTCAATTTCTATCCTAGTAATCGGTTGTTGGTAGGCAATAATCGCTAATGTTTCCAGAGCTGCTTGTGATAAGGAAGTATTTACTGGTGCTTCCACTAATTTTTTCAAAAAATTTGCATGTTCCTTTTTCGTAGTCAGTTGGTAATGACCAGCAACTTCTACTAAGTCAATGCCTCTTTCCTTTGCTTGATAGCTATCTGACAGCTCTGCTAATATGCCAATGACTTCATGTTCTTCGAGCTCTAAAACAATAATTAACTGTTTTAATGAGAGACCCTCATCTCCTGAAGCAAATAAAAGAGCTTCAACAATTGATTTCCATTCAATTAGACCTAAGGACATGATGCTACTCACTCCCCATTATAAAAATATCTGAAAAATTATTTTCTTGTTCAATTAAAATCAAATGTGATTTCATTAATTCCAATATCGCTAAAAATGTAACAACTAAGTGATCTTTACTGTTTGACGGAAACAAATCAACAAACCGCCTTCTGCCAGGATGTTCGTGTAAATCCTTTAGGATCTCATCCATCCTTTTATCAATAGGAATTTCCTGTCTAGCTATTTTTGTTTGCATTGGTTTTTGAATTTTTTTCCTTCTTAGCATCTTTTGAAAGGCGCCAAGCATGTCATATAACGTAATATCCAAAGAATTCGTTTGGTTGACTACTTGTGTTCCATATTCACTTAAATCACTTGGTGCTTTCGTATAGACCTGTGACCTGTCCTCTTCAAGCTCACGAAGATCATCTGCAGCTTCTTTATAAACTCGATATTCAATTAGCCTCCGCATTAATTCTTCACGAGGATCCTCTTCTGGTTCTTCTCCGAATTCTTCGTCAAATAGTTCCTCTTCTTGTTTAGGTAAAAGCATTCCACTTTTAATTGATAGCAATGTAGCCGCCATGACTAAATATTCAGAAGCAATATCAAGCTCTAGCTCCTGCATTGTGTGGATATATAGCATGTATTGCTCCGTGATTTCCTTAACCGGAATATCATATATATCAATTTCTAAACGATTAATTAAATGAAGTAATAGGTCTAATGGACCTTCGAATGCATCAATTTTTACATGATATTGCAATTTATTTCCCACCATTCCTTACAACTAGCCACAATTTAGTATAGAGGAAATTTTCTTCATGTCCAATATTTTTTAGGTTTATCGATAAATTCCATATAAAATTAACAGTTTTATCCTAATTATCTTTTCTTTTAATGAAAGAGTAATAGAACATTCATCACATAACTAGGATGTTCTTGTATTTATTAATATTTTATGTACATAGCTTTTTACTACGTCTAAAAATCACATACTATTTAGAAAGTAACCCCATACAGTGAAATGAGCAAAAAATAGGTATCCGCCTATACACACACGGCTCTTTACTCATATATTACAAATGTAAGAGCAATATAAAGGAGGAAATAAAAATGGGCGAACAAGGTTTTAACTACGGTGGAGGATTTGCGTTAATTGTTGTATTGTTTATCTTATTAATCATTGTCGGTGCTGCTTGGTTATAATAATCATATAGAGGCTGCACATAGCAGCCTTTTATTTCTCAAATCATTTTAATTGACTATCTACCAAGCAAATCAAATACCTATCAAAAACAAATAGCCTATTATATAATAATAACCTCTATTCCAACAAAAAGGTTCGTGTCAATTGGTAGCTTTTTGTGAAAAATTAAATTAGTAATGTATGAAAGAGGTGAAAATTAGTATGTATGATCAAGCTTATATAAATTATCTTATCTACTTTCATTGTGAACGGGATTATTTCGAGTGTCATGAGGTGTTAGAGGAACATTGGAAAAGTGACCCACCCAATCAACGTAAACCATACTGGGTTGGACTTATACAAGTTGCTGTAGGTTTATACCACCATCGTCGAGGCAACTTTCCAGGAGCACTGAAAATGATATCGAATGCGTTAACTTTGTTAGAGAACGATCGTAATGCCTTATTGACGCTAGGTATACATAGTGAAGAGTTGTTAGATATATTGAATAAACGAAAAAAGGAAATTGCAGATAAACAAGCTTATTACAGTATAAACCTCCCCATAAACGATAAAAAATTATTACAAATATGCCAGCGGCATTGTGAAACTTCACAGTTAAATTGGGGACAAGAAAGCGACCTATCAAATGAATTTCTCATTCATAAACACAAGAAACGAAATCGGTCTACTGTTATAGCCGAAAGAAACCAACAGCTGGAACTTAGAAAAAACGCTAAGAACTCTTAAAAAAGCGAAAGCGCATAAGCCCGTTCAGTGATGTATGAACTGAAGCACACTGCAATGAGATATAGGAAACACGAAAAGTGATAACGATTCGATATTAACTATTTGTCAGAGCACTTAACTACAGTACAAGAATTTTATAATTGCGCTAAACTATAAAGAAGGCTGTCTAAAAAGTATATACTTTTTAGACAGCCTTTTTGACTTCACTAACAATCTAAATCTTTATTGTCTTTACACTTTTCAAAAAATGCTTCTGTTTCGTCATTTGGTACAACAGATTTGGTTTTGTAGAGACCTTGCACGGCGGTCATCATACTTTTACCAATACCCTGTTGGCGATGAGAAGGATTCACAGTGACATGTTGTATTTCGACAAAGTCTTCCCCTTTGAAAATAACACCAATAGCCCCGATTATGTCTTCTCCTTGTTTCCAAAGAAACAATTGCCAATCGTCTGCAGTTTCATATTGTTTAATTGTTTGTTGTAATTGCTTTAGATCTTTTTCAGCTGGCATAAATGACAGTAGACCCATGGCAATTTTTTCAAAACTTTTTTTAAAGCGTATTAACATATATACCCCTCATTAACGAAATATCTTTCTTAAAAAGCGAAAGCAATAATCTGCATGTTGAATCTATAGTTGATAAAATTTTAATATATCTAACTTATTATTATCTCTTCTCAACACATTCATTATAAACAGTTTTCATGTTATTTTAAACACATTTAATTGAATTATTGTATAGTTCTTAGTAAATTTGCCATTTCAATCGCAGTAACTGCAGCCTCATAGCCTTTATTTCCTGCTTTCGTGCCAGCTCTTTCAATTGCTTGCTCAATTGTTTCAGTCGTTAACAGACCAAAAATTACTGGAATTCCTGTTGTTAAAGATGCTTGGGAAACACCTTTAGCAGTCTCATTACATACATAGTCATAATGCGTTGTTGCCCCTCGAATAACTGTACCCAAAGTAATAACTGCATCATATTTACCCGATTCAGCTAATTTTTTGGCAACCAAAGGTAATTCAAATGCTCCTGGGACCCAAGCAATTGTAATACTTTCTTCATCCAAACCATGTCTTCTTAAACCATCCTCTGCTCCACCAAGAAGTTTAGATGTAATAAATTCATTAAAACGCGCAACTACGATTGCTACCTTTAAACCACTACCTATTAAATGTCCTTCAAATGTTTTCATAAGTAATTCCTCCTGAAATAATTATATAGTATATCTTTCTTCGGCTAATAAATTTTAATAATTCCAAATGATAAATACTAGTGTCAAAACGACTAGATTTAGATTTGAAGTATTTATGAAAAATTTCGATTAAAATTATTTAGTTATTTATTATTCTAAACGATTATTCAAACATATCAATATTGGCTAAAAGTAAGAAATCTAAGAAACCAATATTAATATGTGTTTAGATAGTTTAAAAGCAATTCTTTGCAAAGTTTTTTCCCTTCTATTGGAGAATTTTATAAATGAAGGAAATGACCTAGTTTTTCAAACTTTGTTTTTAAGTATTGTTCGTTTTCTTTTCTTGCAGGCATTTCAATCGGTATTCGGTCAACAACTTTTAAATCATAACCTTCTAATCCTGCAATTTTTCTAGGGTTATTCGTTAAGAGTTTCATGCTATCAATTCCTAAATCTTTTAATATTTGCGCACCAATACCATAATCTCTTAGATCAGGTGCAAATCCCAACTTTTCATTTGCTGCTACAGTATCTAATCCTTGCTCTTGAAGCTTATAGGCTCTCATTTTATTTAGAAGTCCTATGCCTCTACCTTCTTGGCGCATATATAACAGAACACCCTTACCTTCTTTCTCAATTTGAGCTAGTGCAGCATGTAATTGTGGTCCACAATCACATCTATATGATCCAAAGACATCTCCCGTTAAACATTCAGAGTGGACTCTAACTAAAATCGGTTCATTCATGCTGATTTCACCTTTAACAAGAGCAATATGTTCCTTGTCATCAAGTGAGTTTGAATAACCTATTGCTTTAAAAGATCCAAATTCAGTCGGCAATTCAATTTCAATTTCCCTATTTACCAGCTTTTCGCTACGGTTTCGATATTGAATTAAATCCTTAATGGTAATAATCTTCAACTCAAGTTGTTCTGCCATTTTTAATAGATCAGGCACCCTAGCCATTGTCCCATCTTCTTTTATGATTTCACAGATGACACCACCTGGCTTTGCACCGCTTAAAATCGATAAATCTACTGCCGCTTCCGTGTGTCCAGCTCTTCTCAACACTCCACCTTCTTTTGCAACTAAAGGGAAGGTATGGCCTGGTCGTTTAAAATCTGTTGCTTTAGATTCATCAGAAAGGAGAGCCTTTACTGTATCTGCACGTTCAAACGCACTAATTCCAGTTTTATTCGTCTTATAATCAACACTTATTGTAAACGCTGTGCCATGTGGATCTGTATTCTTATTCACCATAGGTGTAAGGTCCAATTTCTTTGCTTGCTTCTCAGTAATTGGAACGCAAACAAGTCCTCGCCCATGTTTAATCATAAAATTAATAACATCTGGTGTTACTTGATCAGCTAATGCAATAAAATCCCCTTCATTTTCACGATCTTCATCATCAACTACAATAACGACCTTACCTTCTTTTAGGTCACCAATCGCTTCTTCAATTGTATGAAACATTGAGTTTGCCCCCTTCATGTCTTTTCCTTTTTAAGCTTATACTACATAAATCCATTATCTTCTAAGAAAGATTTACTTAATGAAGAGTTACTTGGCTGAATTTGCTGATTAATAAACTTTTTGATATATTTACCAATCATATCGCATTCTATATTTACAATATCCCCCGCTCCCTTTGAACCGAGAATGGTTTCGGTAATGGTATGAGGAATAATTGAAATAACAACCTTATTTTTCTCCAATCCGAAAATCGTTAAACTTATCCCATCAATCGTAATTGAACCTTTATGGATAAGAGAATCGGTTAATTCTTCTGTTACTTGCAACTCATAATAGACAGCATTAGAAACTTGCTGTTTTTTTATTATTTTGGCAACTCCGTCAACATGACCAGACACAAAATGTCCCCCGAAACGACCATTAGCTGCCATAGCTCTCTCTAGATTAACTTTCGATCCTTTATTCAACTGTACTAACGATGTACTTTTAACTGTCTCTGGCATAACATCTACTGAAAATTGAGAAGTATTAAAGTTCGTTACAGTTAAGCACACACCATTTACTGAGATACTATCGCCTAGAGACATATCAGTTATTATTTTATTAGCTCCAATTGTAAATACAATTGCATCCTTGGAGTTTTGAACACTAGTAATGGTCCCAATTTCTTCAATAATTCCTGTAAACATGAAATACCCTCACTTTGCTCTAAACTTTATATGCTATTTCTACCAACTATTCTGTGATAAGATTAATTCTTTCTTTTACATGCAGGTATTTCACAATAAATGAATGATTTGATAATAAAATAGCCCCCTTCATTAATACAGATGGCCATATTTACGTTTACTTGAATTGTTTTCATTCGAAAAAAGCCCATAGTCAATAGACTAAGGGCTTTTTATATGGAAAATTGATATTTGAATATGTCAAATAAGAGTATTAAATGTCTAATTTAAAAACAGAAATTTAATACACCGCAAAAATTCGCGCAATTCTTCTCCCATCCAGACTTTAACTGTCGGCCCTAGAATTTCACTAGATCCACCGCTAACAATGTTAACGGGTCACGGACTTAGAAGCCATGTTTGCTTCATCACCGCCGGTAGGGAATTCCACCCTGCCCCGAAGAATGTAAAACGAAATATGAAGTTATAAATTTATTTTATCTCTATAATGAGTTAGATGCAATCTTTAAGCAACTTTTATATTGAAAAGCATGATAATCAAGTTGGACATAAGAATCTACTTCACTAAAAAATGGTCAATTAATAGGAAGAGACAATCCGCACTTTAACTAATTACTTATTCCTGTAGAAATCAAAAAAAAGAGGCTGACTCTTTTAAAGTCAACCTCTTTGTTACTTATTCTTCGTAAACTTTAACTTCCTTCATTACATCATTTGGCTTGATTTTGTAAACAGCCTCAAGATTTTCAGTTACTTTACCAAAGACAGTATGGACACCATTTAAATGTGGTTGTGGTTCATGTACAAGGAAAAATTGACTGCCGCCAGTATCTTTTCCAGCATGAGCCATTGAAAGTGAACCCGCTTCATGTTTATGAGGATTACCTTCTGTCTCACATTTAATAGTATAACCAGGTCCACCTGTACCAGTTCCACTTGGACATCCACCTTGTGCAACAAAGCCAGGAATCACTCGGTGAAATGTTAAACCATTGTAAAAACCTTCATTTGCTAACTTTTCGAAGTTAGCAACAGTTCCTGGTGCTTCATTAGGATATAAATCAATTAAAAGAGTATCCCCATTCTCCATTGTAATTTGAGCCTTTTTCATATGTATGTAACCTCCATTAAGTATAATACGTCTAATAGAAATGAACGCTTCTCTATTCTACTATAACCTAGGAATGAACCGCAAACAGATCGCGCTAAGAATTAAGCTATTTTCTAAATGATTTTTGTCTAGACTAATAAAAATCAACTTTTGGATTTTATCGTACTACTTATGTAAGTTCAAAAAAAGAATTGAATTAATCTTTTAGCAGAAAGGACAAAGTTTTATTTCTAGTAACTAGAGTTAGCTCATTACTAGATGACAAATCAAAAAGCTTTTGACATTCAATAAAAAAATCTATAATAAGTATGTTGGTAGTCAATTGCTTTAAAATTAAGGAGGATTCACCTTTGAAAAAATATCTTTTAAGTATAGTTGCATGTTTACTATTTGCTTTTCCAACTCTAAGTTATGCTGATGCAGTGGTAGGCGATCTTATTATAACACTTGGAGAGGACTTAACTGCGCAACAAAAACAAGACCTTTTAAAGGAAATGAATGCAACCGAAGACAATCAAATTATCACCGTATCTAACGCAGAAGAGCATAAATATTTAGGTGATTATATACCGAAAGCAACAATTGGTTCAAAGGCACTTTCTTCATCTAGCATTACAATCGAAAAATCTGGTTCAGGACTTGAAGTAAAAACAAAAAATATTGATTGGGTAACAGACGAAATGTATTTAAATGCACTTATGACTGCGGGTGTTAAGGATGCAACAATTTATGTAACCGCCCCTTTTGAAGTCTCCGGTACCGCTGCACTAACAGGATTAATTAAAGCTTACGAACTATCTTCAGATGAAGTTATTCCTGAAGATGTTAAACAAGTTGCGAATGAAGAACTTGTAACTACTGCTAAACTCGGAGATGAAGTTGGTGCTGAAAATGCTGCTGCACTTATGGCGAAAATAAAAGATGAAATTGCTAAAAACGGAGTACCGGAATCTGATGCTGACCTTCGTGCACTCATAGAAAATGCTGCAAAAGAACTTGGAATTACCTTATCAGAGGCAGATATTAACAGCTTGATTGAGTTATTTAATAAAATGAAAAATATTAATATTGACTGGAATCAAGTAGGACAACAACTTGATAAAGCAAAAGATAAAATATCTAACTTTTTAAATTCTGAAGAAGGTCAAACTTTTTTACAGCAAGTAAAGGAATTCTTTATTGCTCTTTGGAACGCGATCATTTCGATTTTTACAAACGATGAACAAGCAGCGATGTCTTCATAGAAATAGTTAAGGTGAAATCAAATGATTCCACCTTTTTAAAATAATAAATAGTTTTATAGAAATAAAAAAGGACTTGAGAGTCCTTTTTTATTTACAGATTATTAATGTGTTACTTTCGATTTTAATGGCAAATCATTCACTATTAGATCTTTAAAACTTTCTCTTTTTATTACAAGCTGTGCTTCTCCATTTTCGACAAAGACTACAGCAGGGCGTGGAATTCTATTATAGTTATTTGCCATTGAATACCCATATGCACCAGTGCAGAACACCGCTAAAACATCATCTGATTTCACCTCAGGTAACGGTAAATCCCAGATTAGCATATCACCACTTTCACAGCATTTCCCTGCGATTGAAACTAGTTTATTATGCTTTTCATTCACTCTGTTGGCTAATACTGCTTCATATTTTGCCTGATAAAGTGCAGGACGAATATTGTCACTCATTCCTCCATCAATTGCTACATAGTCTCTGATGTTAGGAACATTTTTTTGGGAGCCGGTCGTATAAAGCGTCGTCCCTGCGTCACCCACAAGTGAACGACCTGGTTCAATCCAAATTTCTGGCATTTGAATGCCCATTTCTTTCACTTGTCGTTTCACTGCTTCTACTATTTGTTCAACATAATATGTTGGAGGAAGTGGTTCATCTTCTTTTGTATAGCGAATTCCAAAGCCTCCACCTAAGTTAACTACATCAGGAACAAATGCAAATAGATCTTTCCAGACATTAATTTTTTCAAAAATTCTTTCTGCTGCGAGAACGAATCCGGCAGTATCGAAGATTTGTGATCCGATATGACAGTGGATACCTAATAAATGAACCCCATCATGGCCAAGGACGTTTTCAATCGCTTGTTCAATTTGCCCATTTAATAACCCAAATCCAAACTTGGAATCCTCTTGGCCTGTAGTTATATAATCATGTGTATGTGCCTCAACACCTGGTGTAACACGTAAAAGTACTGGCACCTTTGAATGATACTCTTTTGAAAGCTCTTGGAGAAGCTCGATTTCATAGAAGTTATCGACAACAATACAGCCAACTCCATGTTCTAAAGCCATCTTTAACTCTTCACGACTTTTATTATTTCCGTGTAAATGTATTCTTGAAGCAGGAAAACCCGAGGAAATAGCTGTGAAAAGCTCACCTCCAGAAACAACATCTAATGATAATCCTTCTTCATCGATTAACTGAAACATTGCAATTGATGAAAAGGCTTTACTTGCATAAGCTACTTGTGCTTTTACACCCATATTTTCAAAGGCTTCCTTAAAACTTCTAGCTCGTTCTCTAATTAATGCAACATCATAAATATATAGAGGTGTTCCGTATTCCTTCGCTAATTTTAACGTATCAACTCCGCCTATTTCTAAATGCCCTGCTTCATTCACTTTACTAGTACCATGTAAGAACAAAATGATCCCCTCTTTCTATATCTAGGCTGTTAATTAGAAATGTTCTTTACGACGCATTAAAGTATCTAAAATATAGTCCCCATAGATATTTATGCTACCTATTGTGCCGAATAAACTACATCTATTTTTAAAAGCCATCTGCTTAAATCTAAAGGTAATTAGGACAGTAGTAATACAGTTGTTATTACTGTCACTGTTAACGAAACATTCACTAAATTAAACATACAATATCATAAAAGAGGGGTTCTTACAATGTCACTTTCACCTATTCTGGCTGTTTTTTTACGTTTTGAGGATGAACAATGCTTGGTCTTATTTTTGCACCTGGCACAGCTGTTCGAATAATGATTTGCCATAGTGCTTTGGCATTAAACGGAATAAATGGCCATAGATATGGTGTGTTCAACGAACGAATACTCGCGAGAAGTAAAACAAACACAGTACAACCTATAACAAAGCCTTCTGTCTTAAAGATTGCTACAGCAATTAATAAGATCAAACGTGATATTTTATTAGCAACACTCAGTTCATAACTTGGAGTTGCAAACGTTCCAATTCCAGCGACAGCTACATAAAGGATAACTTCTGGTACAAATAAACCAACATCAATTGCAATTTGACCAATTAATGCAGCAGCGATAAGACCCATTGCGGTGGACAATGAGGTTGGCGTGTGAATGGCCGCCATTCTTAAAAACTCAAGTCCAAAGTCCGCGAGAAATATTTGCACAATAATGTGAATGTTAGATGACTCGTTAGGGCCAATATACGCTATTTCCTTCGGTAATAACGATGGTTCAATTGCAAACAAAAACCACAGTGGCAACAAGAAAACCGAGGCCATAATCCCTAAAAAGCGGACCCATCTAAGAAAAGTACCAACTGCTGGTGCTTGTCGATATTCCTCAGCGTGCTGTACATGATGAAACAGTGTTGTTGGAGTAATGATAACACTTGGAGATGTATCTACAATAATTATTACGTGGCCTTCTAATAAGTGATTTGCAGCTACATCTGGCCTTTCTGTATATCTTACGAGAGGATAAGGATTATATCCTTGTTTAACGATAAACTCTTCAACGGATTTATCAGCCATTGTTAGACCGTCTATTTTAATTGCTTTTAATTCTTTTTCTACTTTATTTACATGTCCAGGGTCTGCAACGTCTTCTATAAAGGCTAGACATACATCAGTTTTTGAACGTTCACCTATTTTCATTAACTTATATCGTAATCGTTCATCTCTAATTCTTCTTCTAATCAATCCTGTATTGACAATGATGTTTTCAACGAAGCCATCTCTAGCTCCTCGAACAATTTTTTCAGTGTCAGGCTCTTGCGGATCACGGCCAGGATAACTACGAACGTCGACAACAAATCCATAGTCACTACCTTCGATCAAAAATACAATTAGTCCTGAGAGTACTTGAGTTACAACTTCATCAAGAGTATTTATTTTATCTACTGACTGGTTCACAATACGATTTTCTAGGATATCTCTAAATTTATTATGATCTACTTCTTTGTCACTTAAAGATGTAACATTTTTTAAAATTTGAGTAATATAATTTGTATCACATAGACCATTTAAATAATATAAATTAACATGGTGGTTTAAGATAAACAGTTTCCGAATCCCTAAATCGAAGCTCGTATTTAAACCAACATGTTCTTCAAAATATTTCTCATTTTCTGAAAGTTTTCGTGAAATCGGGTGTTTTTCAGTCTTTGTTGCCATGATATCCGTTCCTTTCTAATATAAGGTTGACAGCCTTCATCGTAATAGGACATCCATTTTTCACGCTATCCTTACGCGCCATCTTGCCAATATCACCAATTCCAACAATTACCGGAACGTCCAATTCGTCAAGGCAATAAACCGTATCACCATTTATCCTCCCTACCTCTAGATCCTTTAATCCACTTTTATCTACTCCATATTCTGTTAATTCTCCAAACCGGTCAATACTGACATCAACCTTCGCCCATTCAGTTTGATGCGACTTTGAAGCAACTGCGATAACCCCAAGTACTTTGATCTTCTGATGCGTCGCTACATATTTTAAGGCGGTTTCACCTGCACCCTCACCTAATAAACCACAATCATCAAACATGACAAAAACAGGATCATTTTTAGCTTGAAGAATCAGTTGAACAATATCATGTCCACTTAGAGTAGTTGGATTTCCTTGTGTATCAGAAATTGCTCTACCTCCTATCCTAGCCGCTATATATTCAATTGTTCTAGCAGCATACTCATCTCCATCAGTAACTAAAATCACCTGTCTTTTTGTCAACGTATCATCCTATCCTTTCGGTTTAAAAATAAGTGCCATAATAAATGCAAACAGGATTGCAGCTGATATTCCTGCTGATGTTAATTCGAAAATCCCCATACCAATCCCGATAAACCCGTGTTCCTTCGCCTGGTGCATCGCACCATGTAATAATGCATGCCCGAAGCTTGTTATTGGTACTGTGGCACCAGCACCAGCAAACTCAATCAATTTATCATATAGACCAAATCCATCTAAAACTGCACCTGCTACAACAAATGAGCTCATCACATGTGCTGGTGTTAATTTTGCAATATCTAAGAGTAATTGACCAACTACACAGATGGCACCGCCAACAGCAAAAGCTAATATGTACTCCATTAGCTATTCACACCCCTATCGGTTCTTTCAAAAACAACTGCATGCGCAATGGTAGGAATTGATTCCTTTTGTTGAATCATTACCGGGCTTAATAAAGCGCCTGTAGCAACGACCAAGACACGATTAAGGTGACCATTTTCAAGTTCATTAAAAATGTGACCGAATGTTACAACGGCTGAGCATCCACACCCACTGCCACCAGCAAAAACCTTTTGATCAGGTGTATATACCATTAGCCCACAATCATTATGTTTATCATGGATATCATACCCTTCTTCTTTGAGCATTTCTTTGAGAATTGGACTTCCTACACCTGACAAATCACCTGTATAAAACATATCGTAATCATCTACAGTCCTGTTAAGATCCTTTAGGTGTTGAGCAATTGTTTCTGCAGCTGCTGGTGCCATTGCGGATCCCATATCAAATGGGTTTGTAATACCAAGATCAGCTACCGTACCTATCGTTGCTGAAGTAATCTGAATATTGCTTTTATCCGTATCTATTAACACTGCACCTGCTCCTGTTACAGTCATAGTTGCTGTATCAGGCTTTTGACCTCCATACTCAGTAGGGTAACGAAATTGTCTTTCTGCAGTAGCATTATGACTACTTGTTGCAGCTATTACATTTCTTGCAAAACCACCATCTATTAACGCCGATCCGACTGCTATTGTTTCCATAGATGTTGAACAAGCCCCAAACATACATAAAAATGGAACTCTTACTTGCCTTGCCACGTAATTAGCTGTTACATTCTGATTTAATAAATCTCCTGCTAATAAAAGATCGATATCCTCCGTTGTCTTGCTTGCTTTATTTAAGCAATGGTCAATTGCTTGAGTCATCAACCTTCGTTCTGCTAACTCCCAGTTGTCCTCACCACAATGAAGTTCTTTATGTGTCACATCAAAAGTCTGACCTAATGGACCAGCAGCTTCTTTTGGGCCTACTGCTGTTCCAGTCGAATGAACAAATAATGGATTTTCAAATTGCCAAGTTTGTTTTCCAATTAATTTCATAATTTCCACCTCATCTTAAAATACTAGCCCATAAAAGTAACGTATCATTCCAACTATATAGGCTGAAACGACACCGAAGACGATTACGCTACCAGCCAGCTTAAACATGTTTGTAGCAACACCTAAGACAATTCCTTCACTACGATGTTCAATTGCTGCACTTGCCATTGAGTTGGCAAAACCAGTTATAGGAACAGCTGAACCTGCCCCAGCAAATTGACCTAACCTATCATATAGCCCAAAACCTGTTAAAATCGCTGCCAAAAGTATTAAAGTACCTGCAGTTGGATTGGCTGCATCTTTTTCAGAGAAATTTAATACATTGATATAAAAATTTGTTATTACTTGCCCAAATGTACAGATAAGACCACCGATAATGAATGCCTTAATGCAATTTAGAAAATATGATGGTTTAGGTTGAAATTCCTTAATTTGATTTTTATAATCATCTTTTATTTTAGACTTCGCCATCTCGAGACCTCCATTTATTTATTGGTTAACAAAATAAATCCAGTGAAAAAGTGAACCTGCAATTTTACCTAACACAATCGCCATTAATAACATAAGGATTTTTTCACCAAAACCAATGCGTTTCACAAGAATTGGAAAGACATTTAATACCTCCGTTAATGCAGCTGCTAGCATTCCAATGAATACTCCACAAAAAAGGCCAATTGGAATTAACCATAGCTTGGACTGAAAAAGCATCGTGTTTCTTAGACTCATCCAACCTATAATGACAGTTCCTAGAATGATTGCCAGTTCATATACATGAATGAATTTATTTGTTTTAGTTAACTGTGTTAATCTTGGAATAACGCCCAGTACAGCTAAAAATGCTACATAACCAGAACCGACGACAAGTCCACCCGACAGACCAACAATGACCAAAATGGCACTGTTAACGATCATCATGACCAAGGTCGTTCAACTTCTCCTTACTCTCATTCATTGCTACATAATGGTCCAAATCTAATTGATAATTAAACATTTCAACTTCTAGGGGACTAGGCTCCTCATTAATTCTTTTCTTAAATAAATGATTAAAAAATAAAATCATGCCTAAACCTAATCCTATTGAATATGGAATTTGCAATAAGAGGGGCTGTGCATTTTCTTTCCCAGTCACAATCTTATGAATTCGTTGATGTACTTGCAGCATACTCACGTCCTCGTGGAAGTTCATAATTGCAAGACCTGCACCAATAAATAGCAATAACCATACAACACAAAAAAGAAATGGCGAAACCTTTTTCTTTTCACTAACAACCTCGACGATTGTTTGTGACGCTCCTATAGTTTGAACATCAATAAGGTGGTCATATTTATGTATTGCCCTTAGTAGATGCATAACGTCTATTACCACCATATTTTTATCGCTCTTTGTAACTTTGTGGATTATTATTTCTTTTAATTTTTCTACCAACTCCTTATGTCCGACAACAATTGCTATTTCATCAATTGTAATGACATCAAGAGGATGTACTTGAATTCGATGTCGAAGTCTTATATATACTGTCTTTCCCATCAAAATTCACTTCCTAATGATTTGTTTTGGTTGTATATGTAGTATGCATTGGCAGATTTTTAATCATGCAAGATTAGGAAGTCCAATAATTACCATGCTGGGGAAAGTTATGTAAGGAATGAAGGTTTCATATACAGCAAAAAAGACCCCCATATTTTTAAATGAGGGTCTTTCTAATCTACTTAGCTAAATGGTTTCTATTGATTCATTTTATCCTTCATTTGCAGTAAGATCTTTTTTTCAAGACGGGAAACTTGTACTTGGGAAATCCCAAGTCGATCAGCAACCTCTGATTGTGTTTGATCTTTATAGTACCTTAAGTAAACAATCAATCTTTCTCTTTCATCAAGATCACGGATCGCATCCTTTAGTACAATTTTATCAAACCATTTTGTTTCGGTACTATCCGCTATTTGATCTAGTAGGGTGATTGGATCACCATCATTTTCATACACCGTCTCATGGATCGAGGAAGGTGCTCTTACTGCTTCTTGAGCCAGAACCACATCTTCGGGAGAAATGTCTAGGTAGTTTGCGATTTCTGTTACAGTGGGTACCTTACCCATTGTTTTAGAAAGTTCATCTCGAGCACGTCTGATTTTATTTCCTAGTTCTTTTAATGACCGACTAACTTTTACAGTCCCATCATCGCGGATAAATCGTTGGATTTCTCCTATGATCATCGGAACAGCATAAGTTGAAAATCGAACGTCATATGATAAATCAAATTTATCAACAGATTTAAGTAACCCAATACTTCCTATTTGAAATAAATCATCAGGTTCATAACCGCGGTTTAAAAAGCGTTGAACAACAGACCAAACGAGACGCATATTTCTCTGAATAATGAGATCTCGAGCGCTCTGATCGCCTTCTTGACTACGGCGTATTAATTCCTTGACTTCATGATCCTTTAACTGTGTTTTCGAGTTATCGTTCTTGACCTCCACATCCATAGCAAGTCTCCCTTTAATTGCATAAAGCTTTACTTTTCGATAAGTGTTTTGTCAATCTTACTGTTGTTCCTCTTGTTTCATATGACTCTACATTAATCTCGTCCATGAAATTCTCCATGATCGTAAAACCCATTCCCGATCTTTCTAACTCGGGTTTCGTCGTATAGAGCGGTTGTCTAGCTTCGTCGATATCTAAAATTCCTATCCCTTCATCGCGAATCGTCAAATGAATGATGCCATCCTCCAATGTAGCTGTTATATAGACGATCCCATTCGGATCATTTTCATATCCATGAATAATGGAATTAGTCACCGCCTCGGATACTACTGTTTTTATCTCAGTCAATTCATCCATTGTAGGGTCTAATTGCGCAATAAAAGCAGCAACTGTCACTCTAGCAAACGATTCATTTTGGCTAAGTGCTGAAAATTGGAGGTTCATTTCATTTTTCATGAAGCCACCCCCAACTTAAGCAACGCTTTTTGCTCATTTTCTTCTAAACGAATAATTTTAAATAATCCAGACATATCAAATAATCGTTGTACAGCAGGGGAAATTGCACAAACAACCATTTCTCCTCCTGCTGCTTTTATTTGTTTGTACCTACCTAAAATTACACCCAAACCAGAACTATCCATAAAAGCTAAATTTTCAAGATTTAACAAAATATGCTTAATAGGGTTTGCTGCTAGTATTTCGGTAACTTTTGTTCGCAAGTCTTCAGCTGCATGATGATCTAGCTCACCAGACAACCGAATACATAAAACAGTTTCTCTTACATCAAGTTCAATCGCTAAACTCAAGGTTTTACCCCTCCTTAATTTCTGGATAAAGAGAGATTCTTGATTGAACCTTTGTTTTCCTGCTCAATGACAAAACTAGTGGTTATTCGTCAACATTAGCTAGATTTTGTAAATTGACCTGTTACTCTCTGAAAAAGCTTCCACCAACTGGCTTCCACAATATCCTTCTCTGCTATTAATTTACTTTCAGAAATTATCTTATTATCTTTCATAAGTCTGAGAGATCCTAACTCATCCCCCATTTTAATAGGTGCTTGAACATCTTTCTTCATCACAATTTCTTGTGTAACATCGTCAACACTCTCACCCTTTTTAGTAAGAACGGAAATAGATTCAGAAGTTATTAAATTCGCTTCTGTTTCATTACCTTTATTTATTTTTAACTGTGTTAATACATGGTCCTTCTCAAATAGAGGATGTGTTTGATATTGACTAAATGCGTAGTCTAGCATCTTTGTCACTTGAGAATTACGTTCTTTTGGTGTATCTGCTCCAAAAACAACTGCTATTACCCTCATATCACCTTTCTTAGCTGTAGCTGTTAAGCAGTATTTTGCTTCATTTGTAAAACCAGTTTTTACTCCATCTACTCCTGGATAAAACTTTACAAGTCGATTTGTATTAACAAGCCAAAACTTTTTGTCCGTATCTTCTCGTAAATAATCTTCGTATTTTCCTGTGAAATTTGTAATTTCCTCATATTTCAATAACTCTTTCGCCATTATAGCCATATCATGTGCTGAGCTATAGTGATCCGATTCCGGTAAGCCAGTCGGGTTTTTAAAATGTGTATTCTTCAAACCTAATTCTTTTACTTTTTTATTCATCATACTGACAAACTCTTCATTAGATCCTGCAATTTTTTCAGCCATTGCAACTGAGGCATCATTCCCTGAGCCAATCGCGATCCCTTTTAGCATTTGCT
The DNA here is from genome assembly GCF_059758525.1 of Metabacillus sp. GQ13. Taxonomy (NCBI): domain Bacteria; kingdom Bacillati; phylum Bacillota; class Bacilli; order Caryophanales; family Bacillaceae; genus Metabacillus; species Metabacillus sp. GQ13. The sequence goes on from NZ_JCAXET010000005.1 coordinate 112,772, forward strand.
CCACAGTCATCTCTTCACCAGGCTCTAAGAAAATTTGTGAACCACCCATAGAAGCCGCATATTCACTAGTACGAACCATTTCATCGATTTTGATTTGGTTTTTTTCAAGAGCTTCCATTATCAATAGCATTGTCATGATTTTAGTCATACTTGCTGGAGGCAACTTTTCTTCACTATTTTTATCGTACAAAATCGTCCCCGTATCTCGTTCGATCAAAACAGCTGATTTCGCTTTATCTGCAAGTTCGACAGTAGTAGACTCTTTAGCAAATGCAACAGGTGTGACAGAAATGAGTATTGCTATAAGCGTTAAGCAAGAAAGTATCCGTTTCATTTCATAAGCCCTCCATTCTTTATACATCACATTTTTTCCATTTGGAGGGAAAATATACTAGGCTTTCAGGAAAGTTTTTTAATCGGTTAAGGGAAAGATGATAGCGCTTATCACAAGTACTACCGGATACTCTGAAGTTACATGCAGAAAGAAGCTTATAAGAGGTGGTTCTTGAGGTAAGATGTGTAAGGATTCTGAATTGCTTATTTGTTATAGAATGATCTATTAATAGATAGTAATCTTTTAGTGCACTAAGATGAGCTTGTTTTGATATAAATTGACAAGCAGGACATTCCCATTTCCCTCTACTTCTTTCCATGGATATATTGGTGCATCTTTTACATAATACTCTAATGACTAGATCACTCCTAGAAATTGTAAATTCGTCCAGAATGTCAGAATGATATGCTGTATGTAACGTAACTAACCGTTTAGATAGTTTATTTATGTCTTTCTTAAACGCTTTATTATCGATTTGATCGGTATGATTTAATTTTTCTATTTCTGGTAGTATATTTGTACTTTTAAAGACATTTAGTTTAGTTTTTTGGTTTGGGTTTCCACCTGTTACTTTAATAATTGTATTTGGATTTGTTATTATAACAAACGATTCAACAGGTATATCAGGGAAATTTTGAGCCTTTAACCATCTCTTCAATTGAAATTCTTGATGCTTTACCTGTTTTATTGGATCTGGAAATCCTTCCTCTTCTCCGTTTAATACCCTTATAAGCTGATTGTATGTCTGGTCCAAAATAAGAGTACCTGTGATATTCTTCACTTCAAAAATAATCATATAATCGGAAGTTAGAATTAGTATATCAATCTGGAAAGTATCTGAAAATTTCATTTTGTGTAGTCTATTTATTTACTTATTAGATTGTTTTTTTACTTTGTTGCATCTTTTCCCCTTGAGGTTGCGTCTATTACTACATCTAAATGTAAAAAACCACAGCACTTTGGCTGTGGTCCTTACTTATATACAACTATTCGATCGTAGCGTAAATTAACTTCGGTGCTTTAACTTCTTTTTCTGTAGTGGTTATACTGTTATATAACTTATTTTTCACTTCGTCTACATTTTCTTGATTACTATGGATTGTAACAAGTGATTCACCTTTTTTTACTCTATCTCCGATTTTTTTGTTTAATACAAGTCCAACTGCTAGGTCGATTTTAGAATCCTTTGTTGCACGACCTGCTCCTAATAGCATGGCAGCTGTACCTACTGTATCGGCAATGATCTCTGAGATGTAGCCATCTTCTTTTGCCTCTAACTCAATGATGTATTTTGCTGCTGGTAAAGTATCAGGTTGATCGACAACTGAACCATCTCCACCTTGTGCTTCGAGAAATGTCTTTAGTGTCTCCAATGCTTTTCCGTTATTTATAACTTCAACAAGCATCGTTCTAGCTTCTTCTAGAGAGTCGGATTTTTTAGCTAATAGAACCATGTAGCTACCTAAAGTTAAGCAAAGTTCTTCTAAATCTTTGGGACCCTTTCCACTTAAGGTATCAATTGCCTCTTTAACCTCTAACGCGTTCCCGATTGCGTAACCTAATGGCTGACTCATATCAGAAATAACAGCCATCGTACTACGACCAACCAAATTACCTATGTCAACCATAGCCTTTGCAAGTGCTTTGGAGTCATCTAAACTCTTCATAAATGCTCCTGCACCTGTTTTTACGTCAAGGACGATTGCATCAGCGCCTGCTGCAATTTTTTTACTCATGATCGAGCTTGCAATAAGTGGGATACTGTTAACCGTTGCGGTTACATCTCTTAATGCATAGAGACTTTTATCTGCTGGCGTAAGATTTCCACTTTGTCCAATGACTGCAATTTTGTTTTTATTCACTAACTCAATAAACTGTTTATTTTCGATTTCAACATGAAAGCCTGGAACAGATTCGAGTTTGTCAATTGTTCCCCCTGTGTGACCTAAACCACGGCCGGACATTTTTGCAACAGGAACTCCAACTGCAGCTACTAGTGGCCCTAATACAAGTGTTGTCGTATCTCCAACACCACCTGTACTATGTTTATCAACTTTTATTCCTTTAATTTCACTTAAGTCAATTGTATCTCCTGAATGAACCATAGCTAGTGTAAGCTCTGCACGCTCATTATCTGTCATACCTTGAAAGTAAACAGCCATTATAAAAGCACTCATCTGGTAATCGGGAATATCTCCGGTAGTAAAACCCTCAATAATAAACTGAATTTCTTTTTTTGTAAGTTCCAGACCATCTCTTTTTTTCTCTATTAAATCAACCATTCTCATCAATAATCTCACCTTTGTTTTTAGTTTGAAGTATGAATTTTCTCAACAATGCCTTTTACTAGATTTAGGAAGTTGACCCGAACGATTTCTGTTGTTTCAATTACTTCGTCATGTGATAAAGGCTGATTTAAAATTCCAGCTGCCATATTTGAGATACAGGAAATCCCTAGTACACTTAAACCTGCATGTCTCGCTATTATTACTTCCGGAACTGTTGACATTCCAACTGCGTCTCCACCTATTATGCGAAGGGCACGAACTTCAGCAGGGGTTTCATAGGATGGCCCTGTGTTTCCTACGTAAACACCTTCTTGCAACTTTATATTAAGATCATTTGCCGTTTTCTTTGCCATATTTCTTAGGTTTTCATCATAGCTTTGGGACATATCAGGAAATCGGACTCCTATATTTGAATCATTTGCGCCGATAAGCGGATTTGTTCCCATATTATTTATATGATCGGTAATTAACATTAAATCTCCCGCTTCAAAAGACTCATTTATCCCACCTGCTGCATTAGTAACGATTAATGTTTCTACACCTAATTCCTTCATTACTCGGACAGGCGCTGTTACTTTGTCAAGGCTATATCCCTCATAAAAATGAAAGCGTCCCTGCATTGCGACTACCTTTGCACCTTTTAATGTTCCAAAAACAAGCTGTCCTGCATGTCCTTCCACTGTTGATACTGGAAAATTCGGAATCTCATTGTATGGTATTTTCACTGGGTTTTCGATTTCATCCGCTAATACACCCAAGCCTGAACCAAGAATTAGCCCTATTTTCGGTATATCTTCAAATTTTGATTTTACATAACTTGCTGCTTCTTTAATATTTTGATAATTCATTATGTACCCTCCTATTTCAAATCAGATAAGAAACTGTTGCCATATGACGGCATTTCCACCTTAAAATTCTCGGCAATGGTTGCGCCTACATCTGCAAACGTCTCTCTAATTGGTAGTTCCTTCCCAACACTAAATTTTGGATTATAAACAAGCAATGGTACATATTCACGAGTATGATCTGTTCCAGGGTGAATAGGGTCATTACCATGATCTGCTGTTATGAGCAAAAGATCTTGATCTGTTAACTTCTCGATTACTTCTGCTAGCCTATTGTCATATTCTTCAAGTGCCTTTCCATAGCCAGCTGGATCACGGCGATGACCAAATAAGGCATCAAAATCTACTAGGTTTAAAAAGCTAATTCCGGTAAAATTCATATCAATCGTGTCATTTAATTTATCCATACCATCCATATTGGATTTCGTTCTTAGTGATTTAGTAATACCTTCACCGTCAAAAATATCGGATATTTTCCCGATCGATATAACATCATACCCACTGTCTTTAAGCTCATTCATGACAGTGCGGTCAAATGGCTTGAGTGCATAGTCATGTCGATTCGCGGTTCTCGCAAAATTCCCCGGCTCTCCTAAGAAAGGGCGTGCAATAATACGACCTACCATGTATTTTTCATCCAACGTCAATTCTCTAGCAATTTCACAAATTTTATATAACTCATCTAAGGGGACCAGCTCTTCATGTGCAGCAATTTGCAGGACGGAATCGGCCGAGGTATAGACAATTAATGCCCCTGTTTCCATATGTTCCTCGCCAAGTTCAACTAAAATTTCTGTTCCCGATGCTGGTTTATTACCAATAATTTTTCGGCCAGTTCTTTCCTCTAATTCATTGATTAGTTCTGGTGGGAAACCCTCCGGAAAAACTCTAAATGGATTCTCAATATTCAAACCCATTATCTCCCAATGGCCCGTCATTGTATCTTTTCCGTTTGATGACTCTTGCATTTTTGTATAGTAAGCCATTGGCTGATCTTGGATAGGTATTCCCTTAATTTCTCTGATATTGCTTAAGCCCAACTTCGCCATATTTGGCATGTTGAGACCACCCATATAATCAGCTATATGACCTATTGTGTCAGAACCAAGATCATTAAATTCATCAGCATCCGGCGCTTCACCGATACCAACCGAATCCATTACAACTAAGAAAATGCGTTTATATGTATACTCTGACATACAATTCCTCCTTTTATGTACTGTCCTCTTCTTACTGTACCTAATATCATTCGTTTCCATTCCCAAAAGTACCGGACTAGGGGTCTATTCACACTTGTCGGAAGTCTGACAACTATACTTCTTCATTATAAACCCCTAATATTGCCAATGACAACCATAAATGATAGATACGACTTTCTTCATAACAAAGCATAAGATATTTATATTCTTTTATTCCTAATAGCCTCTTCTCATTGTTTATACCCTCTAAACAAATCTATTTAGCCTAAAAACTAACTTTTCATCATAACTTTCTTTGAGATGAACTAAATCACGTGTTTATTAAAGAAGTGAACCTTATAAAAAAGCATCTCCACAAAATGTGTGATGCTTCCGTTAAGCACGAGGATGAAATTGATTATATACATCTTTTAATCTAGCTTTTGTTACATGTGTGTAAATTTGCGTTGTTGAAATATCTGCATGTCCAAGCATCTCCTGCACAGCTCTTAAATCCGCGCCATTTTCAAGTAAGTGAGTCGCAAATGAATGTCTTAATGTATGTGGTGTGAGTTCTTTGTTTACATTTGCCTCGAAGGCTATTTTCTTTAAATTTTTCCAAAATCCCTGCCTTGATATGCGCTTTCCGTGATGGTTTACGAACAATGCTTCAGTTGGTTGTTTTGAATTTATTAATTTTGGTCTTCCTTTTTCAATATAACTCAAAATAACATCTGTTGCTGTTCTTCCAATTGGGACTATTCGTTCTTTATTCCCTTTTCCATAACAACGAATAAATCCCATTGTTAAATGAACATCTGTTAAGTTCAAGTTAATCATTTCACTTACTCGTATTCCTGTTGCATATAATAGCTCGAGCATCGCCTTGTCACGGTAGCCAAATGGTGTTGTTAATTTCGGTGAATCAAGAAGTTTTTCTACTTCTTGTAAGGACATGACCTTAGGCAAGCTTCTTTCCAATTGAGGAGACTCAATAAGTACGGATGGATCTTGATCAGCTTGTTTCTCTCTTAATAAAAATTGGTGAAATGAGCGAATTGAAGCCGTATGTCTTGCTATTGTTTTACTAGACTTTCCAGCTTCCTTTAGGGACTTTAAAAACTGTATGATATGAAGACGAGTTACCTTATTAAAGGTATCTAGTTGTTGCATCTCTGTTAAATGTTTATGGTAACTTTTCAAATCTCTTTCATATGAAACGATGGTGTTGTTTGATAAACCACGTTCTACTATTAAATAATGAATAAAATCTTTTATTTGATCCTTCAAAGTCGTCTACTCCCCATTGTCTAAAAAGAAAATCAATCTGTTAAACCAGCTTTCTTCTTCATTATTCATCATGTTGGTTACCTTTAATGCAGCACCCTCAGGTTGATCATATCGATGTAGTTCTTGGTACTCCAAGTTAACCCAAATGATAGCATAATAGAATAAAACCGTAAATCCAGTAAATAAAATAAAGACTTTCAGCATATCTCCTACTGTTTTGAACCAACGGACCATAATGTTACCTCCAAAAAATTCATATGTATTTTTCTAAATTTGAATGATCATACTAAAGGTTGGCACAGGTCCTTGGGCTACTAATTTTAACAAGAACCTTAATAAACCGTCATTAATAAAAGATATGCCAAAAAGGACAAACTTTATACATAAAATAAAAAAGGATTCCGATTTTTTCTATTTATTTTTCAGCCTTCAAAATAAAAAAATAAAAAGCCTAACTATGTATGTTAGACTCCATCAACTTTCATTATTGGGTTCTTGTATGTTTTCTTCACTTTCCTGACATTTCAAACAAATCCCATGAAATGTAAGGCGGTGATCTTTGATTTTAAATTTCCAATTACGTTCAACGATTTCTTCAACATCTTCAAGTAGATCCTCTTCAATTTCAGCAACTGATCCACATTCCATACATACAAGATGATGGTGGAAATGAGCAGCGCCTTCCTTTCGAAGATCATATCTGGAAACACCGTCACCGAAGTTTATTTTATCGACAACTTTTAATTCTGTTAATAATTCTAAAGTTCGATAAACTGTTGCTAATCCTATTTCAGGTGCTTTTTCTTTTACGAGAAGGTATACATCTTCAGCACTTAAATGGTCTTCTTCATTTTCTAGTAATACCCGAACTGTTGCTTCACGCTGCGGTGTTAATTTATAACTAGCAGAATGTAGCTGTTTTTTGATCCGATCAATGCGGTTTTCCATAGCTTCTCTTCCTCCCTCGCCGCGTACCCAAAACTATTATATATCAAATGGAAGGAGAGTGTCCAATTAAAGTCATTACAATCTAATAAAGAGAATGAGTATTACATAATATTTATTATTACTTACTGACGAATTCCACTATATTCTTCATTAAAAAGGGTGATGCATATGCCTCAAATCCAGATGCCACAACAGCAAGAACTCCGATAAATAGAAAAACTGTTGCATATCTCATAAACAAAGAAAAAGGCGCCTCTATATTACTAGTTTTCTTAACAAACAACTGTTTAATAATCTTTAATGTAAAGGCAATCGCAACTGAACACATGATAATAAAAGCTGGTATAAGCAAAATATTTTGCGGCAGCACTGTGACAAATGAAAGTAAAAAACCCTTTAGACCTAATTGGTTTACTAAAAAGCCCACTGTGAAGCCAACAACCATCCCTTTAATGAAAAGCATAACCAATATGACTGGAAGACCAATAATAGAAATACCTAGTATCCACATCAAGCCTAAGTATTTTAAATTATGAAAAAAGCTTTGTTGGAACATGTCTGCTGAACTTGCTATTTCCCCTTCAGAAACTTGTCCAAAAAATCGATTTAAATAGTAATATAAGTCTTCTTTTTGGCTTAAGTTCATACTGTTTACAATAATTGCCCCAAATATTACACCCATTAAAAATAGCACAAATACAAACAGATATATGGATGAATGCTCCTTAAGATGCTGCTTCATCATTGCACTGATTGGCAGTTGTCTTCGCATGATTAGTTCCTCCCGTCTTTCACTTACTAGAGTATATGAGAGGAACACTAATCTATGACTTAAAAAACGGTTTTCTTTTCTAGTTTTCTATTATATACTACTAAAAAATATTGAGGATGTGATGAAGAGTGAATCCACTATTACTAGATTTCCCTTCTGAGTTTAAAACGAAACGTCTTCTCCTACGAGCTCCAATGGTTGGTGATGGACAGGTGGTCAATTCGGCAATTCGTGCGTCTATTAACGAACTTAGACCTTGGATGCCCTTTGCACAACAAATCCCAACTGCTGAAGAAACAGAAATAAATATTAGAGAAGCTATTGCCAAGTTTATTCTAAGAGAAGATTTACGGTTTCATATTTATGATCAGTTCGATGGACACTTTATTGGTAGCACAGGTCTGCACCGAATAAACTGGGATGTTCGTCGATTTGAAATTGGTTATTGGGTCGATACAAAATACAGTGGCAAGGGCTATATTACAGAGACTGTCGAAGGTTTAATTCATTTTGCCGTAGCAGAACTCGATGCAAGACGAATTGAAATTAGATGTGATACGAAAAACGATAAAAGCAGGAAAATTCCTGAAAAGCTGGGATTCACATTAGAAGGCACGTTTCTTCAAGATGACATGTCAGCAGATGGTAAATCGCTTAGAGATACTTATGTATTCGCAAAAGTTATAGACAACCCGCTCCCGCTATGATGAAAAGAAGCAAACATCTAAACTAAAAAATCTAAGTTCCTTTGTAAATAACCACTTTAATTAGTGGCCCCTTCAAGTTCTAAAGTTGAGAAAAGATAGGCGGGGACTCTCAAAGGATCTCCAAAAGAGAAAACGAATACTATGTTTTCTTTTTTGGCTCTTTTCTGAGTCACTTACTCTTTTACTAAATTCCAGTAACCTTCCCATACGTTCCACCACCACCAGAGGTAACTTGAAGACGCCCTTCTCTCGCTGCGGCTATGTATCCTGCTATTTTTCCGGTAACTACCTTTTCAAGTTCATCCTTTGGCACTTCATGCAAAATGTTCATTTCTGTCCCAAAGATGTCTTTTAATTTTTCTAATGTTTTCGGTCCGATACCGGGAATAAATTGAAGTGGTACTTGGTGGATATATGGGGGTCGAGTATGTTTATTTTCTACTCCGTTTGCCAGTTCAATAAGTCGCTTTGAAACTCCTTTGACAAAACGCGTACTTCCGCAATTTACACATTCAACTTGGTTTTCTTCGGGTTTTAACCCACATTTTTCACAAGTTGTTTCATAATACTTTCCTAGATATGGATTCAATCCATAATTTGCTTCAACCCTTCTACCATCCTCATTAGAAAGTGCCTTTTTTAACTCTAAAAAGCTTGGGGTTTGTAATACTAGCTTTAAATACTCTCTGCCAATTTTAGGTAGTGAGTGAGCATCTGAATTCGTAAGAAATGTGTAGTTATGGAGTTCTGCAATTTGGTCTGCCATACTTGTATCTGAACTTAACCCTAGTTCTACTGCATCAATCAATGCCGGATCGAATACCTCTTCTAACGAAAGCGTAACGCCACTTCCATACATGCTTTTATGTGGGGTGAAAATATGCGCTGGAATAAACAACCCATCTAGTTTTTTAACTATTTGTTGGAGTGCTTTTCCTTCCTCATATATTCGTTGAGAACTAAGTGTTATATTCGTTAACCTTGAAGATAACCAATTAGAAAATTCCTGCATCTTTTCAAGGGTAGGCATAAACGCCAACACATGGATCGGTCCTTTGCAATTCTCATCATAAATTTCCAATTCACTTCCTAGTATTAACGTTGTGTTTTTAAACCGAATACCACCATCCTCCAATTCAAGACAATCACCGTTTTCTATAAGCTTCCTAAGTGTTAAGATGACTTCAGGCACGTGACAATCGATGACGCCAACAATATCAATCCCCTTGTGCTCACTTGCCTCAACTAATATATTTTCTAGAGTCAGCATTCTTGAAGCCGTTATTTTCACGGGCTTACCAGAAGATGTTTGGCCAATATGAATATGTAAATCCGCAAAATAACTATTCATGATGAAAAATCCACCTCCTGCTACTGTTCTTTACACACTCTAACGAAAAATAAACATTATTCTTAAAATAGTTATTACTTGCTAAGTGTTTGTTTTAATTGCAAATATTGAACGGCAAATGCGGTTTTTGCATCATATATCTGCTTATTTCGAATCATTTCTTGTGCTTCTTCTAATGTAACCTCGATCACATCTAAAAATTCATCCTCATCTAATTCTGCAGCTACTTTTAGTTTTTCTAAATCCTCTGCAATAAACAAATGAACGAGTTCATCAGCAAAACCCGGTGACGTATAAAAAGAGATTAATAATTGTAGGTTCGAACATGTATAACCAGTTTCTTCCTCTAATTCTCTTTTAGCGGTACCCTCTGGTTTCTCACCTTTTTCAAGCTTTCCAGCAGGAATTTCTACAATTGTTCGACCAAGTGGCTTACGGAATTGCTCAACCATTACAATCTTATTTTCTGGAGTGATGGCAATTATCGCAACAGCTCCTGGATGTTTTACAATTTCACGGGTACTCGTTTTTCCATTTGGTAATTTAACTTCCTCTACATATAAATCAATGACTCTTCCCTTAAAAATTTCCTTTGAAGAAAGTGTCGTTTCTTTTAAATGATCCATTCTCTCAACTCCTGATTTGTTCTATTTGCTTACCTTGTCTCATACATTCTACCATAACATTTTGGAAGGGATTGGTTCCTCAGAGTGAAAATCTACCGGCTCGAAAAAGGAATTGTCCTTGTTGGTAAAGCATGGGAAATTCGGACAAAACTAAAAGAATATAGTCGAATCTATCCAACTGTTCATGAATGGATTAAAGATGAAAAAATGCCCGCTCCACCTTATTCCAAAAACAATTAACATTATCGAATTCGTTATTTGTACATTCCCGTGGTAATGGTAGAGAGTGTAATAACCCGAACAACTTTACTCAAAAGGCATCATTATTATCGATGCTTTTTTGCATTTCCTAAAGTGCTTTCAGTTGCTTTTTGACATTCATTATACTAGTCTCAATCCATAGGATAATCTATTAAAATAAGGAGTGAAAAAGATGAAAAAAAGGCAACTGGGACAATCCGATTTGTATGTTAGCGAGGTAGGACTTGGCTGTATGTCACTTGGTGCAGACGAAAAGCAGGCACTCTCACTTATAGATGCAGCAATAGACCAAGGTATAAATTACTTAGACACAGCAGATTTATATGACTTCGGATTAAATGAAGAACTAGTTGGAAAAGCAATTAAACAACGCCGCCAAGATATCATTTTAGCTACAAAAGTAGGAAATCGTTGGAAGGATGACAAAACAAGCTGGGATTGGGATCCTTCAAAACAGCACATAAAAGAGGCGGTAAAACAGAGTCTTCTTCGTCTTCAAACAGATTATATCGACCTTTATCAACTTCACGGTGGAACCATTGAAGACAACATTGATGAAACAATTGAGGCATTTGAAGATTTAAAACAAGAAGGTATTATCCGCCATTACGGTATTTCTTCTATACGACCTAATGTGATTAAGGAATATCTCGAGAAATCTAACATTATCTCAATTATGATGCAATACAGCCTTTTGGATCGACGTCCTGAGGAGTGGTTTTCTTTGTTAAACGATAAAAATGTAAGCATTATTGCTCGTGGACCACTCGCAAAGGGCCTATTAACAAAAAAACCTATATCCTCCAAATCGCTAGATAAAGGCTATCTTTCATATACAAAGGAAGAGCTTGCAACATTATTACCTAAGCTTGAGAATATTGATCCCTCACACACAATGACTGAGCTTGCTTTGCAATATTGTCTTTATCAAGATGTTGTCGGTGCAGTTATTCCTGGAGCAAGCAAGATATCCCAATTAACTGAAAATACTACAGCATCAAAAGCCGAGCGAATATCTACTAGTACATACGAGTTGCTTCAGAAACTTTCAAAACAGGAAATCTATCAACAACACCGGTAAAAAACGGGATCTCTTTTTGATCCCGTTTTTTAACCATTAACACTTCGATTACAGCCTTTATTTAAAATCCTTCCACGATAAAGAACTTTCACCTAAAAGTTCCCCAAAACTCTTATTCTTTTCACGTTGCTTTCTTTCTGCTATTTTTTGTCGCTCACTAGCAGCTTCTCTATCCTCTTGCTCCTTAGCTAACCCTTTTTTTACTGCCTTTAATTGCTCTACTAAATCACTATTTAAATGATCGGAAACGATTACTGATTGATCATTCTTTTTCTTGTTTAATTTCTTCAATTTAATCTCCTCCTACGTGCACCAGGATTATTTGCTGTTTTCAACTAAGATTATTATTTTTCGTACAAAGCATAGTTTGATTAGTTACTATTCGACAATAAACTTTTTAAAAAGAACTTAGTTTAAAGTATAAGAAAGTTTTTTTAATTTGAAAAGGAATTCACATTAGGAAATTCTTCTCAGAGAGTGAATCATGATCGTTAATTGAAGATGCCAAAAGATACTTGCATTTTTAGTTTCAAATATTGGAAGTACCTTAACATTCGTGTAAAATAAGATTGAAAATTAAGGTATTCAACTGTATTTTTGAAAAAATTGATTCATGTAAGGGATACGCTTACTATTATTTCAACAATCAACACAACTTAAAGGAGATTGCATATGAAAAAAACATTGATTGGATTTCTGATTTTCCTTTCTTATATCTTTATTATTGGTTTTTTCTTTACTAATAAAATGATGTACATAAAGAAAAAAACGGATGAAGAGATTATTGATCGAGAAACAAAGCTTGGACTTTATAACCAAAGCGATTTTGACTTACTTGAGAAAAGACATTTTTCAATTCCTTCTCAGTTTGGTTATTCGATAAAAGGTACGCTTATCGAGCCATTTGCGACAGATCGGTATATGATCATTTGTCACGGTGTTACGGTAAATCGACTTAATTCCGTTAAGTATATGAACTTATTTTTACAAAAAGGTTGGAACGTATTAATTTATGATCATCGTAGACATGGTGAAAGTGGCGGAAAAACGACGAGTTATGGCCATTATGAAAAATTCGATCTACAATCCGTTGTTGATTGGCTAAAGAAGGAAGTAGGAGAATCGATCACTTTAGGGATACATGGTGAGTCGATGGGTGCGGTGACGACATTGCTTTATGCTGGGATGGTGGAAGATGGAGCAGATTATTATATAGCTGATTGCCCCTTTTCAGAGCTTGAGGCACAGCTGTTGTACCGGCTTAAAGCAGAATTTAAGTTACCTAGTTTGCTTGTCATGCCAATTGCTAAGCCTTTTGTTCAGTTACGCGATCGTTATGCTATTAAAGGTGTTTCACCACTCAATGCAATTGTTAATATTAAGAAGCCTGTATTATTTATTCATAGTCAAACTGATGATTATATCCCTGCCGAAATGTCACGGCAGCTCTATGAAAAAAAGCAAGGATCAAAAATGTTATATATTGCTGAAAAAGGATCCCATGCGATGTCTTATTCAGAAAATCGTGAGAAATACTCCCTCGTTATTGACGAGTTTTTTGCTGAAATTGGTTTACAAACCACAACAGAAAATTAGGCTACTTGCCATTCCATTTGGATAATCTAACTTGCTTGTACAATCGAATTGGTCCGAGTAGTAATTTCAATGACTATCCCTATAAAACTCAAGTATTCCATCACAAAAAAAGAGCAAGCACACTACACAGCTGGTGCTTGCTCTTTTTCTAATTTAACACATCTGAAATTTGTTCCATATTTTCTTCCATCCATTTGATTGCCTCATCAATTGTCTGAAATTCCTGTGCCTCAAATGTCATTTCATCCTGTAGCAACCATACATCCTTTGTATCATCATGTGGCCCCCCGATTGACCAATGAAGAAGACTATATGGATGATTATTATTTAAAAAGGACACCCACGTTTTATTTAATGCGACATTTTTTATTGAATTCAATCGATTTTTCACCTGATTTTCCTCACTTTACAAGTAAGCTCATGCGCGGATTTAAAATTTGTGAAGGACTTTTTAGCATAAAGCAATTTGCTGTTTTATTATGGGAAATGGTGAGTTGCTCATCCAAAAACACCATTTTGGTTTTCTCAACATAAATGGGCACATGATTTGTTTCAAGCTTGATATCATCCTCTTCGTGCTTTTCGACTAACCAGAGTGCTGTGACACCACTCATTACACATCCGCAGCCTTCTGTATCATATTTTAGTTTTAAGATCCTTTGTTTATTTTCTTCAAGTTTGGGTGTTAATTGCTCAATTGCCTCATTTGTAAATGTTAAATGCATATTATTCTCCCTCTTATTTGCTTTAACACCATTTTAACATAGGTATATCATGTTCTCATCTCTAAGTGCTTCTGAAAGTCCCAATCAAAGAAACAGATCAATAAGATAGCACCTATTGGTCCATCTTCTAATTTGTTACTTTTGTTTCACATCAACAATTGCTTGAAGTGGTAGCTGAAAATGTTGGCCACTTTGCTCATTAACTATACGAAGTACATGCTTAATCGGATCAACAAAATGGATGTAACCAGAGCATGTGTGATGAAAGTGGTCTTTATAATACGTAAAAATGAGTTCCGTATGTTCTTCCATTGCCATACAAATCGCCTCGTTAAACTGTTCAAGCTGTTGCTCATCAAGCTCAGGTTTTTCTTGATAGGTATCCGTCTCTGACCAGTCTCTTAGTAGTTTCACATGCTCAGGTAACATCATCGATGTCCATTTTATATTGCCTCTATCTCGTATCATGTCTTACCCACCATCCTAAAAGCATTAAGTATATCTAATGAAAATCCCTTGGGTATCCTAACTGAATCAGGGTCTGCGCAATTTCATGATACCCTCTCCTAAAGCTACATACGTTATACTCCGTTGCTTACCTACTTCCACGCTACGTTCCTCCTAAAAAATAAATAAAGTTCTAATACCGTATTCTTTAGGTGCATGATCGAAAGCTTTTCCATTTTAAAATAGGCTTTTAAGGAATGGGATAACGCTGATGCAGGTGCCCCTATTGATCCGTTTCAGTACTTCCTCAAATTCTGAGTTTACGTTATGCCTTATGACCGCCCACAAGCTTAGCACGATGTTTCGCTGTTCCTGCCGGCGTGTATGACACGGCGCGTAAAATCGCGTCTGATCCATATTTATAGCGAATTGAATCCATTACATAGCCTAGTGTTCGTTGTTTAGATCGATTTGGTTGAAACAAGTCCAATTGCATTTCACAATCGTCTTCAATATTTGACAACGTAATCGATAGTTGTCGCACTGTTTTATTTGTATAAAACGTTTCAAATAACTGCAAGCATGTGTCATAAATGTCCATTGTAATGTTTGTAGGCTGATCAATCGTTTTGGAACGGTGGAACCCTCCTCCAAATTCATCACGGCTATATCCTACTCCCAGACTAATCGTTCTTCCAACCTTTTTGTGTTGGCGTGCTCTACTGGCAACTTCCTCACTGATTTCTAACATAACATGCTTTACTTCTTCTGAATCTGAATAATCGCGAAGTAAAATTTGACTTTTTCCAAAGCTAACCTGCCCCTGCATAATTGGTGCACCAATTTCTGATAAGTCAGCTCCCCATGCATGGTAATAAAGTTGATTGCCCATGACACCAAACTTTTTCTCGAGTAGTTCAAGTGGATAGTGTGCAAGCTGTCCAACGTTGAAAATCCCCATTCGATTTAATGTTTTTTGCACTTTGGAGCCAATCCCCCACATTTGATTTAATGGTTCAAGCTTCCAAAGTTTTTCCTTTACGTCGTCATATGTCCATTCTGCAACACCAGTTTTCTTTGCATCAATATCTAAGCATACTTTTGCCAAAAGTAGATTAGGTCCAATACCAACTGCACTAGGAAGAGCAAACTCACGCTCCATGTCATCACGGATTTTATCGGCAATTGTCCACGCATCTCCCCAGATATCCTCAACGCCATCGACCTCTATAAAACTTTCGTCAACACTGTAAGTATGAATCGCTTCTTTTGGTACATAGCGGTGAAATAATTTTGTTATTTCCGTAGACATCCGAATATATGCCCCCATCTTTGGATTGACAATGTTGATCCGTGGATCATTTGGAACCTCAAAAAGCCTCGCTCCAGTTTTTATGCCGAATTCCTGTTTCATAAGCGGAGAAGTTGCTAGTACGATACTTCCTTGACGGTTTGTATCACCAACAACAACTAAATAGCAGGTCAGTGGGTCCAAGCCAAGTAAAACAGCCGCACAACTTGCATAAAAGCTTTTCATATCGATACAAAGAATTTTTCGCTTTGGCAATTGATCATAGTTTTCAATCATAGCTGGTTCCTCCCAAAAACAGAATGTACGTTCGCTATTATTATATTCTTATAATAAGAGAATATACGTTCGAATTCAATGGAAGTTTTCACCATACCTACGATTGTATTAGCCGTCTTGATGCTCGTTTCAATTACTTTGTAAAATAGTAACTAATAAAGTATCTATAGGGAGCAACAACTTTTTAATTACGCAATCTTCAAAAGTGACCTAAAAAACAGGTATACTAACATAGAGAGGTGTTATATGGAGGAAAAATTCATTTTGAAGATGCTTAGAAATAACTTTTTACAGTACGGCAGAAGTCTTATTGAAAATCCACTTTCTGAAGATGATTACAAGTTTATCATTGAAAAAATAGTAGCTGAAAAAGATGAAGATACAGAGTGGTACGAAGTTATTGAAGATGTAGTATATGCCTATTTTACAAATCAGGAGTAGAACATTCATTAGACAATCTCAAACACAGGTTGTTAAAAAGCAGGCAAGAGGCTCGACGTAAACACTGAGCCTATAACTAGGAGCCCACAATTATTTCTTAAAAAGAGCCTTCCCTGCTATCCGTTCAAAGAGCCTTGGCATAACTTGGTAAAGGGTACTTCCTGCATTCATCCAACCCGGTAGATTAATTTCACGTCTTGAAGTTAGCATAGAGTTAACAATAATCCGGGCTACCTTATTTGGGTCAAGCATCCAGCGTTCAACACTTTTTACATAGTCACCTTGTTTGTCGGCAATCTCAAAAAAATTAGTTTTAATTGGACCTGGATTAACAGAAGTCACATATATCTTACTTGGCTTGACTTCCATTCGTAGACTGTTTGTAAAACCAATCACAGCATGCTTAGAAGCTGCATAGAGACTAGACTTTGGCGTTGCAATTTTCCCAGCCTGGGATGCGATATTAATAATATGTCCCTTGTTTCTTTTCATCATAGTTGGTAGCACCATTTTTGTTGTTGCTATTAACCCATAGACATTTACCTCAAACATATTTTTCATTTCATCAAGTGTAGCGTCAATGACATCATTAAAGATGCCGAACCCAGCGTTATTGACAAGAATGTCGATTTGACCAACTTCCTGCTCAATCTGCGAAAATATCCGCTGAGTTAACTCAATATTCTGAACGTCCAGCACATAATAATGACAAGACACATCATAGTCTTGTTTTAATCGTTTAGCTAGCTGAACAAGCATTTCTTCTCTCCTTGCGAGCAGAATAAGGGTAGCTCCTTGCATTGCACACTCAACTGCGATTTTCTCCCCTAAACCACTTGATGCACCAGTTATTACTATATTGCATCCTTTTATACGCGGATTCACTTAAATCACCTCAAACGTTTTAGCAGTATTTGACTAGTCATGTTACATGTAAGTATCACCTTTAATTTGACCGATTTCCTTAGAATAGTCAAGTATCTTATATAAGGCATTGCTGTAACATAATATGGAATAAAGGAGGAAATCTGAAGTTTGTCCTTCATAAAATAACTTGACAAGAAACTGTCCACCACTGCATAATAAATAAAAATTCAGGCAATTGGCACGATAATCTCTTTGGCTAAGGCCCTCTTCTAAAAGTTTGTTGCTCTAGTACTAATAAAAATCGGCTTTTGGATTTTTATTATGTAAATTGAAGCAATCTATGGAGGGATATCAGAGTAATTTAGCGAAAAGAGCACGAAGATTACTTAAAACGTGTAACATTAGTACTTTTTACGGAAAACAACAATCTTTGCGAAAAAGCCTTGACTAAAAACGTATCATTTTCTATGACGAATTCAGGGACTATGACAAGTATACTAAATAAGAAGCAGTAAAGAGATGGGCCGCATAGTGAGATGCTTCATGGCACCATTTTTTATTAAACCTACCCTATGAACTGTTAGGAAAACCTAACCGTATTTCAGCGATAAGGACAGTATGGGAAAATCCCAATCCAACTAAGTTGGTACAGTGGAGCCATTCCATCCTTTTATAAGGATGGAATGGCTTTTTATATTGTAAACAAAGGAGGAGTTCCATTTGGATAAAATTGGATTTATTGGCGCTGGATCAATGGCAGAAGCATTGATTGCAGGACTTTTAAATGGTGGAGTTTTCAAATCAGAACAAATAATCGTTGCCAATCGCTCTAACTCAAAACGATTACTGGAGCTTACAAAAAGGTACGGTATTGAAACAACACATAATAAAGAAGAGTTAGCGCAGAAATCATCGATAATCGTTTTAGCAATGAAACCTAAGGATGTAAAGGCCGGGATCGATGGTATTCAATCTTCTATTTCAGATCAACTAATAGTTTCAGTTTTAGCAGGGATTTCAATTAAAACAATTACTAGTATTCTCGGTAAACAAGCTGCCATTATTCGAGCTATGCCTAATACATCAGCTACGATTGCTAGATCAGCTACAGCAATCGCAGCAAGTCATAACGTCACAATGGCACAAATTAAGAAATGCCAATCTTTGTTTGAAGCAATTGGAATTTGCAAGCAAGTTGAAGAGAATCAGCTCGATGCGGTTACAGGTCTATCTGGTAGTGGGCCCGCATATGTTTATTTTTTAGTAGAGGCTATGGAAAAGGCTGCTGTTGAGGTTGGTCTCGATTCAATTGTAGCAAGAGAACTAATTGTTCAAACTTTACTAGGGGCATCTGAAATGATAGCGAGCTCTGATAAACATCCATCACAACTAAGAAAAGAAGTGACAAGTCCTAACGGAACAACCGAAGCGGGTATTCAAATCCTTCAGGACAAAGGATTTGAGGATGCGCTAATCTCTTGTGTAAAACGAGCTACAGAACGATCACAGGAACTAAAAAACATGTTTGCAGAGGCGCTCATTACGACGGATAAGTGAAATAATGTAGAGACAAGTAAGAAGATCCAATATTAAACTGATGAGAGCGTTTGGAGAAAACGGTGCACTTTTTCTATTGTTTGAAATAATACAAGAAACTAGAGGCTCCTCATAGTTATTCCCTCTTACCAAGGCTAAGCTTACAAATGAAATATGGTGGTACAATACTAGAAGTTATAAACTTATACGGGTCGTGTATACCCATTCATATCAGATAATTGTCCGCATTTACATTACTACGCTAATTTGATAATTCTTGTTCTAAGTAGGTGATTATTAGTGAAAGTTTCAATAACCGAGCTACCTGATCGAGAAAAAGTAATTTATCAGAAAATAACACAAATGCCAAAGCAAGAAAAACAAATGCTTTGGCATCTTATTAAACATACGAATATTGAAGGATTTGCGCTTCACCCAAAAATTGAAAAAGAAATGCTTTCTCTTATAAGACAAGAATTTATTGCGATCAATGAAATCTATCAAGGCGAGGGCTTTAGTTTTTTCATTTTACAAAAAGCTCCGTACTTACTCAGACAGTTAAAAAGGCGATAATTCAATTTATTTATTCGTTTTGTTCAAAGATCATGTTAATTGAAAGGTGTAATAACTCAGGTAAAATAGTAAACGAGTATGGAATATGCAAGCGTTCTGTCCATTTATGTGGATCTCTTCCTAATGGTCCTATATTTAAAACAGGAATGTTTAAGCTATGCATTTCTTTCAATGGTAAATTAAAGTGCTTTCCGTAAAGAGGCATATTTGTCGTCAATTGGGAAACTGATTGTACATTGTCATTTAATTGTAGAAAACTCAAATCGCATAGACCTGGAAAGTAATTCTGCTGTTTCATTGTGATCTCATATTCCTTTTTCATATAAGTGATTACATGTTCTACGGTTCTTTGAATTTGCTTATTTTCTTTAGAGGATACAGCAGGATAAAACGGTGGGCTGTAAAAAACAACAATCATTGGAGCGTATTCTTTACACATCCCCACGAGTTCTGCAACCAATCTCGTAGAATAGTCCTGATCTCCTTCATCTCCCCGATTTGCTGTTAAATCATTTAATCTTCTTGTTATTTCTTTTTCACCATATTTGTTTATTGCTTTCTGTAACAGTTCGCTATACGAAAAAACACTTACTTTCCATTCAGGTGCTGTAAACTGAACAAACAGATTAAACCGACTAACCCGATCTACATAAAACTCCTCTACATTCAAGGCTGCATTCTTTGCAAGTTGAATTAGCTGTTCATGGAGATCACTAAATTGTCGATTCATCATAAAAAGGTTATACATAGATACAGATGCGTGCGGAATTTGAACTGAGTATTTTCGTTTTAAATCTCTCATCATTAGGCTCGTTGGTGGCGGTGTTACTTCATCATCAACTTGTTCACAGAATGATTCGTTTAATTCAATTAATTGATTAAGTTCAGAAAGTAAGAGATTAGCGTTTAATCCCGAAAATGGTTCACCCACATGTGTTTCAATACCACAGCAATATAAGCCAGCCAGTACCTTACCAATTGAACCAGAATAGATATAATGGTGTTGGTCATTTGGATATTTGGCAAACATAGGTTCAGAATTTATACATGCTTTAAACGTCAATCGATAACGTTTCTTCATATCATTTAAGATAGGGACCGCATGTAACATACCGGCAGAGTCAACCTCTTCGTCTGGGACTGTTACTAATAAAAGATTACCTCTATACTCTCCACTCATCGCCCTCTCAAGCAGGGATAATTGAACAGAAAGTCCAGCTTTCATATCCATGGTCCCTCTACCAAACAACCACTCATCACTTTCGAGATCCTCTCGTGCAGATAATGGCAGTTTTGAACTTATTGATTTTAACTCTTTGGTTAGCTGTTCAGGTAGAAAAGCTAAATGAGCTAAATCACCATAATCTGTGACATCCACTACATCAAAATGACTCAATAAAACAATGGTTTCTTCATTATCGCCTTGCCTTACCAATCCTGTTACAATCGACCTTCCATCTTTCAGCGGATGATGATTTAAGTATTCAGGATGTTTTTTAAAATAATCTTGTTCATTAAGTAAATGATAAATAGTGTCTCCTAAAGCAATTTCACCCGGTGAACCTGTAATACTAGCCTGTTCGACCAAAATAGATAAAAGCTTTACCAGTTGCTCGTTCGTTTGCCATTTCCCATGCAATAGGACTCACCTACCTTATAAAGGTTTCTACTAATTGTATATAAGATTTAGCTTATTTAAAAGTGTAATAAATTCTTTTCAAGCAGGAAACATGACGGCAGGAAAAATATATTGTTATACTTTCTCAGGACACACATTAAAAGTTAACGGAGGAGAAACGATGCGTTCGAAACTATTACAACCATATAAAATCAACAATATAACTCTGAAAAATCGTATTGTTATGTCACCCATGTGTATGTATTCATCTACTGGTCAACAAGGTTTTATAGAAGATTTTCATATGACACACTACATTAGCCGAGCAGTCGGTCAAGTAGGATTGATTATGATAGAAGCGACTGCTGTTACACCACAAGGTCGTATTTCAGCACAAGACTTGGGAATTTGGAGTGATAACCATCTGCCACAGCTAAAAAAATTAGTTGAAGGAATAAAACAGAATGGTTCTGCAACAGCCATACAGCTTGCACACGCTGGGCGTAAAGCCACTGTTGATGGAGAGATCTTCGCCCCTTCTGCCATCGCCTTTGACGAAAATTCAAAGACACCTATAGAAATGTCGAAAACACATATAGCTGAAACCATTCAAGCATTTAAGGATGCAGCTATAAGAGCAAAAGACGCTGGAATTGATATCATAGAAATTCATGGCGCACATGGCTATTTAATCAATGAGTTTTTATCACCACTTTCGAATAAAAGGAAGGATGAATATGGTGGTTCCGCAGATAATCGATATCGTTTTTTAAGAGAGGTTATTGATGCAATCAAGGAAGTATGGGAGGGTCCTTTATTTGTTCGTATTTCCGCATCAGATTACACCTCAGATGGATTGGCTGTAGAGGATTATATTCCATATGTAAAAGCCATGAAAGATCAAGGCGTCGATCTTGTTGATGTCAGTTCAGGAGCTGTAGTTCCAGCTAAGATTCACGTTTATCCTGGTTATCAAGTTCGTTTTGCAGAAACACTTAGAGAGCATGCTAGTATTGCTACAGGAGCTGTAGGTCTTATTACAAACGGAATACAAGCAGAAGAAATACTGCAAAATGAGCGTGCCGATTTAATTTTCTTAGCAAGAGAGCTTCTCCGTGATCCATATTGGCCAAGAACAGCAGCTATCCAACTCCGTGATAATATCGATGCCCCAGTACAATACGAACGTGGTTGGTAAGTGCTTGACAGCATTGACATGACAGGTGAAGGAGGATACCCCAAAACCAAAGGGTATCCTCCTTCATTTCAATTTAAGGGTGTTTGTTGGAGAGATCAGACTCTTTTCCTCTTGAGTCAAACAACCTTTTTAAAAAAAACACAATCAGCCTCGCCATTTAGGAATTTCTATTTGCATAAAATCTGAAGCTATACAACTTTCTGGAAAAAGTGTTTGTGCCTCATTTTCTAGTTGTTTTAAAGCCTCTTCTGTTTGATATCGGGAACTTAGGTGTGTTAATAACAGTTTTTTAACATTTGCTGACAAAGCAACTTGTGCAGCTTGCTTTGTTGTCGAATGAAAATAATCATATGCTAGTTGCTCATCAGCTTCATCAAAAGTTGCCTCATGTATGAGTATATCAGCATCCTTAGACAGCTCAATACTTGCTTCAGTATACCGGGTATCTCCAAGAATTGTAACAACTCTCCCCTTCTGTAAAGGCCCCAAGAAATCGTTACCATCCAGGATGGAGCCATCCTCTAATTGAACTTGTTCACCATTTTTAATTTTTTGATAGATCGGACCAGGTTTAATTGACATTGCTGTTAATTTATCTACAAGTAAGCTACCTGGTTGGTCCTTTTCAATAACACGATAACCATAGGAATCAATGCCATGCTCAAGTTTTTTAGCAATAACGATAAATTGATCATCTTCAAAGACTACCCCTTCCAAGAGCTCCACAAATTCGATTGGGTAGGATAAATGAGACTTGCTAATTGTTAAAGCCGATCGAAGAAATTCCTCGATACCTTTAGGTCCATAGATGGTTAGTCGATCTTCGCCACCTTGGAAAGATCGACTACTGATTAAACCTGGTAACCCATAAATATGGTCACCATGCAGGTGAGTAATAAAAATCTTTTCAATTTTTCTAGGTTTAATCGGAGTATGTAAAATTTGATGCTGTGTCGCTTCACCACAATCAAATAGCCAAATAGCTTGTCTTTCTTCTAATAATTGAAGGGCTATACTCGTAACGTTCCGAGCCTTTGCTGGCATTCCTGCACCAGTCCCTAGAAACATAATATTCACGTGCATTTTCCTCCTATATATCACTTTCTATTAGCATACATGAAAAGAGACAATTGTTAAACTTCAAACTTAAGACTTGACCAATTCCTATCTATTTGTCTAAAATAGACTGAATAATAAAAAGATTTTAAAAAAGTTCAGTGCTTTTTGAACGATATTTTTCCGTTTATCGTTTATACTAGTATTTGAAGAATCATTTATGTTTGATTTAACGTACAATTACATTTAAAATTAAGTATTTGTATAGAGTGTTTTCCCTATCAGTGTGCTAAGATTCGATCCACCTTCATTTGATCATTTATAAGGTATCGTTTTCATAGATGAATTTCTTCACTGATGAATGAATAAATAAAATGCATTTGACAAAGTGAGGTACGAACGTGAATACACAAGAACAACCTAAATCAATTATTGTTATTTTTGGAGCAACTGGTGATCTAGCAAAGAGAAAGTTGTTTCCCTCTATTTACAGACTAATACAGAACGAAAAAATCGGTAAAGAATTTGCCGTTGTGGGTGTTGGTAGACGACCTTGGTCAAACGATGAGTTTCGTCTTAATGTAGCAGATTCTATTCAAACTGCAACGAAAGAACCAACTGAATTAGACGATTTCACATCTCATTTTTACTATCATCCATTTGATGTGACAAATCCGTCTTCCTATTTAGAATTAAACGATTTATTAGACTCATTAGATGGTACATATCAAACGGAAGGCAATCGTATTTTCTATTTAGCAATGGCACCAGAATTCTTTGGAATTATTGCCCAAAACCTTAAAAAAGAAGGTTTGACAGCTACAAATGGTTGGAGTCGACTAGTTATTGAAAAACCATTTGGACACGATCTACCGTCTGCCGAAACATTAAATCAAGAAATTCGCGAAGCATTTAATGAAGATCAAATTTATCGTATCGATCATTATTTAGGAAAAGAAATGGTTCAAAATATTGAGGTTATTCGTTTCGCTAACGCATTATTTGAACCACTATGGAACAACAGGTACATATCAAACATTCAAGTTACATCCAGTGAAGTGTTAGGTGTAGAAGATCGTGGACGTTATTATGAAAAATCAGGCGCTTTGCGAGATATGGTACAAAATCATATGCTACAAATGGTTGCATTGCTTGCAATGGAGCCACCAATTAAACTAACCACTAACGAAATTAGAAGTGAAAAAGTTAAGGTACTCCGTGCTCTCCGCGAAGTGAAAGAAGACGAAGTAACTGAATATTTCATTCGAGGCCAATACACTAGCGGTCAATTAGGTGAGAATAAAGTAGTTGGTTACCTGGAAGAAAATAACGTCGAAGATCATTCACAAACAGAAACATATGTGGCAGGTAAGCTTCTTATCGATAATTTCAGATGGGCTGGTGTACCATTTTACATCAGAACAGGAAAGCGATTGGCAGCAAAATCAACAAAAATTGTTGTGCAATTTAAAGATATACCAATGAACTTATATTATAAAAAAGGTGAGACTGTCGCTCCTAATTTACTCGTTATTCACATTCAACCTGATGAAGGTATCACATTGCAATTGAATGCGAAAAAGGATGGAGATGCTGGCGATTCTAAACCAGTTAAGTTAGATCTATCAAACAATTTCCTAGATGGTATTAATACACCTGAAGCATATGAAAAACTCCTTTTTGATTGTATGAGAGGCGATGCAACAAATTTCACCCACTGGGATGAAGTTGCCTTATCATGGAGCTTTGTTGATCCAATTTCAAAAGCTTGGAAAAAAGGAAAAGCCCCTGTTGCAGAATACACTTCTGGATCAATGGGTCCTAAGGAAGCAGATGACATGCTCAACGAAGATGGCAACCAATGGTGGCCAGTTAATTAAATCATTCTTTATAGCCGATAAGACTTATTTTTGTCCTATCGGCTTTTTTTGCATAGAAAAAAGGAGAATAAATCAATAGCCATTTCAAACAAGGATAAATCATTATACTCTCTAAGAGAATTTCAATATCCCTCCTCCTACTGATTTTTGTTCCACTAGATCACATTTGATTTTAATTTATCCAATTTCAGCTTTATATTGACCGTTTTAAGCAGTTTAAATAACAATATATATGTGAGTACTCTTTTGCCAGTCCTAACTAAAACCTCGTCCTTCTAAAGCATCTTATATTTATAGTAATGCCTTTAGAAGAAATAAGATGAAATCTTACCAATTTAGATCCTTTGTTTTCCGGCCAATCTCAAAAAGTTTACCAAAACAATATAGGCTAAAATGTGCGAATGAGCTCGTCTATTTGCCTCATACAAGACATTGATTGCAGCATAAAATAAAGTATGCAAGTTGCAACCCTTGCAATCTCCTTGTTTATATATATAAGCTGTTACGATCGGTCGTAACAGCTCCTTTTTATTCCTACACAACCCCTTGCCTTAACAAAAAAGTGGAGACTAGAGCGATATAGAGTATTTACGTAATTAGTCTATGTATAAAAAGCAACAATTTCTACGAAAAAAGCAATTATTTTAAAGTTTCATGTTTAAAACCATTCTACATAGGCTAAATATCCTATATACTATTAATAAGGTAGTCCAAATATATTATTCAGGTGATAGGTATGATACAAAATGAAGAAATACTCATTTTTATACATCAATTAGGTCTACTTTTTGATGAATATAAACGATGCAAAGATACAGTTATTCAGGAGAAAATATATGATGATATCCTCCTATTAAGTGATGTTATTAAGTCATAAACTGATCATTTTCGTCATTACAAATAAAGAAATAGAATAAAATAAAGACTAATGCTAATAATGATGTAAACAATTAATAGGAGCTATCCAGATGTTTAATCAAATTTTGTTATGGTTTTTATTTATTCCACCTTATCTTTTGCTGTTTTTCCTTAATAGGAAGAAAATGAAAAGATTTATCCCAGCAGGCCTTTTTGGTGCACTAGCTCTCACAATTATTTTCCAAATTGCAGAAAAACTAAATTGGTGGGAAATTAAAGAAACCATCTTCCCCTTTACCAATGTCACATCATTTGTATACGGTATTTTTCTCGTTGGTACGGTGTTCATACTTTATTTTAGTTTTGGAAATTTCATTTTCTACATGATTATTAATGCTATTGTAGATGCAGTTTTAGCTTTTGGCATTAATAACTTATATGAGCACTTGGGTATATATAAGTTAATCAAGATTACGTCAATAGGTGTTTATGCAATAACATTAATTCTTGCTATACTTATTTACCTCTTTCAAAAATGGCTTGATGAGGCTTACTGTGATTAAAATCTTAGTCGTCTCTTAAGTATATACCGAGTAATAAGTGCTGATGGAATAATTAAGTAATTAAAAAAGCGGACAGAACTCTTATTTACAAAGAGTTCTGTCCGTTTTTAAAAGTCACTTTTATTTTTCCATCCATTCAGTGTGAAAAATACCTTCTTTATCAACACGTTGGTATGTGTGAGCACCGAAATAATCACGTTGTGCTTGTAGAAGATTTGCTGGTAATGTTTCAGTACGATAGCTATCATAATAAGATAATGCTGATGAGAAGCATGGTACTGGAACACCATTTTCGATTGCTACAGTCAAGATTTGACGAAGGGCACCTTGGTAGCTTTCAACAATTTCCTTAAAGTAAGAATCCAGTAATAGGTTCGCAATTTGTGGATCGTTATCGTAAGCATCCTTAATTTTTTGCAGGAATGCAGCACGGATAATACAGCCACCACGGAAAATCATTGCAATGTCACCGTATTTTAGATCCCAATTGTATTCTTCTGATGCAGCTCTCATTTGTGCGAAGCCTTGAGCATAAGAACAAATTTTACTCATGTATAGAGCTTTACGAACTGCCTCAATAAGCTCTTCTTTATTTCCTTCAAAAGCTTTTGTAGTAGGACCTGAAAGAATTTTACTAGCTTTTTGACGTTCATCTTTCATTGCTGAAATAAAACGAGCAAATACTGATTCTGTAATAATTGGAAGTGGTACACCTAAATCAAGAGCACTCTTGCTTGTCCATTTACCAGTTCCTTTTTGTCCTGCAGTATCTAAAATAAGGTCAACTAGTGGTTTACCAGTTTCTTCATCCTTTTTCGTGAAGATGTCTGCTGTGATTTCAATTAGGTAACTATCTAGCTCCCCTTTATTCCATTCAGCAAATACTTCATGAAGCTCATCAGCAGTTAATCCTAGTACATTTTTCATTAAGAAATATGCTTCAGAAATTAATTGCATATCACCATATTCTATTCCGTTATGCACCATTTTCACATAGTGACCAGCACCATCAGGGCCGATATATGTACAACAAGCATCTCCATCAACCTTTGCAGAAATAGCTTCTAAAATAGGTTGTACAAGATCAAATGCTTCTTTTTGTCCACCAGGCATAATCGAAGGACCTTTTAAAGCTCCTTCCTCTCCACCTGATACACCTGTACCGATGAAATGGATTCCACTTTCAGCAAGATCTTTGTTACGTCTTTGTGTATCAGTATACAATGTGTTTCCACCATCGATTAAGATATCACCTTTATCAAGATGTGGTAAAAGTTGTTCAATTGTTGCATCAGTTGGAACACCAGCTTTAACCATTAATAAAATCTTACGGGGTGTTTCTAATGATTGTACAAATTCTTCAATGCTGTATGTACCGACAACATTTTTACCTTTAGCTTCTGATAGGAATTCTTCTGTTTTTTCTGATGAACGATTAAATACAGATACAGAAAATCCACGACTTTCAATATTTAACGCTAAGTTTTTTCCCATTACTGCTAAACCAATTACACCAATTTGTTGTTTCGACATTTACTTACGTCCCTTCTAGTCCTTAGAGTATGTAAGGGTCAGATTTTATGTCTGCCCTTTCTGACAAAACCTGTGAAATTGACACATAATTCGAATTATTTATTATGACTACAATTGAAAATACCACAAGTATCGGCTATATTTCAAGTAACATAACTCGTGTAATCGCTTACTCCCGTAAAAAATCTTTATTGAAGCTCGTACCAGGTGATTGATCATCTTCTCGTTTGCCTTTTACACCTCGTTTTATTAGCTGATTCCCATATTTTTTGTTGATTTTCTCGATGACAGAAAGAATCGGCTCATCCTTTGCATCTTTTTCAAATGTGAACAAGTCTAATTGTTTTATTACATCCTCTTTTTCAACTAAATCTTGCCCAGTAATACCTAAAAGTCGGATTGGTTCTTCATTCCAATGTAAATAAAAAAGCTGTTTTGCTATCGAAAAAATGTCATCTTCAGCACCAATGGGGTTTGATAACTTTTTACTACGAGTAATGGTTTTTAAATTCCCATACCTAATTGTGATAAAGATCTTTGTAGCTAGAACCTCTTTACGCTTCATTCTGACCATGACAGAATGTGCTAGTTGTCTTAATACATTGTTGATTTCAGTTTCGTTTGTTGTATTTTTAGATAATGTTGATGAATTGCCTATGCTTTTAAAATCATAGATTGAATCTGGATCAACTTCTCGGTCGTCAATCCCATTAGCGCGTTGTCTTAAACGTTCACCATTGATACCAAGTAATTGTTTAAGCTGTACTTGATTACCATGAGCTAAATCATATATAGTCACAATGCCTATCGTTTCGAGCTTAGCTGCCGTTTTTTCTCCAACACCGTGCATATCGGAAACAGGAAGCGTCCAGAGATTTTCTGCAAGTTCTCTCTTCCTTAACACGGTTATCCCTAGGGGCTTTTTCATATTTGAAGCCATCTTAGCTAAAAATTTATTTGGTGCCACTCCAATACTACACGGAAGTAACAATTCATCTAAAAGCCGTTCCTGAATACGCTTTGGTATACCTAATGGATTTGAACCAATATGCATAGTAATATCCATATATCCCTCATCAATTGAAACTGGTTCAACAAGATCAGTAAACTCCCTAAGTAGCTCAAACATGGCACTGGACGCTTTCCGATAACGTTCAAAATTAGGTTTTTTAACAATAAGTTCTGGGCAAAGCTTTCGAGCTTGCCATAGCGGCATCGTTGTTTTTACTCCTTTTGCACGTGCTTCATAGCTACATGTAACAATAATGCCTTTTCTCTCTTCGACATTTCCGGCAATCGCCAAAGGTCTCCCCTTGAGAGAAGGATCATAAGCGATCTCTACAGAAGCATAGAAACTATTCATATCTACGTGGAGAATGATTCGTCCACTTGTTGGACTATCCATTATGCGACACCACTCACTATTCATTTAAAGATCGTTTGAATGATAAATAACTATCCTCTTTATTTTATCACGAAGTAAAAAAAAAGTTATTTTTCCAATAGCTCTTTTCTAAAAATTTATTGTGTTCAGACAGAAAAAATCGACTTTGGGATTTAATCGGAAGGTAATTTAAAAGAAAATGGAAGAGTAATTAAGCGAAGAGAGCGGCAATAAGCATAAAACCAACCATTCAATAAAAAAATCACCAAAATTAATGGTGACTAAGAATCTCTTCTTTGACAAGGGCTATACCATCTAAACTAGATACAAGAAGGTTTGGATCAATTATTGTAATTAAACGTTCATCCAAGCTTGCTACTCCAATGAAATACCTAGTTGCTTGAAAGGCACCAATAGATATTGATTTCAAATGCTCTTCTTGAATATCTAAAATTTCTTTGGCTTCTTTTACAATAAGAGCAGCAGACAATTCATTCGATTGTACAACAATAAGTTTCGTATTTTCATCAAGTTTTGCATCATCCTGATATAAAATACGGTTCGTATCTAATACAGGAATTAACTCGCCTCTAACCTTAACAACGCCTTTCATATAAACGGGCATATTCGGTATGACATTTACAGCTTCAAGCTTTTCGATTGATGTTACGTGTTCGATTGGTAAACCATACTCTTCATTACCCGCACGAAAAACAACTACTTTTGAAATATCCATGCCAAGCTCCTCTCATAATTTATCCATTTATCCTATTGATTTCTGCTTTTTATAAGACTATCATACTATGAATTAAGAGTTTTTGGAAGAAACTATCTCTCTTAAAAACCCTCTTTTTTTCGGATAAAACTAATTATCCGTTTTTTTATTCTCGATTTACTATTAATTACTCTCTTTCTCCCTTGTCTGCTAATTTATAGAAAATATAAACAATTCAATATGCCATTGACGAATTTTGTTGAACTTGATAAGATATCGTTTATTCAATTTAAATACTATACTAAAATAATAGAAACCCTTGTATAAGTTCAAGAATACGGCTTGAACGTTTCTACTAGCTACCTTAAATAGCTTGTCTACAAGGATTAGAGATGAAAATCCCTTCTCCTTTTATGTAGATATTGATAAAACTTTGGCAGCTTATTCATAGCCAAAGTTTTTTTTGCGTACCTTAATGGTATAAATGTTATCAAACATACCATCATACTAACAATAAGGTTTAATGGACCTTCCTTTGTTACTAAGAAAGATTTCGATTCTAATTCTATGATGAGTCTGTAGCTAAAAACTAGTATTGTGATACAAAATGAAAATATTGAAGAGTGTAACAGAAGGAGAAACTAAACATGAAAAACTTTTTTCGTTTTGATGAACGAGATACATCTTATAAGAAAGAAACACTAGCAGGTATAACAACTTTTCTTTCAATGGCTTATATATTGGTTGTCAATCCAATCATACTAAGCCAGGCAGGAATGGATAAGGGAGCACTCTTTACAGCAACCGCTTTATCAGCAATTGTCGGTTCTCTATTAATTGGACTATTAGCAAACTTTCCAATTGGTATTGCTCCTAGTATGGGTCTCAACTCATTTTTCACCTTTTCAGTTTGCATTGGAATGGGTGTCGATTGGCAAATCGCATTAACTGGAGTGTTTGTTGCTGGTATTATTTTTATGATCTTAAGTCTATTAAAAATTCGCGAAAAAATCATAAATGTTATTCCTTCTGATTTAAAGCATGCAATTGCAGCAGGGATCGGTTTTTTCATCGCCTTTGTCGGATTAAAAAATGCTGGTATTATTGTTGCGAATACAGATACGATTGTTGCAATAGGCGACTTAGCTTCTCCACTAACACTACTTGCTATTTTTGGCTTTATTGTTACCTTAATGCTGCTAGTACGTGGAATAAATGGCGCGATATTTTATGGAATGGTTATCTCAACTGCCATTGGAATGATACTTAAATTGGTTGAGATACCTAGTACAATTGTAGGTAAAGTACCGAGCTTGGAGCCAACATTTGGTGTTGTATTCTCTCACTTAGGTGACATTTTCAGCCCTGAAATTCTTGCTGTCATATTTACATTTCTATTTGTCGCATTTTTTGATACAGCTGGAGCCCTAATTGCTGTTGCTAGTCAAGCAGGGTTAATGAAAGACAACAAAATCCCGAATGCTGGTCGTGCATTACTTGCTGACTCTGCCTCTGGAGTTGCAGGTGCTATTTTTGGAACATCGACAACTGCATCATTTGTCGAATCAACAGCTGGTATCGCTGTTGGAGGGAGAACCGGGTTCACATCTGTCATAATCGCAGGGTGTTTTACGATCGCATTATTCTTCTCACCGATTCTTTCAGTTATTACGCCAGAGGTTACAGCTCCAGCGTTAATTATAGTCGGTGCATTAATGGCGATGGAAATTAGCAAAATTAATTGGAGCAAATTAGAAATTGTGATTCCGTCTTTCGTGACAATACTAATGATGCCACTAACTTCTAGTGTGGCAACTGGTATAGCTCTTGGTTTTATATTATACCCTTGTGCAATGATCGCACAGAAACGCTATAAGGAAGTTCACCCTATTATGTACGTTCTCAGCTTCTTCTTTATTTTGTACTTTATCTTCATCTAGAATCAAGATGAAAGTAATCTCTAAAACTATCTAGGTAAAAGAAATAATTTTATTTCTTTTACCTTTTTTGCCTTCTAGCAAAGATTGTTGTTTTTCGTAAAAATTCAGTTTGACGAATCTAGATTGGCGTCGTTCCGATTTCACTTAATACTTAGTCTATCCCATTGGAAAATAGTATCAATTCTCTATTTTCATGTTCTTGAGCAACAGACTTTTAGAAAAGATCCTTATCAAAAGATTAAATTGAAACCTTTTTATTAGTTAGTCGTAATAGAAGTATACCGTAGTAAAAAAGCAACTTTGAAGGGAGAATTTTATGGGTAACATTTTTTTATTTTCACTCATTATTGGGTTAGTATCAGTACTTGTGACCATACCGTTTACTAAAAATAATCCGTCAGGTAAAAAGGAAAACCAAGTTAAAAAGCCACGATTAGGTGTACCAATCGCACTATTAGTCATAATCATGCCTACTATGTTTGCTTTTTATTATTTTAGTAACTTAGATCGTAATATATCTTCATTATGGCTGTTTATCATCCTAATTACAGCTATTGGTACTCTAATTGCTTCTGGAAAGGAACGAATGATAAAGGGTATTCTTTTCATCGGAAGCCTTCTATTCGCAGTCTACCTCCTGTCAGCACCAATATTTAATGCAGATGAAAAATTTGAATATGCGAAAATGGCAGAAAAAGTTGAAATTAAAGCCTTTGATGAAAATGAGACGCCCGCAAGTGTTCCACCCGAATTTGCACGAAACAAGATGAAAAAGGCATTTGGTCAAGTACCAAACACAAGTTATTATGAGCTGGGTAATTTACAAATTCAAAAGGTAAATGGTGAATTTGTCTATATTGCTCCAGTTGAATTTTCAGGATTTTTCAAATGGTGGAATGGTGATGAAATACCTGGATACTTTACGCTAAGTGCTACAGACTCTTCTGAGAATCCAAAATTTATTAAGTCAGAAATGGTTTATACTCCATCCTCTTACTTTAATAAAAAAGTAGAACGACATATACGAATGAACTATCCAAAACATATTTTTCACGGTGATGTTCAGTTAGAAATTGATGATGAAGGCAAGCCACAATACATTCGCACTTTTGGACAATTTGTTAGCGCACGAAATGGATTTACTGTCGAAGGGATTGTTATAGTTGATCCTAAAAATGGAAATACGAAAGCTTATAAATTGACTGATATTCCAGAATATATTGATGGAGCTGTTTCCCCTGAAACAGTAAGTTTACAAAATAGTTACTATGGAAATTATATAAGAGGATTTTGGAATAGTAAGTTTGGGAAATCTGATGTTAAGTTACCTTCTGACGAAGGAACTGAGGCTAATGTAAGTCCTATTTTTGATAAAAATGGTGACATGTATTATTTCACGGACTTCACTAGTCCCAAAGAAGGCGTCGACTCAATGCTCGGTTACTCTCTAACTAATTCAAGGACAGGAAAAGCAACCTACTATACAGGAAACCTTGAAGAATCCTATATGGACTCCCAAGGCGCTTTGCAAATTATTGAAAAGAAATTCATCGAAAAGAAATGGCATGGTGAAATGCCGGTTCTATATAACTTTTATGGAGAAGCTAGTTGGTTAACACCTGTATTAGATTCAAATGGCTTCCTACAAAATTATTTTATCGTATCGGCAGCCAACCCTGAGATTTCAGTATATGGAAGTACACCAAACGAAGCTTTAAAACAATATAAAACAGCGTTACAAAAAGGTGGAAGCAGAGTTGATGGCACTTCTGAAGCAGTGGAAAAGTCAGTAACAGGAACAGTTGTAAGAGTTTATAAAGAAAAAACCGGTGACTTCACGATTGTTTCGTTCCTATTAAACAACCGTAAAAGTTATGTCATATCATCTGAAAACAATCCACTAGCTATTTATTTGCAAGAAGCGGATAAAGTAAAACTGACTTATTTAGAAACTGGAGAAAACTTCTTACCCGTTAAAGACATGGTCATTGAAGGGTTATAGTAAAAAAACCTTCCAATGCATAATTTCTTTTTGAAGATAGTTTTGATTCATGTACCTTACCTTTTAAAAGTGACAGGATCCTTTTGATTTGAATACAATAGAAAAACACGCTGAGAAACTCGAAATGAGTTACTCAGCGTGTTTTCTTTACCTTTATCATTATCGCTAAATACAATTCAAACGCACGTTTACCACAGATACTTCCTATCTTTATCTACTTGTCAGAGGAAAACATATAATCCCTTTTCCTTAATGATATATTTAAGACTAATCCAATCCCCATCATACTAGCCATTACTGAACTACCTCCGTAACTCATAAGTAGTAATGGAATTCCTGTAATTGGTATTAACCCAATAACCATCCCAATATTTTGAAAGGTATGAAATGTAAACAAAGCAACCATCCCAATGCAGATAAAAAATTCAAATAAATTATTTCTAGCATACATTCCAATCCCAAGCATTCGATAGATAATTAAAAAGTATAACGAGATAACAAAGGATGCTCCTATAAATCCATATTCTTCTGCAACGATAGTAAAAATAAAATCAGAGTGTGCCTCTGGTGTATAAACATTGCTTTGATGAAATCCTTTTCCATCTATCATTCCTGATCCAATTGCAAGAATTGATTGCTTTAACTGATAACCAATCCCTTCACCATGTTCAAAAGGATTTAACCACGAATAAATCCGATTTAATTGATAGTTCCCAAAAATATTTAATAAAAGTTCAGCATTATATAAGAAAATAGTGACCAGGGTAGCAACTACAATTGTAGCAATAAGTAAAATAATCGTAATTATTTTCCAGTTAATTCCTGATAGAAACACTACAGCTAAAGTAATAACTACCATAACTAATGAAGAACCAAAATCATTTTGTAAAAGGATTAAAATGATAGGTGCTAGTGATATGCCTGCAATTTTCACTAGTAGAAACAAATCTTGTGAAATACTATCCCGATCTCCTTTTTCATAATGTTTATGGATGGTATTTGCTAACATCAAGATTAGTAGTATTTTCATAAATTCTGAAGGTTGAATAGAACCTACCCCTGGGAATTTATACCAAGATTTTGCACCATTTATTTCTGGCGCAATCGATTCCGGGGCAATTAAGATTCCTATCAGTAAAAGGATACCAATTCCGTAAAAGTATGGTGTAAATTTACTGATTTGTTCGAAATCAAATAGAAAAATAACTGTGGCAATGATAATCCCTAAAATAAACCAAACGATTTGTTTCATAAAAAAGTTTTCATCGTATTGGGCATATTTTTGGGCACTTAAAATAGTTACACAACTACTGATCATTAATAAAAATAAGAAAAAAATTAAAGAAAAGTCAAAATAATTATATCGTTTTGTGGACAAATTCATCACCGTTTTTTATGTATTTAGAAGAGAATTCAAATATGCTTAAAAATAGATTTTTCTTGAATCTAGTTTATCAAAAAGGTTTTATACGTTTTAATTAGAAGTAGTTACCAGCTGTTAAGAATTGTATGGAGTAATATTTTAGAATAGAATCTATATTAAAAAGAGTACCATTTCTAATTAAAAAAATATACAGGAGATAACATATATTTCTAAATAATTCTTTTTATTTAAACAATTGACAATAAAATGAATCATTCCATACCTATTAGACGTTTGAACTGTAATTTAGTTACACATTAGTAACGGTCTTTTTACTATTTCTAAATTTGAATAACGTATTAAAAAACTATGATTCTCCATCATTTTAGACATTACAAAAAAGCAGTTCATAAAGATCTGCTTTTTTGTATTAGTATTATTTACCGATAAACATCTGTGTCCAATGATGACCATTTTGATCGTAGCCTATTCCAATGTGAGTAAAGTCTTTACTTAATATATTTTTACGATGCCCTTCGCTATTCATCCACGCTTCAACAACCTGTTGTGGAGATTGTTGACCCTGAGCAATATTTTCTCCGGCTGTTTTATACGTTACGCCGAAATCCCTCATCATATCAAAAGGTGACCCGTAAGTAGGACTAGTATGTGAGAAATAATTATTTGCTCTCATATCCTCTGATTTTTTTTGAGCTACTTCGTTGAGCTTTGTATCAGCTTTTAGATCAGATAGCCCATTTTTTCGTCTTTGCTCATTTGTTAAATCAATTACCTGCTGAACCTCTTGACCACTTGGCTGTTTCGCCTCAGTTTGATTTGCTTGTTTTTGTTCTTTAGCTGTAGGTGCTTTTGCTTGCTGTTGTTGCTCCTGTTGTTGTTGCTGTTGTTGTTGCTGTTGTTGTTCCTGTTGTTGTTCCTGTTGTCCTTGTCCTTGATACTGCTGTTCGTTTGGTGTTTGCCTTTTTTGTTGTTGCTCCTGTGCATGTGCTTGAGCTTTGTTTTGTTCTTTGGTATGGTTTTGACTCTTTTGATTATGATTCGTCTCATTTACAAACTTATATTTAGCCTCTTGTACTACTATTGCTTTCGTATGTGGATACTTACCACTCGATATATCTGTTTTGGAGCTTGATATATCCGATCCACCTCGACTTGCGTCTTCATTAAAGGTATCAGGAACAAAATCGAAATCATTATCATTGTTCGTGATACCATTTTGAGGATCTCGATGGGCTGTCCTTAACTCATTTGCACCATCATTTGATCTATTGTTTATATTACGTGAGTTAGTCCCATATCCACGTCCATTTTGCTGTGTGTTATCTGAAACATCCACTGTACCCACCGGAGACATATCATTATTTTCCATCGCTCCGTTATTGTTACAGGCAACTAGTCCCGCTACTAGAGCCCCTGTAATGAATAATCCAAGCTTCTTTTTTATCATACGAAATTCCTCCTTTTTACGATCCTTCTTATTTTCTTTCTTTCCTTCGATTTTATAGGTGGAAATAATGATGCAAAATGGAGAAAAATGCATTTCGTTGATATTCCATCATGTATGCTGGATGTTTTAGATAACTTAAACTTTTGACATAAATGGCATTTTATTTGTAGCAATGTAAATAATGGCGAAAAAAAGAACGCTTAGGGAATTCTAACCCTAGCGTTCACAATTATTATTTATTTTCAGCAACTTCTTGAATCACCGCTATTACTAACTCTGCAGTTTTTTCCAATTCTTCAATCGGCATTTTTTCATTAGTTGTATGAATATCTTCGTAGCCAACAGCAAGGTTAACAGTTGGAATACCATTTCCGGCAATAACATTGGCATCACTTCCGCCACCGCTTGTTTGAAGCTCACTAGCACGGCCTATTCTAGCTGATGCACGCTTCGCTACTTCAACAACATGGTCACCATCACCAAATTTAAATCCTGGATACATCACTTCGACTTCTACTTCTGCACGCCCGCCCATATCTTTAGCTGCACTTTCAAAAGCTTCCTTCATTTTTTGGACTTGTTTTTCCATTTTTTCTGGAATTAATGAGCGCGCCTCAGCAAGAATATGTACTAAATCACAAACAATATTTGTTTGGGTTCCACCTTCAAAACGACCAATATTTGCCGTTGTTTCATGGTCTATACGACCTAACGGCATTTTAGATATCGCTTTTGAAGCAATCGTTATAGCAGAAATACCTTTTTCAGGTGCAACCCCTGCATGAGCAGTTTTCCCGTATATTGTCGCATTCACTTTTGCTTGTGTTGGGGCAGCAACGATGATCGTTCCAACTTTGCCATCACTGTCTAATGCATAGCCATATTCTGCTGTCATTAGGACTGGATCAAGAGCTTTAGCACCAACTAACCCTGACTCTTCTCCTGCAGTAATAACAAATTCAATTTTACCATGTGGAATATCCTGTTCATTCAATGTTCTAATTGCTTCTAACATTGCTGCAAGTCCTGCTTTATCATCAGCTCCAAGAATAGTTGTACCATCTGTTACAACGTAGCCATCCTTTACACTAGGCTTAATTCCATTACCTGGGACAACTGTATCCATATGAGAAGTGAAATAAATCGTATCAACATTATCTATTGTCGCATCTAACGTACAGATTAGATTACCTGCTCCATGTCCTGTTACATTTGTTGTGTCATCCTCTACAACATGTAATCCAAGTCTTGAAAATTTGTCCTTTAATACTTTTGCAATCTCTGTTTCGTGCTTTGTTTCAGAATCGATCTGAACTAGCTCTAAAAACTCCACTAATAATCGTTGTTTATTAATCATAAAACATATACCTCCTAATTTTATAAGGGAATATTCCCATGTTTTTTCATTGGTCTAGTTTCTTTTTTTGTTTGTAGCATCTCAAGTGCCTGAATAAGCTTAATTCGTGTCTCTCTTGGATCAATAACATCATCAACCATACCATAACTTGCGGCTACATAAGGATTGGCGAATTTTTCACGATACTCTTCGATTTTTTCAGCTCTTGTTTGTTCTGGGCAATCGCTTGCTTGAATATCCTTTGAAAAAATAATATTTGCCGCTCCTTGTGGACCCATTACAGCAATTTCCGCATTAGGCCAAGCATATACAAGATCAGCTCCTATAGATTTACTATTAAGTGCAACATAGGCCCCACCATAGGCTTTCCGCAAAATAACAGTCAATTTAGGGACAGTTGCTTCTGAATAGGCATACAAAATTTTTGCTCCATGTCGAATAATTCCCCCATGCTCCTGTTTTACACCAGGGAAAAATCCAGTTACATCCTCAAATGTGATAATTGGGATCTGAAATGAATCACAAAAGCGTATAAAGCGGGCTGCTTTATCTGCTGAATCAATATCTAATCCTCCAGCTAAATACTTTGGTTGGTTACAGACTAACCCAATCACTTCTCCCTTTATTCGGCCAAGTCCAATCACTATATTCTTGGCAAAGCTTTTTTGTACCTCAAAAAAGGAGCCCTCATCTACCACTTGATTAATGACAAGACGGATATCATATGGTCGAATCGCATCAAACGGAATTGTATCTGTTAATTCCGGACGGTAGTCATCTCTTTCTTCGTATGAAACAATCGGTGGCTTTTCTTGATTATTTTGTGGTAAATAACTTAACAACTTACGAACCTGAAGTAAGACTTTTTCTTCAGTTGCACCAGAAAAATGGGCATTGCCGCTAATAGTATTGTGTACATATGCTCCACCTAAATCCTCAGAACTGATTTTTTCACCTGTTACCGTTTCAATTACCTTTGGTCCTGTAATAAACATTTGGCTTGTATTTTCAACCATAAACACGAAATCTGTAATTGCTGGTGAATAGACAGCTCCTCCTGCACAGGGGCCAAGAATCACTGACAATTGTGGGATCACACCTGAATAAATCGTATTGCGATAAAAAATTTGTCCGTAACCATCTAATGATACCACACCTTCTTGAATTCTCGCACCGCCCGAGTCTTTAAGGCCAATAAAAGGAGTACCATTTTTAGCTGCTAAGTCCATTACAGCCGCAATTTTTTTTGCATGCATTTCACCAAGCGCACCGCCAAATACAGTAAAATCCTGTGAAAATAAATAAATCGGGCGACCATTTACTTTTCCGAAACCTGTTACAACGCCGTCTCCAGGTCCCGATTTGTTATCTAAGCCAAAATCATTACAGCGATGCTCTATAAAAGAATTTAATTCGACAAATGTACCATCGTCCACTAGAAGATTAATCCTTTCTCTTGCCGTAAGCTTTCCTTTTTCATGTTGCTTAGCTATTTTTTCATCGCCGCCTCCAAGTTCAACTTTACGTCTTTTTTCATATAATTCATTTATTTTTTTATAAATATCATATGACATCATGCTCACCCCTCTGTTTCTCACACAATTCAACTAACACTTTATTTGCTGACTTTGGATGTAGAAACGCGATAGATGCATTTGCTGCACCTAGTCGAGGAATTTCATCGATTAAAGGTAATCCTTTTTCCTTTAATTCAACCAAGCGGGTAGCTAAATTAGAAACACCAAATGCAATATGATGTATTCCTTCTCCATGCTTCATTAGGTACTTTGCAATTGCGCTTTCACTTGACATTGGTTCTATTAATTCAATCTTTGTTTCAGATTCATTTATTTGTAAGAAAGCTACTTTTACCTGCTGTGTAGGAACTTCTTCACACCCCACGAAGCTTAACTGTAATACATCTCTATAAAAGGGTAATGCCGAATCGATTGAATGGACTGCGACTCCAATATGATCAACTTTTTTAATCACTCATTTCTCCTCCTAACATTTGTAAGCGTTATCATGTTCTGAATAGCTTCTGTATATCTATGTGAAATCCCTGCTGATTAGTCGAAATCCTTTCAAATTTTAACAAGGATTAGGTGTTGTCCAAAAGAGCGATTCACGGTAAAATAAAAGGACAAGGAGTGAAAAATTATGTCTCGTAAAACACAAAAGATTGTCGTTTATTTAATGATTGGGGTCATGCTTGTTACAACTCTACTAGCGGGTGTTTCAGTTTGGTTTTAATTTAGGCTCTAAGTTTGTTGCTTTTGACTTAACTAATGATCTTATTTGCTTCATTTATAAATAGTAAAATACCCATAATATTATTGTAGAACTTCACGTAAAAAAGCATGAGAAAGGTACCGCCCCTCGAAAGTTAGAGTGAAAAATCTAATTTTCGGGGGTGTTTTTTATGGCTAAATATAGTGAAAAATTTAAAATAAAGCTTGTCACCGAGTATTTAGATGGCAACATTGGATATGAATCACTGGCAAAAAATTATAATATGGGCAGCCATACACCAATAGTTGCGTGGGTGAGAGCTTATAAATCTCAAGGAATGATGGGTTAAAACGAAGAAAGATGCAGAGGGAGTATTCTGTTCAATTTAAATTAGATACGAACAATTCATGTTAAACACAGGTGCTTCCTATTTAGATATGGCTGTTCACTTCAAGTTGAACAACCCATCCTTAATCGTACGCTGGAAAAAGGAATTTAATGAACAAGGAGTAGAAGGCCTGAATCCAAAATTAAAGGAGCGACCTTCTATGTCTAATAAATCCAATAAACAAAAGAAAAAGGAAGAAAAAAAGCTAACACGAGAGGAAGAGTTGGAACGCGAGATTGAATTACTAAGACTCGAAAATGCTTACTTAAAAAAGCTGCGAGCTTTCCGAGAAAATCCAAATGTCTTTCTCGAAAAGCACAAGCAAAATTGGCATTCGAACTCAAAGAAAAAGGGTTCCGATTAAAAGATATTTTCCTTGTTGTAGGTATTCCTGAAGCAACCTACCACTATCATGTTAAAAACTTTGGAAAAGAAGATTTAGAGATGGAACTAAAAGAACTCATTACTCACCTATTTAAGAGGTTTCATGAACGCTATGGTTATAAACGCATCACAAAGGAATTAGAGAAATTAGGGCATTGTGTTAATCATAAAAAAGTGTATCGACTCATGCGAGAGCTAGGATTGAAATGTGTAAAATTCATGCGAAAATCCCGTAAATACACTTCCTATAAGGGAAAGGTTGCGAAAAACCGAATATCACGCCGTTTTAGCACACCTATTCCTCTTCAAAAATTAGTAACCGATATTACAAAATTTAAATGTCTTGGGGAAGAGAAGTTATATTTAAGCCCAATTCTTGATCTATACAACGGAGAAGTTATAGCGTTTGGAATTAGGAAACGTCCAACACTAGATCTTGTCTGGAACCCTTAAAAGAATCAATTGGGATAATTAAAAATCATGCAACCTATCGCACTACTATCCATTCTGATCAAGGCTGGCATTACCAACACAACCAATGGGTGAAAACATTAAAGAACAATAACATATTCCAAAGCATGTCACGTAAAGCAACCTGTGCAGACAATGCCTCGATGGAGAATTTCTTTGGCATTTCAAAGCAAGAAATGTATTATGGGGAAAAACTAGTAAGTTATGAAGAATTAAAAAGAAGAATAGAAGAATATATCAACTAGTATAACAATGAACGATCAAAAGAAAAATTGACTGGACTGAGCCCTGTTGAATACCGAACTCAATCCAGCCAATCAGCTGCATAATAAAACTCTAACTTTTGGGGATGAGCAACAAATCTCTCATGCTTTTTTAGATAGTTACCTAATACTTAATCCTCATTTTTTAGTTTAGATCTATCTCCATTCCTGTAATGATTCATCTTCTTTAGTGTTGCGTTAATATTATTTAAACTTATTAAAATAAACCCAAGCATTACAAAAGTCACAATCTCCCCAGTGAAAAATGAGACAATCCCTAAAATTAAGAAATAAATGGTGTTCCACGCATTACTCAATAACCTTACCTCGATTCACTTTTCGAAAAAATAAGCTTCTTTAACTATCAACTTATAAAATAATGTATAGTACATATTGACCCATGACCTCAATTAAATCCTACCATATATTCCTAATAACTAGTTAACATTTCTACAATGGGATTTTTCTGTGTGTTAAGGTAAAGGTAAGTGTTGATTAATATTTAACCCAAACTTTTAAGGTTACTATGTTTCCATCCCTTTAAATTGACTCTTAATAAGTAAATATCTTTCCATTTCATTATTAAATAATAGCAGCGCAGCCCTTACTTCAAACTCTTCTCTCGTTTTAGGCAATTCCATATCTTCAAATGTCTGTTTCATTTCTAAAAGTTGAACAAGAAACTTATGAGCCGTATTTCCAGGGTGGATATTCTCACTTAGGTCATGAACAAAGCTTGCTATCATTTTACTTTGATCGGTTGAGATGTGGATAGATGTTATCAACGGGATAATCCGTTCTATTATATCGAATTGTTTTTCTCTCATTTTAAAATAATGATAATAGGTATTTTCATGACGTAAAAAGTGATTTTCGACATCTCGAAAAGCCATCGTTTTCGCTTCATTTATTAATTCTGCTGTTTTTATGATTTCATGACCATCCCATTTCTGATCACTTTCTAACAGATAGCCTTCAATTTCACGGAATATCGTGGCAAAGTTATCCTCAATCTGATTTTGGAAACTTTTTAATTTTCGCTCTACACTAGGCATGTAGAAGTTCATAATGAGAGCAACACCAATTCCGATTAATATGATTGATAACTCATTAGCTATTAGTTTCAATGTAATTTCCTCTGAATTATACAAATGGAAGATTATGACTGTACTTGTTACAATTCCCTCCGTAGCCTTCACAAGAACTGTTGTTGGTATGAATACTAATAGCATTAAGCCAATAATAATTGGATGATACATTAGGCCTTCAAAAAATATGTATGAAAAGATAATAGCAATTGAACAAGCTAGCAACCGATCCCATGAGCTTTTAAGTGACTTCTTTTTTGTCACTTTTATACAGAGAACTGTAATGATTCCGGCAGAAATATAATTATCAAGCTGGAGGTACTGTGCCAACATAACTGCAATTGTTGTACCTAATGCCGTTTTGACTGTCCGATAACCAATTTTAAACATAATTGATCTCCTCATTTATATTACTCATTATGTAGTTTACTTTTGTAGAAAAAGCTAGACAATCACAAGTAAATTATTTATAAAAACATCCTACACCATAAGCGAATACTACAAAATATTTAGTGTAAGAGCATGAGCCTGTGCTAGCAGGATTACGTTATGTGTACTGATTTTATATGTCATTGGAGTTAATAATAGTAACACGATAAAAAAAGATGATCAACTGACCACCTTTTTCACCTATTATAGCATTTTTTCTAAGAAATCTTGAGCACGCTGTGTTTTTGGTTTTGTAAAGAATTCATCAGGAGTAGCATCTTCAACAAGCATCCCACCGTCTAGAAAAAGAACTCGATCTGCTACTTCTTTCGCAAAGCCCATTTCATGGGTGACGATCGCCATTGTCATACCTGTTTGTGCTAAATCCTTCATTACTTCAAGAACTTCTTTTACCATCTCAGGGTCAAGTGCTGATGTAGGCTCATCAAACAACATCACGTCAGGATTCATTGCCAATGCACGAGCAATCGCTACCCGTTGTTTTTGGCCACCTGATAACCGATTTGGGTATTCTGAAGACTTTTCAAGTAATCCTACTTTTTTTAACAAATTCGTCGCTTGCTCATCTGCTTCAGGCTTTGTTAGCCCTCTAACTGTCATCGGTGCATAGGTTAAATTATCAAGGACAGATTTATGCGGGAATAGATGAAAATGCTGAAATACCATTCCGACATTT
This sequence comes from Metabacillus sp. GQ13, assembly GCF_059758525.1. Classification (NCBI taxonomy): domain Bacteria; kingdom Bacillati; phylum Bacillota; class Bacilli; order Caryophanales; family Bacillaceae; genus Metabacillus; species Metabacillus sp. GQ13. The sequence continues at coordinate 157,113 of NZ_JCAXET010000005.1, forward strand.
TGCCGAATCTTTGCAATATCTGTTTTCGGATCTGTAATCTCTTCGTTGTTAATCCATACTCTACCATCCGTTGGCTTTTCAAGTAAATTCAAACAACGTAAGAAGGTTGACTTCCCCGATCCAGAGGGACCGATTATAGCAATAACTTCACCAGCAGAAAGTGTGGTTGATATTCCTTTTAAAACATCTAATTTCCCAAAAGATTTATGCAAATTTTCAATTTTAATCACTTCGTTTCATTCTCCCTTCAATACCTTTACCGAGGAGTGTTAAAACCATCACTAAAATATAATAGATTAGACCTGCAAATAGCAATGGAGCAAAATAATTATAGGTATCTGCGCCTACTTGATAAGCACGTCTCATAATGTCCTGTACTCCGATAACTGTAACTATTGCTGATTCCTTTGTTAAGGTTATAAATTCGTTCATCAATGCAGGCAAGATATTTTTAAATGCTTGCGGTAATATGATATCCTTCATCATTTTCGAATAAGGAATTCCTAATGCCATTGAAGCTTCTTTTTGTCCCTTATCAATAGCATTAATACCAGCACGAATAATTTCTGATATATATGCCGCAGAATTTAACGAAAATGCAGCCACTGCTGCTGGATAAGGATCAATCGGGAAACCTAGTATCTGTGGAAGTCCAAAATATATAATCAATAATTGTAGCACTAAAGGAGTTCCTCTAAATACAGATGTATACGCATCTGCTAGCCACATTAACGGCTTAATTCTACTAATTTTAAACAAAGCAAGGATGACTCCCCAGGTAAAACCAAGTAACAATGATAATACCACAATCTGCAATGTTACCCATATCCCTTGCAGAATAAACGGCAAGGATGGGACGATTGAAGAAAAAAAGTTTATCTCCATTTCTTTTTCCAAATCCTTTCAAACAATTAATTATCGTTTACGTATTTTTCAGAACAAGAGCGCAAGCGCCTTGTTCAGCCCTGACAAGCATAAGACGCTCAGGAATTGAAGGTGTTCTTTACCTTCAATTCCTGAGTGACTTATGACCTAGGAAAAAGTAGTTTTCTTTTCCCCTCGAGGGGCAAGGCGGAGGAGCTCGATGTCGAGGTGCTTATCTACAGTACAAAAACTTTATCATTTCCTATACTATAAAAAAGATGCTGACCGAATAAATTAGTCAGCATTCATCTTTTATGCAAAAAAGATTACGTACTTATTCTCCATCACCAAACCATTTTGTTACTAGCTCTTCAAGTTCACCGTTTTCTTTCATTTCATTCAATGCATCATCGAATTCTTTAGTAAGATCACTACCCTTTTGGAAAGCAACAGCCGAACCAGCTTCCTCTTCATCACTAAGCGTGAACCCCGCTAAATCTGGATCATTTTCAAAATAACCATTCGCCACTAAATCTTCTATAATTGCGGCATCAATACGACCAGACTTTAATTCTTGTACTAAATCTGAAATTTTATTACGATTTTCTATTTTCAGATCAACCTTTTCTGCTATTTCAGAGGCTTTTCCTTCTTGAATTGAACCTAATTGAACACCAATTATTTTTCCATCAAGTTCTTCAAGGCTTTTTATTTCATTATCCTTTAGAGAAACAATCATATGGTTGGCAGTATAGTAAATCCCTGAAAAATCAACATTCTTTTCACGGTCGGGTGTAGGTGTCATTCCTGATAATACGATATCGACCTGTTTTGCTTGAAGGGCTGGAATTAAACTATTAAAATCCATATCTTGTACTTCGAGTTCATATCCAGCTTTTTCAGCTAGAGCTTTTGCAAGATCAATATCAAAACCGATAATATCGCTACCCTTTGCTGTATCAATATACTCAAATGGTGGATAATCAGCTGATGTAGCCATTTTCAAAACTTTCTTTTCCTCAGTGTCAGAACCGGTAGCTGAATCATTTCCTTCTTCAGTACTTGTCCCACAAGCTGTTAGTATCCCTATGATTAAAAAGCTGATAATGAATAATGAAAATTTCCTCACAATATTTTCCTCCTATAATTTATTACTATTTCGATATTTTAACAAATGAAATTCTTTTCTTATGTTTATTTCGATATTTTGTATTTTAACACACACTTATAATTATGCAATAATTATTCATAAAAATGTAATTATTAAATTATTTCGTTAATTCATTATCCAAATATTATGTTTTTGGAATCTTTATATAATATCCTAGTTAAATAATTTCCGAGATTACATACATCAATAACATCCTAGTTATACTGTAGCTTGTCTCACATGTATAATTCACATATTTCCTTGTATATTTCCATTTCTCAACTTATAAAATTATTGAATCAGTTAGCCAGATGTGTAGAGCTTTCTTATTCACTGTATAGGAATTATCTAATTAAGCTAAACAATAAAAAAAGACCCTTCCAAAGATTAAATTAATAATCTTTGGAAGAGCCTTTTAATTTGCTAGGTATTATACTTCTTCACAATACTCGTCAAATGCCGTTTGGAGATTTGCAACAACTGACATTGGATCATGTCCTTCAATCTCATGGCGTTCGACCATTTTTACTAACTTCCCATCTTTAAGTAACGCAAATGATGGTGATGATGGTGGATAACCAGTAAACATATCACGTGCTCGAGCCGTTGCTTCCTTATCCTGACCTGCGAATACCGTTACAAGATTATCTGGGCGCTTATCATAATGTAGTGAATGTGCTGCAGCAGGTCTTGCAATTCCTCCTGCACATCCACAAACACTATTTACCATTACTAGAGTAGTACCTTTACTTGTTAGTGTTTCTTCTACCTCTTCAGGGGTTTTAAGCTCTGTATATCCAGCTGCAACAATTTCTTTACGTGCTTGTTGCACAACATCATTCATAAATAAGTTAAAATCCATACTCAATGAAAACCTCTCCTTTTTGTTTCAATACATTCATTTTACCAATATTTCTATGTGTTGAGCAAATAGATCGGCTTATTTTTTATTTCTCATAAATAAATCTACTAAATCACTTGCACTTGCTGCAACACTTTTCTCGTGATTTATCACCGCATTCTCATAGAAAGAAAGTTTGCGACGTATGGTTGGATGCCGATAAAAATGAAGATATAACTCATATTTTACTAGTTCATGGAGCCAATTTCGTTGTTGATCTTTTCTTCTTTCATAAAAAACATGACTATCTTTTGTCAGTTTTTCAAATTCAACAATAACTTGCCATATCTCCTTAATTCCTGTTTCCTTATGTGCAGATGCTGTTACAGCTTTTGTTACCCATCCTTTAGTATATGGCCTTAAATAGTGAAGAATCGTATTGTAATCACGCATTGCCATTTTTGACAATGGCCGGTTTTCACCATCTGCCTTATTCACAACAACTAAATCAGGTAATTCCATAATTCCCTTTTTCATTGTTTGTAGTTCATCACCTGCACCGGTCAACACAAGCAACAGAAAAAAATCAACCATATCTCGAACGATAAATTCACCTTGTCCTACACCTACTGTCTCAACTAGAATAATATCATACCCAGCGGCTTCACATAAAACAATCGTTTCTCTTGTCTTTCTCGTGACCCCTCCAAGATTTCCATCTGCAGGTGATGGTCTAATAAATGCAGACGGATTCTTAGATAACCTCTCCATTCTAGTTTTATCCCCCATTATGCTCCCTTTAGAAACTTTACTACTAGGATCGATGGCAAGAACGGCCACTTTATAGCCAATCCCGCATAAATATGTACCAAAAGAGTCAATAAATGTACTTTTTCCTGCGCCAGGAACACCAGTAATGCCAATTCTAATCGTTTTTCTATTCATTAGTAACAATTCTTCGATGATTTGTTGTGCTTTCTCAAAGTGGTTCATTGCGTTGCTTTCAACCAGGGTAATGGCTTGTGCTAAAATAACACGATCACCTTTTTTAACACCTTCAACATAATCATGAATTGCTCTCTCGTTACGTTTCCGATTATAATTAGTCATCACTCAGTTTCCTTATAGCCTAATTGATTACATAAGTTATCGAGCAACTTCAAAGCAGCAACAGGGATAACAGTCCCTGGTCCGAAGATTTCTGCAGCTCCCATTTCCAACAGTTCTTGATAATCTTGATAGGGAATAACACCACCAACTACGACTAGAATATCCTCTCTTCCAACACTTTTTAATTCATTTAATAGCTGAGGAAGAAGAGTCTTATGACCTGCAGCCAATGAACTCATACCTATTACATGGACATCATTTTCTACTGCTTGTGCTGCTGTTTCAGAAGGTGTTTGAAAGAGTGGACCTATATCAACATCAAAACCTAAATCAGCAAATGCAGTGGCAACAACCTTTGCTCCACGGTCATGGCCGTCCTGTCCCATTTTCGCAACAAGAATCCGCGGACGTCTTCCTTCAAGTTCATAAAATTGATCCGTTTTTTCCTTTACTTTATTTATTTGCTCATCATTAGAATATTCTGAACTATAAACACCACTTATCGATCGAATCACAGCTTGGTGTCGTTTACTACTCTTTTCAATTGCATATGAAATCTCTCCCAATGTAGCACGGTTGCGCGCAGCTTCTACAGCTAATGCTAATAGATTTCCATTTCCATCTGCTGTCGCCTTTGTTAGGGCATGTAACGCTATTTTCATATGTTCTTCATTACGATTACCCTTTAGTTGTTTTAACTTTTCTAATTGTTTATTTCTTACCTGAGTATTATCAATCATTAATATATCGAGCGAATCCTCTTGTTCAAGTCTAAAATTATTTACTCCAATAATCGTTTCTGATCCTGAGTCAATTTTCGCTTGTCTTCTTGCAGCAGCTTCTTCAATTTTCATTTTAGGTAGTCCTGTTTCGATCGCCTTTGTCATACCACCAAGATCTGCAATCTCATTCATATGCTCTGTAGCACGTTCTATTAGTGAATTTGTTAAAGACTCCAGGTAATAAGAACCACCCCATGGATCAATAACATGGCAAATACTTGTTTCATGTTGCAAGTAAAGTTGTGTATTACGGGCAATTCTTGCGGAAAAATCGGTTGGAAGAGCAATTGCTTCATCCAATGCATTTGTATGGAGTGATTGTGTATGTCCCATCGCAGCGGCATGGGCCTCCATACATGTCCGAACAACATTATTATATGGATCTTGCTCAGTTAAGCTCCACCCTGATGTTTGAGAGTGAGTTCGTAACATGAGCGATTTTGAATTTTTCGGATTAAATTGCTTTACAACTGAAGACCATATATATCTAGCAGCACGCATCTTTGCAACTTCCATAAAGTAATTCATCCCAACAGCCCAGAAAAAGGACAGTCTTGGGGCAAATTGGTCAATTCCAAGCCCTGCCTTTAATCCTGTTCGAATATATTCCAGACCGTCTGCAAGAGTATAAGCTAGTTCAAGATCTGCAGTCGCACCTGCTTCCTGCATATGGTAGCCAGAAATACTAATACTATTAAATTTAGGCATATACTTTGCAGTATATTTAAAAATATCACCTATAATTCTCATTGATGTTTCTGGAGGATAAATATACGTATTACGAACCATATATTCTTTTAAAATATCATTTTGAATGGTTCCTGAAAGCTTTTCCTTAGCTATTCCCTGCTCCTCTGCTGCAACAATATAGAACGCCATAATTGGAAGAACAGCACCGTTCATCGTCATTGATACCGACATTTCATCTAATGGTATTCCATCAAATAATTGCTTCATATCGAGGATTGAATCAATGGCTACTCCAGCCTTTCCAACATCCCCTTCTACACGTGGATGATCTGAATCATATCCACGATGTGTAGCTAAATCAAAGGCAACAGAGAGACCTTTTTGTCCCATCTCTAAGTTTCTTCGATAAAAAGAATTACTCTCCTCTGCAGTAGAAAAGCCTGCATATTGCCTTATTGTCCATGGTTTATTTACATACATCGTTGCATAGGGACCACGTAAGTAAGGGTCCAACCCAGGATAAGTGTCTAAATGATTGACTAAATTTAAATCTTTGAAAGAATAGAGCGATTTTACTTGGATTCGTTCGTTGGTATTGAAATATGAAGGTGGAATTTCTTGAGTAGGAATAGATTTTTTAAGCGGTGCTCCAGTAATTTTGCGGCGTTTCATTCCGATCTAACCCCCATTATGTGCTGCAGCTTTTTTAAAAATTCATATGCATTCATGGTAGTTGTTAGTGAGCTAGTAACTCCAAGCTCTCGAAACTTCTTTTCGTCTTTCTTGTATCCTTCTACTATCATTAGATGAACTTGCCCTTTTGCACATATTTCCCTTATCAAGGTTGCATCAATGAGATGATAATCATCGTTTTTTCCGCAAAGAATCACAGAATTGACAGAAGAGAATGGTTCACGATCATGATAATGTACAACCTCCAAGCCAATTCCCCCTATAGCAAGTAAACTTGAAACAAAATCAAGTCTTGGTTTATAGTCGTTTCGCTTTCCATAAACAATCACTCCGACCTTTGGTTCTTGACCAGTTCGTTTATGGTATTCTCCTGAGTTCATTCTTAGCTTTTCAAAATGTTCAGCCAAACGTTGTTGTCTAATTGGCTGTATTCCAATTTGTTCTACTCCATTTTTAAATTTTACGATCGGTACAGTATTATTTTCTCTAACAACCTGCAATGCCTTTTGAAAAGAACTAACTTGAATTTTTTCATCTCTATGATTGTTCACTTGTTTTTTTAATTTGATGTGTTCAGTAGGACTTACAAAAGCGTTTATTCCAACTAGTATGGATTTTCTCATGTTAACGTCATTTAACTTTCTTTCTAATAAACTAGCAAGTTCCTTTTGTGGTGTTCCTTCCATTAAAAGCTGTAGGAATCCATCTTTATTATCAATCTCCTGTATGGTCTTCCAAGCCTTTTCAGCCAGTTCATCAGTTAATGATTCTATATAATAGGAGCCCGCCGCTGGGTCTATCACTCTAGCAATCAAGCTTTCCTCTTTCAGAATCAATTGTGAATTTCTAGCTATCCTCTTCCCTAAAAAATCACCCTCTGCTAGAAAAGAATTAAAGGGACTAATCGTTAGCTCGTTAACACCTGCCGCGGCAGCTGAAAATCCTTCAGTTGTTGTCCTGAGGAGGTTGACATGGACATCAGAATTCGTTTTATTAAAATCTGATGTAATTGCATGAAGATATAGTTTCTGCGCATCTTTATTTCCTCCTAAAGCATGAATAATCGAAGCCCATATTAATCTGGCTGCTCTAAATTTTGCTAGTTCCATAAAGAAATTTGATCCAATTGCAAAAGATACCGTTGTATAACGAGCAATACAATTAATCGAAACACCACGATTTAGTAGCTCATTTACGATGTCCAACGCTTGAGAAAAAGTGAAAATAAGCTCGTGAAGAGAGCTACCTCCAGCTTCATGATATAAACCTCCTTTTATTAATAAACAACGTATTTCAGAATTGTGCTTTTCATTCGATTTCATCATATCCGCGAGAAAATCATACTGTTTTTGAAGGGATCGACTACTTTTCCCCTTTAGTAAGATTTCTTCAAAGGGATCAAATCCTATTGTTCCTATCTGTTGTTGCTCACATCTATTTCTAGTTTCTTCGAGAATTAGTGGTAACACCCCCAAATCCTCACCCACATCAAAATAAAACGTATCACTTCTCCAGTCTATATTTTGAAATGCATAAGAGAAATCTTCCCTTGTCTTCAAGAATGTAAAAGTTGTCAGATAGAATGAGTTTTGACCTCTATTTTTTGCATGTTTTATTTCCTTGTTTATACTTTTAGCATCGTCACCGGACAACCATTGACTGATTTTCCAATCATTACTATTAACGGCATCCTTTTTGGATAGTGGCTGTCTATTTGTGCTATCTTCTCTTGTATATAAAGGCTTAACACGAATCCCCTCATATGTATTTGAATTGAGACTTTCGAACGGCATACCACTTAATGATTCTATAGCTTTTGCCTTCCATTCTTTAAATAGTTCCTTTGTTTCAATCATGTCTTTTTCATTCTCCATATCATGCTTCCTAAGCGGAAGCCCACCCCCCCTTGCAGAAAAATTCATGATCATTTCTTATCAATTTATGCAAACTTGATTATATTCATGTTTAGAGAATAAGAATGCGCTTACATTTTAGAAGTAAACATTACCTGCATGCACTTCTATTTTATTATAATTTATTAGCTACAGCAATGTATAAATTGACACCTAAATAACCTTAACCATCAGTATTTGAATCATTTCATTACAAAAAAACAGTTTGGTTCTAATAAACCCACTGCTTTTTTGTAAATATTCTTAAATGATCGTCACTCATTCTAAAGGTACTAATAAATTGAAGTTGTTTCTTTTGATATCTCTTCTAAAATCTCTTTTACACGTGATAAGAAACGTCCACAAATTAATCCATCTAAAATACGATGATCAAGTGACATACATAAATTCACCATATCTCTAATAGCAATCATGTCATTGTTCATGACCACCGGTCGCTTTACAATTGACTCAACTTGCAATATTGCCGCCTGTGGATGATTTATGATCCCTACAGATTGTACACTGCCAAATGTCCCAGTATTGTTTATTGTAAAGGTACCACCTTGCATATCATTCTGTGTTAATTTTCCACTACGAACTTTTATTGCTAAATCAGTAATCTCCCTTGCAATACCCTTTATTGTTTTTTCATCCGCACCCTTAATTACAGGGACAAATAATGAATCATCTGTTGCGACTGCTATTGAGATATTAATCTCCTTCTTTTGGATAATTTTATCTCCAGCCCACATTGAATTAATTTGTGGAAATTCCTTCAACGCTTGGGCAACTGCTTTAACAAAAAATGCAAAAAAGGTTAAGTTAAAACCTTCCTTTTTCTTGAACTCATTTTTCAACTCATTGCGAAACTTCACAAGATTTGTCACATCGACTTCCATCATCATCCATGCATGTGGAATTTCTTGTTTACTCTTCACCATTTTTGTTGCAATTGATCTCCGTACACTTGTTACAGGTATTTCAATATCTCCTGGAGCAGCAACTATTGATTCCTGTGTCTTGAGATGATCATTAGACTCTACCGGTTGCGCGATGGATTCTACTTTATCTTTACCAGGAGCTGTTGTTACAGCTGTATCTTGTTGTGGAATAGATCCACTATTCACTACTTGTAGAATGTCCTTTCTAGTAATCCGACCACCAGCACCTGTTCCATATACTTGCTCTAAATTAATATTATTTTCCTGAGCGAGACGGAGAACAGCTGGTGAATAACGTCTTTTATTTGGTTGGTCATCTTGTGTAATAGTTTGTTTTTCATTTTGTTCCTTCGAATCACTCTTTTTATCGTCCACTGGTGCTTTTGAATCTATCACTGCTTCTCCACCTTCTATTTCAATCATACAGATAACTTCCCCAACAGCTAATGTTGTTCCTTCTTCTGCAATGATCTCATTGATTATACCGCTAAAAGACGATGGAATTTCAGCATTTACTTTATCAGTCATTACTTCCGCTAATGGGTCGTATTTATTTACGTGATCACCAACTGAAATAAGCCAATTACTAATCGTACCCTCTGTTACGCTTTCACCTAACTGAGGCATTTTAATTTGTTCAATTGCCACTGTAAAACCTCCTTGGTTAAAAGGCTATTCATACTAACTTGTATAAATGGGAAGGCCTTGTGTTTCCACCTGCTCTATCTATTCGTGAAGTTCTACTTGAAAGAAATGATCGCCCGCAAGTCACGGAATAGTTCTATAAATGATTATTCTTCTTTGCTATTTACGTTTATTTGGTCATACCCATCACTACTTAATGGCGCGTGTTAATGAACTAAAATTCAGCTAGCTTTCTCATCGCTACTTCGACCTTATCAGGATTCATCATAAAGAACTTTTCCATTGGTGGTGCATATGGCATTGACGGGACATCAGGGCCTGCAAGTCTCATTATAGGAGCATCTAAATCAAACAAACAATTTTCTGCGATAATAGCAGATACTTCTCCAATAATACTTCCTTCTTTATTATCTTCAGTGATAAGTAAAACTTTTCCTGTTTTCGAAGCAGCTTCAATGATTGCTTCTTTATCAAGCGGATAAATGGTCCGTAAATCTAAGACATGCACAGATATTCCATCGTTTGCTAACCGTTCTGCAGCTTGAAGGGCAAAATGGACACAAAGACCATATGTAATCACAGTTATGTCTTCTCCTTCACGCTTTACATCTGCCTTCCCAATCGGGACAATATAGTCATCATCTGGAACCTCACCTTTTATTAAACGATATGCCCGCTTATGTTCAAAATACAAGACTGGATCTTCATCGCGAATTGCTGCTTTTAATAATCCTTTTGCATCATAGGGTGTCGATGGGATGACGATCTTCAATCCTGGTTGGTTAGCAAAAATAGCCTCAACTGATTGTGAATGATAAAGAGCACCATGAATACCACCGCCAAATGGCGCCCTTATTGTAATTGGACAAGTCCAATCGTTATTTGAGCGGTAGCGAATTTTCGCAGCTTCAGAAATAATTTGATTCACCGCAGGAAGAATAAAGTCCGCAAACTGCATTTCAGCAACTGGTTTCATTCCATACATCGCAGCACCAATTCCTACTCCAGCAATTGCTGACTCAGCTAGAGGTGTATCAATTACTCTCTCTTCACCAAACCGATCATATAATCCAGAAGTTGCTTTAAAGACACCACCCTTTTTCCCTACATCCTCACCTAGTATAAAAACCTTCTCATCTCTCTCCATCTCTTCGCGCATTGCCATTGTAATGGCATCTATATATGAAATAACCGCCATATTATTCTCCCCTTACTCTGCATATACGTATTTTAACGCTGATTCTGGAGCAGCAAATGGGGCCGCTTCAGCATATTCAGTTGCTTCATTTACACTATCAGAAATTTTGTTTACAATCGTTTCTTGCTTTTCATCTGTTAACACACCAACGTCTTTCAGATAATCAGCAAAAGTAAAGATCGGATCTCTTTTCTTCGCAGCTGATACTTCATCTGGATGACGATAAACACTATCATCGTCATCACTTGAATGGGGTGTCAAACGATAAGACAATGTCTCAATTAAGGTTGGACCTCCACCACTACGTCCCAGGTCAGCTGCCTCTTTAACAGCTGCATATACAGCTAGAGGATCATTCCCGTCAATCGTCACACCTGGCATACCATAGCCAATTGCACGATCGGATATTTTCCCACAAGCAACTTGCTTGTCATATGGAACAGAAATAGCATATTGATTATTTTCACACATTAGAATAACCGGTAATTTATGAACAGCTGCAAAATTTGCTCCTTCATGGAAGTCACCTTGATTGGATGATCCTTCTCCAAATGTTACAAATGTCACTAAGTTTTTCTTCTGCATTTTCCCTGCTAACGCTACACCAACAGCATGTGGCACTTGAGTTGTAACAGGTGATGAACCTGTTGCAATTCGGTTTTTCTTTTGTCCAAAATGGCCTGGCATTTGTCGACCACCTGAATTTGGATCTTCTGCTTTGGCAAATCCGGAAAGCATTAAATCCTTTGCCGTCATACCAAACGTTAAGACAACACCCATGTCCCGGTAATATGGAAAAACATAATCCTCTTCGATATTTAATGCAAAAGCGGCTCCTACTTGAGTTGCTTCCTGACCTTGGCAAGATACAACAAAAGGTATTTTGCCTGATCGGTTTAATAACCACATCCGTTCATCTATCTTTCTAGCCATTAACATCGTTTCATACATGTTTAAGACATCTTCATCGGTTAAACCCAATAATTTGTGACGATTTTCAGTCATTTTATAACCTCCTTATAAGAAATATGGATGATTCTTCGTATTACCTTTTGAACAATTGTCTTCTGACATTAGTTGATTACACTTGAAACTAAGTACGAAGTTCTAAATCTAGACTTAAAAGTTATCATTCTAGAATTCCCCTAATTATCCTTGTATACTGCCATTTATTATTTACATATGAATTGCTTTCCCATATACGTCTAGGGCTGCTTCCCCTATTGCTTCTGATAGAGTTGGATGGGGATGGATTGTATGTGAAATCTCCCAAGGAGTAGCATCCAATACTCGCGCTAGACCAGCTTCTGAAATCATGTCAGTGACGTGTGGTCCAATCATATGTATACCTAATAAATCATCTGTTGCTTCATCTACTATTAGCTTGACAAAACCATCTGTTTCACCAAAAACCAGTGCTTTACCAATTGCTTTGAAGGGAAATTTACCGATTTTTATTTTAAAACCTTTATCAATTGCCTGCTCCTCTGTGTAGCCAACACTTGCAACTTCAGGAGAACTATAAATACATTTCGAGATCATAGCTTCATCAATTGGCATTGTTTTTTCATTTGCAATATGTTCAACAGCCACAATTCCTTCATGTGAAGCGACATGTGCTAATTGAAGTCCGCCAATAACATCACCAATCGCGTAAATATGAGCTTCTTTCGTTTGATAATATTGATTTGTATCGATAAAATTCTTTTCTATTTTAATTTCTGTATTCTCTAAACCAATACCTTCTATGTTTGCCTGTCTACCAATTGATAAGAGGACTTTTTCCGCCGTGTATGTTTTTATACCGTCTTCGCACTCAACATTAATCGAAGTTTGTTTTCCTTTTTTTAGAGATTCTGGGATAACCTTAGCACTGGTAACAATAGAAATGCCTCTTTTCGATAGTAGTTTCTCCATCTCCTTAGCAATTTCCTTGTCTTCTGTCGGTAAAATACGATCAGCGTATTCTACTACAGTCACTTCGACACCAAAGTCTGTTAACATCGAAGCCCACTCGATTCCAATTACTCCGCCTCCGACAATAATGATTGATTCTGGTAAACTCTTTAATTCCATTGCTTCATCTGATGTTAATACCATTTCATTATCAATTTCTAATCCTGTCAAAGAACGTGGTCTCGATCCTGTTGCGATTATCACATTTTCAGGGATTAACATTTCATTTTCTTCTCCATTGTTCATTTCAACCGAGATCGTCCCAGGCATTGGCGAAAAAATTGATGGCCCTAAAATCCTCCCCATTCCCTCGTATATGTCGATTTTACCCTTCTTCATCAGCTGTTGGACACCACTATGCAATTGATCGATAATCTTCTGTTTTCTTTCTTGAACTTTCAGAAAGTTTAACTTAACATTTGAGGTTTCTATACCAAACTCTTCACTTCTTTTAGTTGTTGCATAAACTTCAGCACTTCTTAATAGCGCCTTACTAGGAATACAACCTTTATGTAAACACGTTCCTCCTAGCTTACCCTTTTCCACGACTGCAGTTTTGAGGCCAAGCTGTGCTGCACGTATTGCAGCAACATATCCACCTGTCCCTCCACCAAGTATGACCAGATCATATTCAGTTGCCAACTTAACGCCTCCTCTTTCATCTAACTCCATCGCCTAATTCCCAGAATAATATCCTCTTTATAAAAATTAGCCCGTTGAAAAAATCGCTTTACCTAGTATCAAAGGATCTCTTCTGTGACCTTCGATGTCAATTTTACATATAGCTTAGCTTCTTCCTCACCAGCTAAAACACGGAGAGCACCTTCTGCAAGTGCTTGTAATTCATTTTCCCCAGGAAAAACTAAAACATCAGCTATCCAATCGACATAAGCTGAAATTTCTTTGGTTAAATTCTTTCCGTATGCTAAATCTCCTGTTAAGACGATCGCATCAACTTTCCCTTTCAGTACGGCACTTGCAGAACCTATTTCTTTTGCTATTTGATAAGCCATAGCTGAAAAAATCAGTTTTGCCTTTTCATCTCCGGCCTCTACCATCTTTTCTACCTTCACAGCCTCTTTAGTGCCTAAGTAACCATAAAGACCACCTTGTCCGATAAGCTTCATTATTATTTCTTCGCGATTATACTCCCCTGAGTAGCACATTGTTACAAGGTCCCCTGCTGGTAAGGATCCTGCACGCTCAGGGCCAAAGGGACCGTCTCCATGTAAACCGTTGTTTACATCGATTACTCTCCCCATTTCATGAACACCGACAGTTATTCCACCGCCCATATGTGTAACAATCAAATTCATTTCTTCGTATTTCTTTTGGAAATCAGATGCTACACGTCTAGCAACAGCTTTTTGATTTAATGCATGAAAGATACTTCTTCTTTCAATATCAGGTGCTCCAGAAATCTTGGCAATTTCAGCCATTTCATCAACTACCACTGGGTCTACAATATATGATGGGATATTTAACCCACTAGCTATATCATAAGCAATAATCCCGCCAAGATTTGAGACGTGTTGACCAGCAAATCCTTCACGTAAATCCGTAAGCATCAACTGATTTACGATGTATGTTCCACCTTCAATCGGGCGAAGTAATCCACCCCTTCCACAAACAGCATTAAGCTTTGAGAGATTTATGCCATTTTCATGAAGGGTTTCTAAAATGCTTTCACTCCGAAACTTGTGTTGATTAGTGATGCTATTAAATGAGTAAAGCTTAGTTGAAGGGTGACTGATTGTTTTTTCAAAAATTGAGCGTTCATTGTCAAAAATACCAATTTTCGTTGATGTTGATCCAGGGTTTAAAACTAGAATTCGATATTCCTTCTCTAGCAACGGTTAAACCTCCAACAGTTTATAAATTATGATTGTTAAACAAAACGATTATTACACTACTAACACTTACTTTTCTGACCTACGACTTAAAATATGATGGCCATTTCGTAAAAATTGACTACGTGAATTCTTCATCCGCTCAATTCTCTCTTCTGCCAAACGATCTGCAGCCATATAGGTTGGGATTCCATCACGTTTCGCTATTTCAAGAACGCGAGCTATATTCTGATAGATGCCTTCTACCTTCTTCATGGCACGTTCACTGTCATACCCATATAATTCATCTGCTACATTAATAACTCCTCCAGCATTGATTACATAATCGGGTGCATAAACGATACCTAATTGATTTAAAATATCGCCGTGCTTTGTATCTTTTAACTGATTGTTAGCAGCACCAGCAATGACCTTTGCTTTTAACTGTGGAATTGTAACATCATTTATCGTGGCTCCAAGTGCACATGGCGCATAAATGTCGCACTCAACACTATAAATATCATTCGGTTCTACTGCTCTTGCATTAAAAACTTCCACGGCTTTACGTACTGCGTCTTTATTAATGTCGGTAACAATAAGCAGCGCACCTTCTGCGTGAAGATGTCTACAAAGATTATAAGCAACATTTCCGACACCCTGGACAGCGATTACTTTACCTTCAAGGGAGTCCGTTCCAAACGCTTCCATAGCAGCTGCCTTCATCCCTCGATAAACGCCATAGGCTGTAACTGGTGATGGATTACCAGATGAACCAAATGCAGGAGATATTCCTGTAACAAAATCTGTTTCTTCATGAATTAAATCCATGTCAGCCACAGTAGTTCCGACATCTTCTGCAGTAATATATCTTCCATTTAGACCTTGTATATATCTACCAAACGCACGAAACATCTCTTCATTTTTGTCTTTTCTCGGATCACCTATAATGACGGTTTTACCTCCGCCCAGATTTAACCCTGCGGCTGCATTCTTATACGTCATTCCCTTTGCTAAACGGAGTGCGTCTTCGATCGCTTCATCCTCTGATTTGTAAGTCCACATACGAGTTCCACCTAAAGCTGGTCCTAGGGTTGTATCATGGATGGCGATGATTGCCTTCAATCCTGATTGTTTATCCTGGCAAAAAACTAACTGCTCATAATCGTACTGCTCCATATATGTGAAAATTTCCATGATGTCATTTCCTCCTAGAGTTACTTTTCAGATGAACAAATCGCTAAAGCTAAAGAAAAAAGCTTACTTTCAGAAGAATCTGATCGACTGGTTAATACAATTGGTGCTTTGGCTCCAGCAATAACAGCTCCTACCTCGGCATTTGCAAAATAAATCAATGACTTATATAGAACATTCCCAACTTCAATTGTCGGTACAAGCAAAATATCTGCTTTTCCTGCAACATCACTTTTAATCCCTTTACGAGAAGCCGATACCAATGAAATCGCATTATCTAGGGCCAGTGGTCCATCTATATGGCAATTCTTGATTTGTCCCCGTTTATTCATTAATGTTAATGAAGCTGCATCGATTGTTGCTTGCATCGAGTGGTTTACAACCTCTACAGCTGCCAGAGCAGCAACATTAGGGTACTCAATACCTATAGACTTAGCAATACCCACTGCATTTACTACAATTTGTTGTTTTTGCTGCAGATCTGGTTCAAGGTTCATTGCCGCATCAGTTACCATCACAAACTTAGAAAAACCAGGAATCTCAAAAATTGCTACATGTGATAACACGTTCTCTGTTCTAAGCCCATATTCCTTATTTAACACAGCTTTTAAAAGTGTTGAGGTTGGGAGATTTCCCTTCATAAGTACAGACGCTTCATTTTGACTAACGGCTCTAACCGCTAATTCAGCCGCTTGTTCTTTAGTTCTAGCTTGAATGATTTTGACTTTATTTATGTCAATATCCTTAACAATTAATAATTCTTCAATTTCCTCTTTTTTACCAAACAGCAAAAAATTGGCCAAGTTATATCTAATTGCTTGTGAGATCGCATCCATAACTTTTTCATCCTCTGCTGAAGCAACTGCCACAACCATGGAATCTAATTTTGCTGCTTTGACCAGAAGACTTTCTAACTTCATTTGATCTCATATCCTCTCAGAAATAATGCATCTGCTGTTAACAATATATAAGCAAAAAGTGTGCCAACATATAATCACATGATTGAATTTCCGACTTTTTCTGTAAATTATTTTTTATACACCAATAAAACTAAATATTTATCTTATCATTAACTATTTATTCAAAATCGTTAAATCACTTTTTCATCATATAATGAACATGCACTATTTTGCAAACCATGAATGTTATTGCATGCTATTATTTGCAAGATTATATTTTTCCATCTTATAGTACAAGCTTCTTAAGGATATCCCTAATGCTTTTGCAGTATTCGTTCGATTATACTCATGAGTCTCTAACGATTTTTTTATTACCGCTGTTTCAACTCTCTCTACAGCATCAGCTAACAACTCTTCATTATTATGGACAAAGGCTATTCTATCTTGAGTTTTTCTCTCCTTTGATTGTTGAAGTGTTGGAATATGTTTTGCTTCGATTTCATTTTCGTAATGTTGCATAAAGATCATGGCTCTTCCTAATACGTTCTCAAGTTCACGGACATTACCGGGCCAATCATATCGAAAAAGAAGTTCTGTCGCTTCAATTGTTACACGTTCAATATTTCTACCATAATCCTGATTCAATTTACTAATCAATCTTTCACATAATAATGGGATATCTTCTTTCCGGTCCCTTAATGGTGGTATTGATATTGGATAACGATTTAGTCGGTAGTACAAATCCTCACGAAAACCGCCATCTGCCATTGCTTTCTCAATATTTATATTGGTTGCTGCAATGACTCTAACGTTTACTGGAATAGGCGTAGTTCCTCCAACTCTTACGAATTCACTTTCCTGTAAAACACGAAGGAGCTTAGCTTGCATGTTTGCTGACAGTTCTCCGATTTCATCTAAAAAAATACTTCCATTATTCGCCTCTTCAAAATATCCCTTTTTACCTCCACGTTTCGCACCAGAAAATGCACCTTCTTCATAACCAAATAGTTCGCTTTCTAGAAGATTTTCCGCAATTGCTGCACAATTCACCCTAATAAACTTGTTGTATTTTCGGTCACTCGCATTATGGATAGCATGTGCAAAAAGTTCCTTACCAGTACCAGATTCACCTCTTAAAAGTACAGTAGCTGGTGTTTTCGCACCTAATTTTGCTTGTTCAATCGCCATTTTCATCTCGTCACTTACACCGATTATGTCCTGAAAAGAATATTTCGCTTCCAACGTTCGGATAATTTGTCTAGCTCTGTTTAACTCAGTTGTCAGCTTTTGAATTTCTGACATATCCTGAATAACACCAACACTACCTTTCAACTTGCCATCCACAATGACTGGAGCTACATTTACGATAACATCTCGTTTAGCAGGCCCTACTTTCATTCTAACGCCACGAACAGCTCTTCTTGTCTTAAGTACTTTCATATGCATGCTGTCTCCTTCTGAGATGTCAGCTGTTGCCGGTTTACCTATTACTTGCTCCTCTGATAACCCTGTCATCTTTGTATAGGCACGATTAATTAAAAGACCTCGACCTTCTTCGTCCACAACCGATATGGCTTCTTCAGAAGACTGAATGATTGCTTCTAGCATAACTTGAATCTCTTTTAAATTCGTTACCTCTTCTGCTAAATTAACAACCTCAGTTATATCTTTAAAAAGGGCTAATGCTCCTAATAAATTTCCCGATTTATCGATTATTGGTATTCTTGTTGTAATAATCTTGATATCGTTTTCAAGAACCTGCTCTTGATTTGATTCAATTTCGCGTGTATTTAACGTCCTCGGTAACTTGCTTGATGGAATTACCTCATTAATTCTAAGACCAACAGCCTTTTCCTTAGGAAATTTAGTAATCTCCGCTGCTGTTTTATTAAATAAGATAATTTTTTCGTTTATGTCAATGACAATCACACCGTCGTTCATCGAATTGAAAATGGTATGTTGTTTATATGTTTCTTCCTTGAGTCTTGAAATGAGCACTTCTTTTTCTTCTACCAGTTCTGAAATAAGATGAGCAACCGCACCAGGAATGATAACCATTCCAGACGGTTTCTCCTGTAACAATTGTTGTATCACCTCATCATTGCCTGTTGCTTCAATGATAAAGTTAATATTTTCATTGCTTTCAAGCTTCCAATTCTTACTTGTCTTAATCCCCAGTTTCCTCGCGACTTCCATCCCTGGGGCTTGTACATTCTTATCCACAACGATTGCAACCTTCATTACGTTGGTTTCAACTATTTTTTTTAATAAAGCAGTCCCGCTTTTTCCTGCTCCAATTATCATTACACGCTGCATAAGCTTTCCCCCTCTTGTTATCGAAACTTAAGCAACCACTATTTCCATCAAAATATAATTCCATAATTAGAAAGTGAATTCGACTACATATATTTTTTATTGCAAAAAATTGCACACCTTTATAATAGCCTATATAATACCTCTTGACAAACAGTCGGGAGAGACAGACAATTAATTTTAGAACATGAAAGGAACGTTAAATATGTCTAGAATTATTGCACTTTTCATTATGGTTATACCTGGTATTCTAGCCGCACTAGGTATTAAGCTCATGCGGGATATGACTTTTGGCACTCTACAAGCTCCAATACCTTTTTTATGGCTCCAATTCATTATTGGCCTCGTCTTTTTTATAGGTGGTCTTAGTTTTATTGCTGGATTTGTTTTTTACAGAGATAGGAAAAGAAATAAAGTACAAAATAGATTCAATAAAAAGTAATAGTAAAAGAGAATCAGTAAAAAGCAGTTCTTTTGAGCTGCTTTTTACTGATTTTTTTAGAAAAACTAATTAACCGATCCTTTGTAGAATATTCTAGAAAGTTGGACACTATATCCTGAATGAATAATTGCTTTCTAGAGACAATAATGGAGGACGGGTGTTTTGTATTACAAATCCTAACCTCAGAAAGTGGTGAATCATTTGACTAAAAAAGGCATCCAAAATTCAAGTATTGAGCAATTAAAAAATGACCATGAATCCGAAACTGCTTTTAAAGTAGATGACCCAAAGAAACATGGTACTGATCGAAAGAAAAACAAATAGTTTATGGGAACCTTTTTTGGTTCCCGATTTTAAATGTTCATAATTCTACTAACATCCTTTCTTAATTAATAATCCGATAGCTCCCCTACAAAATAAAATCTCACAAAAAAATCGCTCCCTTTATAGGAAGCGACTTTTTATTTCTATCACAGATCTTACCTTCTAAAATATCTAAGAAAACATTAGATTTAATTAATACTGAAAAACTGACTTATTAGCTATTTATTATCCTGAGTAGAGACTTGCCACGTTATACCAAACTTATCTGTTACTTGACCGTATGATGGGCTCCAAAAAGTTTCTTGAAGCGGCATCACAATCTGGCCATCTTCACTTAGTTTCTCAAATACTTCTTTCGACTTTTCTACAGTGTCAATAGTAATCGCTATCGTTACTTGTGAGCCAATTTGATATGGTTGACCCGGAAATGTATCAGAAACCATCAAATCTGTATGACCAACTTGCAAATGCCCATTTAATACACGGTCTTTTGCCTCAATAGGTGTTGGATACTCTGGATTTTCAGGCATATCACCAAACGTTTGAACACCCAATACTTTTGCATCCAATGCACGTTCATAAAATTTAATAGCTTCTTGTCCATTACCGTCCAAAACTAAATACGGATACATTCCTAGAATCATATAGACACCTCTTTTTAAATTTTTGTTTGCTAATTATATCTCAACTGATAAAACAATTGCTTGCAAATTAATCTTACGATATTTTCCACAATTATGTAAATGAATAGAATGTCCTACTGATCTTTATTATGGTACTATGTAACGTAACGTCCTATACTTACAGATCTTTAGAAAAAAACCAAACTTCCATCAAATATTGTTATTAAGCAACTATAAAAATTTACGATAAACATTATGGAGAAGGCTCGAAACCTTTATTACTAAGGCTCTTTTCTAAAAATTTGTTGCTCTAGTACGAATGAAAATCGGTTTTTGGATTTTTATGACGTAATTGAAGTTATCTCCAAAGGGATATTAGAGTATTTTAGCGAAAAGAGCACGATGAAATAGTTAAAACGTGTACATTAGTACTTTGTACGGAAAACAACAATCTTTGCGAAAACAGCCATTACTAAAGTAAAGATAGTTGATAAAATTAATCTCTTAGTAAATCAATTGCCATCTTCGGAAAATCAGTAATTATCGCTGCGCATTTTTCACTTATCAGCTGTTCCATAAGAACTTTATCATTTACTGTAAACGGACGAACATCTATTCCAAATTGTTGAGATTGAAAAATTATCTCGCTTTTTGCTGCATGAAAATACGGATGTAAACCTTGTGCACCTATTCTTGACGCATATTCCCATGGTTTATATAAGCCTTCCATATAGAGTATAGCTGTTTCTACTTCAGGAGATATATTTCTACATTCAACTAAAGAATAATGATTAAATGAAGATAAGATTACTTGTCCTTTTAAGCCATAGTAATGGATAAGCTCAATTGTCTTTTCTTCTAATTTAGGGTAATCGATAATCGTATTTTTCAATTCTATATTTACAATAAAAGATTGCTGGCTACTCACCCATTCAAGTACCTCCTTTAGACTAGGGATACAAGCTCTATTTTTATATTGAGGAAATTTATAGTTCGCTTCCATTCTAGTAAGCTCTTGATAAGATAGATCCTTTACTAACCCAGATCCGTTAGTCGTACGGTCTACCGTTTCATCATGAATGACGACAAGTTCCCCGTCCTTCGTCATCTGAACATCTAATTCAATTCCATCAGCTCCTGCATCAATAGCGGCTTTAAAAGCTAGCATCGTATTTTCAGGATAGTTGCCAGCTGCACCTCGGTGCCCTAAAATCAATGTCATCTTGTATGCACCTTCATTTCGTGTAAAATAGTAAATTAGGAGGAATGATTATGAGACCATTACAGATTTCTGCTGATACAGCTCAAAAACTTGCAAAATCATTAAATGTTCCACTCGAGCAGATTATGCATATGCCTCAACATATTCTACTCGCAAAACTCGCAGAACTTAATAGCCAAGATGCTCCAGAAAAGAAAGACTAAATCACTAGTCTTTTTTTACTTTTTATTAAGGCTGCTTTCGTAAAGATTGTTGTTTTTACGTACAAAGTACTAATGTACACGTTTTAAGTATATCTTCGTGCTCTTTTCGCTAAATGACTCTGATATCCCTTTGGATATTGCTTGCTTCAATTTAGATCATAA
Source organism: Metabacillus sp. GQ13 (assembly GCF_059758525.1). Taxonomy (NCBI): domain Bacteria; kingdom Bacillati; phylum Bacillota; class Bacilli; order Caryophanales; family Bacillaceae; genus Metabacillus; species Metabacillus sp. GQ13. Next base: position 179,086 of record NZ_JCAXET010000005.1, read on the forward strand.
AAATCCAAAAGTCGATATTCATTCGTACTTGACCAACAAACTTTTAGGAAAGAGCCTTATTAAAAGTCTCTCTCTCTAACTCAAGTAAATGTCATAATTTTTATATTCTTAAGATCTTTGATAAGATTGGTTTGAGGTATACGGGCGAATACGTATACATGATATGCTTTTTTATCTATTCTTAAATATTCCTCATGGTTACTTTCTCTCTTTTATTATTCTACTTTATATCCCGCTTTCCTTTTTTAACCCCTTGATATATTTTAAATTACATCTATATTTTTCACTAATTGCTCGACTTTCCTTTATTTTCGTTTACAGCATATTCCAACCTTTACGATAGCTTCTATGAATGATAATAAATTTCTAAATAAATTAGTACCAAGTATAATATGCAGATGTTACTATTAGCTTATAAAATAAAACGAGGTGACTACCATGATTTCAAATACTCGCATAACTGCAATTGGCTCTTATGTACCTGATTTAATTGTGACAAATAATGATCTTGAAAAAATGGTTGATACTAATGACGAATGGATATTGAGGCGAACTGGAATAAAAGAAAGAAGATTTGCTTCAGAAGATGAATTTACTAGTGACCTAGCGTTAAAGGCTATTGAAAATTTAGTTGAGCGTTATGATAAAGATTTAAGTGATGTTGATATGATTATCGTTTGTACATTAACACCAGATTATTTAACCCCTAGTGTCGCTTCTTATATTCAAGGTAAATTAGGATTAAAACAAGCCGGAGCTATTGATATTGGTGCAGCTTGTGCTGGCTTTACATATGGATTACATTTAGCAAATGGCCTAATAACATCTGGTTTACACAAAAAAATACTTTTAGTGGGGGCAGAAACGTTATCCAAGATTACAGACCTCAAAGACCGTACTACATGTATTTTATTTGGTGATGGAGCTGGGGTTGTTCTTGTTGAGTATGAAGAGAAAGGAAGTTTCCTTTCCTCTTATATCGCTTCTGAGGGTGAAAAAGCAGGCCATTTATACGGAACCAATTTATCAGACAAAATGTATGGTAAAGAATTACAACACAAAAAGCAACTTGTCCAAAATGGACGCGAAGTGTATAAATGGGCTGTAACAACGGTTCCTGTTGGGATGAAAAAGGTAATGACAAATAGTAATCTTTCTTTACAAGATGTTAACTGGTTTATCCCTCATAGTGCAAACCTAAGAATGATTGAATCTATTTGTGATAAAAGTGACTTTCCCCTTGAAAAAACACTTATTAGTTTAGACCAGTATGGAAATACTTCCGCTGCTTCAATTCCTCTGGCCTTAGATATTGGAATAAGAGATGGAAGGGTTAAACAAGGAGATCATTTGTTACTGTATGGATTTGGTGGAGGTCTTTCCCATTCAGGTCACTTAATTAAATGGGGTTAGAGTCCCAATTACCTTAATTTTCATGGCATGATCAATAAAACTTGCTATGAAAGTTAGGGTACGTTTTTTGAACGTTTTTTGAAATGGAATGGAATTTGACTCTCCTTCTCCTTCGTTCAGTTCACAATTTTTCTGACTCTGATCTATTAAAAGCTATATCAAAAAGCAAACCTAAATCAAAACCAAAATGCTTAATATTCATTATAACTTCTTTATTTAGATACAAGTCATGCCCTTCATTACAATTTATATGAATTAATATTAGTAATTAAGTCTTACAAGTCCACCTTTAAAGCCATGATTAATTGAAATGATTAATATTAACTTATCGATTACCTTATTTCACTTTATTTATTGTTGTAAAATCTCTGTATGATTGATACAATTCAATTGTATATGATAACCTTCATAATAAACTAACTAGATTATAAGCTAAATCCATTGATTCTTTACTTAACTGAACCTAATAAATGTAAGGGATTACTTATTTGGATTTGGCAAGTTATTACTAACATATCTATTATGAAAAAAGGTATAAATAATGAGATAGATGGGGTGTAATTTAATAATGTCTATTAAAGTAAACTTAGAAACAAAAGAATTCCACTTATTTAACAACAATGTGAGCTATATATTTAGAGTGCTTGAAAAAAGCAATCAACTTGAACATCTATATTATGGGAAAAAGATTACACATCGTGATTCCTTTATTCATTTATTAGAACGTGAAATCCGACCATCTTGTAATATGTTTGAAGAGGATCATACCTCTACTCTTGAACATATAAAACAAGAATATCCAAGCTATGGTTCAACAGATTACCGTTATCCTGCACATATGATTACAAATAACATCGGAAGTCATATATCAAATTATCAATATCAAAGTTATAAGATTTTCGCAGGTAAAAAAGCACTTCACCAATTGCCAGCAACCTATGTTGAGAATGAAAATGAAGCAGACACCCTAGAAATCACACTTTGGGACGATGTATTAAAAAGCAAATTAATTTTAAGCTACACCATCTATGAGAATAGAAACGTCATTTGTCGTCATACACGTTTTATAAATGAAGGCGAAGAATCTTTTTATATAAATAATGCAATGAGTGCTAGTGTAGATCTTCCTGATGATCAATACGAAATGGTTCATCTAAATGGTGCTTGGGCACGAGAAGCTCATGTAGACTCACAAAAATTATTTAAAGGAATTCAATCCGTTTATAGTACTCGAGGCGCAAGTAGTCATGCACATAATCCTTTCTTAGCTTTAAAGCACCTTGAAGCAACCGAACATAACGGTGAGGTTTATGGATTTAGTTTGGTGTACAGCGGCAATTTTCTAGCACAAGTTGAGGTCGATACGTACAGCGTAAGCCGTGTTTTAATGGGTATTAATCCTCTACAATTTAAATGGAAGTTAAACCCCAATGAAGCCTTCCAAACACCTGAATGTGTGATGGTCTATTCTGAAAATGGTTTAAATGGCATGAGTCAAACATATCATGAGTTATACAGAGAACGCTTAGCACGTGGCTATTGGAGAGATAAGGTGCGACCTATCCTAATCAATAACTGGGAAGCAACCTATTTTGATTTTAATGAAGAAAAGGTTTTAGAAATTGCATCAACAGCAAATGATTTAGGAATTGAACTTTTTGTCCTAGATGATGGTTGGTTTGGCGAACGTCATGATGACACAAGTTCATTAGGTGACTGGTTTGAAAATACAGACAAGCTACCTAACGGGATTAAAGGTTTATCTGAAAAGGTTGACGCACTTGGAATGAAATTTGGCCTTTGGTTTGAACCAGAAATGGTATCAAAAGGAACAAAGTTGTATGAGGAACACCCCGATTGGATCATTACAACTCCTGATCGACGCGCCTCACATGGTCGTAATCAATTTGTATTAGATTTCTCTCGTCCTGAAGTTGTCGATCATATTTTTACTTTGATGGATAACATTATAGCTGATTCAAAAATCTCATACATTAAATGGGACATGAACCGGTATATTACAGAAGCCTACTCAACTAGTTTAGAGGCTGACCAACAGGGTGAATTATTTCATCGCTATATTCTAGGTGTTTATGATCTTTATGAGCGTTTGATTACGAAATATCCTGAAATTTTATTTGAGTCATGTGCTGGTGGTGGTGCACGTTTTGATCCAGGTTTACTCTATTACGCACCACAGGCATGGGCAAGTGATGACACTGATGCAGTTGAACGATTAAAAATCCAATATGGTACATCGATGGTCTATCCATTAAGTTCAATCGGTAGCCATATATCTGCTATACCGAATCATCAAGTAGGACGTATGACTCCTATTGAGACACGTGCTAATGTTGCATACTTTGGTACATTCGGTTACGAACTTGATATAACGAAATTAACGGATGAAGAAAAATCAAAAGTTAAGGATCAGGTTTCCTTCTTCAAAGAAAAACGAAACTTAATTCGTTCAGGGGATTTCCATCGTTTGTTGAGCCCATTTGAGTCAAATGAAGTTTCATGGATGGTCGTTTCAAAGGATCAAAGTGAAGCAATAGTCGGTTATTACAAAGTCCTTGCAAAACCAAATGATAAATACTATCGCCTAAAATTAAAAGGTTTAGATCCTGATAAGCTATACGCAATTGAAGGAATCAAAACAACACATTTTGGTGATGAATTAATGAATCTTGGTATTGTTCTTGGAGAAGACTACACAGATCGCGCTTCCGAATATTGGTCTAGAGAACATCCTCATGATTATGATTCAAAACTATTTGTCTTGAATGAGATAAAATAAATAAATTTGATAAATAGATTAAGTACTTTTAAAAAATAAGAATAAATCACAGAAAAAAGCTTGGGTATAACTAAGCTTTTTTCTGTGATCATTTTACACTGTTAGTTATTACTAAAAAGTACGGGTGTCTGTTGATTGTTCAGTGTTTGATGACTTTCTAATTGAATGCAACGAAAAAAGCCCGTCTTCCGTTAATACTGCACTGCGCTCTAAGATTAAAAGCAGGTATATGGTTTTCCATATGGTAGAACTACGGATGACAATAATGTCACTATTATATGTAAACTGCTTGATTGAGTGTGTATTCAAGTAATATCTTAGTCACCTTCTCATATAGTTTAAGATACACAATTGAGACAAGGGGACTGTTTATATTGAAAAGGTTACTTGTATTACTGTTTTCAAGTATTTGTATCGGAGTTGGCATCAACATGTTCATCCTACCGATTCATCTGATTAATGGCGGTATTTTTGGCATAAGCTTATTAATTAAATATATTTGGGGCGTTAAGATTGGACATGTTATGATAATACTCAATACCCCCATTTATCTGGCTGCTCTTAAATACGATAAAACTTTATTTATCAATGCCATCATTGGGTTGGCTTTCACTTCAACGATGATCGATTTATTGGTTCCTCTAAATGGAATCATCCATCTACCTATAGTATCTAGTGCAATACTGGGAGGTATTATTATTGGCATTGGAATTGGTTTCATGCTTCGATACCATATCAGTCCAGGTGGAGTTGATTTAATAGCACTTTTAATCTCAAAATCGAGAAATATTAATCCTGGTATTGTTATTTTCTTAATCGATTCTTTAATTATTATCATAGGAATAATTATTTTAAAAGATTTAAAGCTAATTTATTCTTTTATAACCATTTCATGTGTAAGCATATGTGTTATACTGCTTAATACTTTTAGATCAGTGAACCTTTTTTTAAAATAAGATCGTCTTTCAAAGTAAGATACAATTATGTAAGGTGCAGTTTGCATCAGGATCATGCCTTTACTATGATCTAACGCTTACCTTACCTCTTCTACCTCACTCTTTTGAAGAAAAGACCCAGATTCATTATAGTAACAAGCTCTTATTCAGTCACTTTATTACTCGGATCGGAATCAACCTCCGAGTCTGTTGATTCTATTTCATCGGTTACTTCTTCATCATTATCAGTTGGAATATCTTTATTGTTTTGATTACAACCAGCAATCAATAAAATGATTAGCAAAAAACTCAATTTCAACCACTTCACGTATTCTCACTCCTGAACATTTATAGGTATATTACCAAAATGGTCAAAAATGGTGGAATCTAAACACATTCGTGTTATAATCATTGAGTTTTACTTCAAACATTTCTCATTCATACTACTCCTGTTTAATTTTTTTGAATTCAATAGAAAAAACCAGACTTCTAATAGAAGACTGGTTGTTAGTTATTAGTTATAAGCAAAGCCACGTTTGCCGTAATTTGGATAAGAAAGTTTTAAACCACCACTCCTACAAGTGGGTGTTCGCAATAACCATCCTGTCTTCCCCTTCTCACATTAGGCCTGACATTTAAGTTACAATGTAAAACTCCCTATTTCAGCATAAAGGTTAAAACTTAATTAATATTACGTACATCGTAGCTGTTAATTTTAATCATACACGTAAGAATTAACTTGATCAAATGTAATATTTGGAAAACTAACTGTTCATATTAATTAGGTGAGATGAGTTCCTCTAAAAAAGTTGTTTCTCAAAAAGACACCCCCTTTACTAATAGATTTTATTCCATTATAAATGATGACTTTCGGTAAATAATACAACCCTAAATAATCCCTTGAACTCTCTATCTACTACACTCATTTTTCACTATACGCAACTAATAATATCCATAATTCTACCTATTTTCCCATATAATGCGTTATCATTATTCTATTAATTGACATTTTTAGGAGGAGCTTTATTGAAAAAGCAGTACTTATTTATGATTTTACTCGTAATGATCTTTATTACTTCAAATCTATTCCCAACTTTAACCTCAGCACATTCTGATGGTGATGCTGAACATTTATCAACTGAAGTTGTCGAAGAAAAAACTGAGGGAAATGGGGATCAAGCTACTTTCATTTTTTTCGTTGTTATTGCCTTTTACATACTACCGCTGTTAAATTCTAATTTCGGAGTGAGACCTTTAATTATTCATAAATTTAGAACAAAGCAATTATGGAGTAATATTGTTTTAGCTATATTTTTTATAGCAGTATGGCCCATCACTTTTATGATCGTCGTCATTGAATTAATCCACTTCTTATTTGCCAAGAAACAAAAGAACGGAAATGGGCCCTCATTGTGAGAGCTCTTTTTAATTTGCTAACCAATAGTTGAGTTGACTAGCTATTACATCCTCATGACTTTCTACTAGTCAATTTGAGAAAAGCTGGATACTGATACTACCCAATTATGTAATCCTGCTAAATTAGAGAACTTACTATTTTATCTAGGCTCTTTTCTAAAAATTTGTTGCTCTAGTACTAATAAAAATCGACTTTTGGATTTTTATGATTTATATTGAAGCTATATTCAAGTGGAAATCAGAGTAATTTAGCGAAAAGAGCACGAAGGTATACCTACTACGTGTACATTAGTACTCTGTACGGAAAACAACTATCTTTGCGAAAACAGTCTTTATCTATGAGTATTTTTACAGAATTCCTAATCAAATGTTTCCATGTCTTGTCCTTCTATATACGATGCTCCAGAATTCGGCCCACAATAAAGCATAAAATCACCGGTATTCAATATTAGGCAAAAAAAAGCCCCCTTATTTATTAGTGTTATCCAATAAAATAGGAAAGCATGATATTATCCGATATTCCATTAAAACAAATGAGTCAATAAAATGTATTCTTTGGAAAGTAGTGTCACGTTGAAAATTATACTAATTAGTTTCAATTCCTTGATACGACAAAATTATGATTATTTTAAGAGGCCCTATGTTCCAGTCTTAATTTATCTGCTACCATCGCAATAAATTCACTATTCGTTGGCTTCGCTTTTGTCATACTCACTGTGTATCCAAATAATGAAGAAATGGATTCGATATTTCCACGGCTCCAAGCAACTTCGATTGCATGGCGAATAGCTCTTTCAACGCGTGAAGCAGTTGTATTAAATTTTTTCGCAATGTCTGGATATAACACTTTTGTGATTGATCCTAATAATTCAATATCATTATAAACCATTGAAATTGCCTCGCGTAAGTATAAATACCCTTTTATATGTGCTGGAACCCCAATTTCATGGATAATACTTGTGATGTTTGCATCAAGATTTCTCCCTTTACCTTGTGGTTCATTTGAAGATCTCATGGATGAGTTAGCACGTTTGATAAGTGGCGCAGCATTTCCGCTTACTTGGCGAATATGACTAGCTAGACCTTCCATATCAAACGGTTTTAATATAAAGTATGCAGCACCTAGATCAACTGCTTTTTTTGTCACGTCCTCTTGTCCGAATGCTGTCAGCATAATGACGTTTGGCTGTGGTCGGTCCATTTGTCTTAACTTCTCTAATACACCAAGCCCATCTAAATGCGGCATAATAATGTCTAAAACTAAAACATCTGGGTCTTTATCTTTAAGCATATCTAAACATTCTTGGCCATTATATGCTACACCAAGAACCTCAATATCATTTTGACTTGAAAGATACTCTTCTAATAAACCTACAAGTTCTCGATTATCGTCAACAATACACACCTTTATTTTATTCATATACATCCTCCTCAGTCTCGTTTTACAATATGTCTTATATCTATACAAGATTATACCTAACAATTTCGACAAAGTGGAAGAAATCCCTCTATTTTTTTAAAAAAACTTAAAAAAACTAGTTTTCCTTAACAATTCTCCAAATCCCTCTTAATTTCGACTAAATACGTCATTTGACATTTTTCAAGCAAGTAGTTTTGTCGAATAATCTTTCTCTTCTATATTTTACATGGAAATATGGGATAATAAAAGGAGAAATAAATCAAAACAGAAAAAACTGTCAGAAAACAATGTTTTCCTGACAGTTTCAAATTAACTAGCTTTTTGCTTTTCTTTAGAATAGATATCTATACCTGCTTCATTAAGCATCCATTCAATATGAACACCATAGCCGCTTGTCGGATCATTAACAAACACATGGGTGACTGCACCAATTACCTTTCCATTTTGAATAATTGGACTACCACTCATACCTTGGACGATTCCACCAGTCTTTTCTAATAATGTTTCATCGGTAATTTTGATAACCATTCCTTTTGTTGCAGGGAATTTTTGTGGAATTGAGCTGACAACTTCTACATCAAACTCTTCAACTTTGTCATTGTCTACTACAGTTAATATTTTTGCTGGCCCTTCCTTAACTTCTGTTGAAAGTGCGATAGGTAATGCTTTATCCAAAACACCGTTGTTGATACCTTGATTTAACTCACCAAAGATACCAAATGGACTGTTTCGTGTTATATTTCCAATTACTTTATGATCACCTGAGAAGCGTGCCAACTTTTCTCCAGGATTACCGTTGCTTCCCTTCTCAATTGATGTAACTGTCGATCGAACTATTTGTCCATCCTCAACTACTATTGGTTTTTTCGTATCCATATCAGAAATAACATGTCCTAATGCACCATATTTTTTTGAGTTAGGATCATAAAATGTCATTGTTCCAATTCCAGCTGCTGAATCACGAATATATAATCCAATCCGAAATGATCGATCGTTCTCATCCTTAAGTGGGAACAGTTTTGTTTTTATTTCCACTTCATCTCTTGTAAGGACTAAATCAAGTGGCTCACCCGTTTTTCCAGCATCCTGAATAAAAGGGGTAACATCACTCATTTGTTCGATCTTAGTTCCATTTATAGCTGTAATGATGTCTCCAATTTGCACATTTGCTATTTCACCTGGTGACTTTTTTCCTTCAGGTGTATTGATTTGATGATGACCTACAACCAAAACACCCAGCGTATTAAGTTTTACACCGATTGATTGACCCCCTGGAATAACTTTAAAATCAGGTAGGACATTGACACCAATCTTTTTAACTGGAAAACCTGCGAGATTAAATACTACTGAGCCTTCTCCGGCCTTTTTCCCATGAACATCAAGGGTTTTGCCATCACTATTTTTCTGAACTGTAAAAGCCTCTTTAGCCTCTTCTATACCATTTACAGGAATCGAACTTTGCACACTCATATGTTGAGACTCAAAAACCGATATGTTTGTTGGTATATTAACATATTCCTTAACATCTTTAAATAATCCTAAACTCATGAATGAAACAAGGAGAATTACACCAATTATTTTTCTAATTTTATTTGTCTGCAAAAACCTTCACTCTCCTCGCACCTAACCCACACCATAAACTATATATGGCTACAGTTTTAATTTAGCCTTTTTAGCGCTCATTTATAACTTGAATTAGTAGAAAAATGAAGGTTTAGTTGTAAGATTTAAGCATAATTGAAAAATTGCTGATAAAGACTAACATATATATAACAATATAAGAAGAAGATCTAATTAGTTTCTTGAATGAATTCCCTATTGTTGCAAGGATTTAGTATTCATTTTTAAATAGTATGTGCAGAATTTTTGATGAAAGTTGAATTTAACTGCATAAAAAAAACTACCTAAAAGGTAGCTTATCATTTCATCCTTTTGATGTATGAGCAAGTGCAAGAAGCTCTTTTGCATGTTCCTTCGAAAGCTCGGTCACTTCGACACCAGCAATCATACGACCAATTTCACTAATTTTTTCTGTTTCTTCAAGCGGTCTCACGTTTGTTTTTGTTCTTCCTGATTTTGTTTCCTTTGCAATATATAGATGGGTATCCGCCATTGCAGCAACCTGTGGAAGATGTGTGATGCAAAGTACTTGTGATCCAATTGATACTCGATAGATTTTCTCGGCAATTGCTTGAGCAACACGACCACTAACACCTGTGTCTACCTCATCAAAGATAATAGATGTAATTCCTTGGTGTTGCGAAAAAATACTCTTCATAGCAAGCATAATCCTTGATAGTTCACCACCTGAAGCTGTTTTACTTAGTGGCTTTACAGGTTCTCCAGGATTTGTTGACAAATAAAATTCCACATCATCAATACCTGTAGATGAATATTTAAGTTCTTTTGAAGATGTTAATTTTGTTGAAAACTTAACATCAAAAGTTGTTCTCTCCATATAGAGTTCTTTGAGCTCTCGATGTATTTCATCGGTCAACACATCTGCAAAACCTTTTCGAATACTTGTTACATTCTCCGCTTCAACAGATAGGTCCTGCAGCAATGAATTAAGTTCTTTTTGAAGGTTATGCAGGTGACTATCTCGATTTTTAATCGTATCAATCTCGTCTGCAATTTTTGCTGAGTATGTTAGTATTTCTTCAACTGATTGTCCATATTTTCTTTTTAAATGATTAATTTCATTTAAACGACTTTCAACTGAGTTTAAGCGCTCGGGATCAAACTCAAGTGATTCTAATTCATTTCGTACTTGATACGAAAGGTCTTCAAGTAAATAATATGCATTTGAAATAGACTCCGACAAATCCTTTAATGACGGATTGATTGAGCCAATGTCATCTAAGTTACTCATAGCGTGTCCTACCCAATCTAATCCACGATGCTCACCATGGAGAGAACTATAGCTATTTTGTAGGGAATCATAAATCTTCTCATAATTAGAAATTTGATTTTTTTCTTCTTGTAACCGTTCATCCTCATTCGGTTGAAGTTCAGCTGTTTCAATTTCTTCTAATTGAAATTGTAGCAAATCAAGTCGATGGGCCATTTCTTGTTCATTTTCTGAAAGCTGAGCCATTTTTTTCCGTAGCATCTCAAAGCTTTTATAAAGTTCAGCATATACATCAATAGCTTGTATTACCTTTTTACCACCATATTGATCAAGTAAATTTATATGATTTTCTTCATTCATAAGCTCCTGATTATCATGCTGACCATGAATATCAACTAAATACTGACCAACTTCTCTAAGAATAGCAATTGTTACAAGTTTTCCATTTATTCTACAAACGCTTTTTCCTGCAGATGACAAATCTCTTCTCAAGATAATCATACCGTCACTTACATCAATCCCATTTTCTTCACATTTAGCATAAACAGGATGTTTGTTATTATCGATGAGGAAAAGACCTTCAAGCTCCGCACGCTTTTCACCATAGCGAACAAACTCAGATGAACCTCTTGCTCCCGCTAATAAATGGACAGCATCAATGATAATTGATTTACCTGCTCCGGTCTCTCCTGTAAGTACAGTTAGACCTTTTTCAAAGGAAACAGACAAAGATTCAATAATGGCAAAGTTTTTAATAGATAATTCCGCTAACAAACAGAATCACACCTCTTATTTATTTAATTTAGCATCAAGCTAATTGTACCGATTCAATGCAAGGATAATTGTAGAGATTAATCTATTCAGTATAATTACACTAATTTATTCTTGTGACTACTCCCTCACATTGTACATTCAGTTTTCTAATTAAGATTATCCATACGTTATTAAAGCATATCTAAGAATCGTTTTGCAATGATATCAGTATCTTGTGATGTTCGACAAATGATTAAAATTGTATCATCACCACAAATCGTACCTAATACCTCTTCCCAATCAAGATTATCAATTAACGCTCCAATTGCGTTTGCGTTACCTGGTAGTGTCTTCATGACAAGCATATGTCCTGCAGAATCAATTTTCACAAAGGCATCCATTAGTGACCGTTTTAGCTTTTGTAAAGGATTAAAGCGCTGGTCAGCTGGTAAGCTGTACTTGTAACGTCCATCCATCATTGGTACCTTTACTAAGTGAAGTTCTTTTATGTCCCGTGAAACCGTTGCTTGTGTAACATTAAAGCCCATTTCTTTTAATAAATCAACTAATTCATCTTGTGTCTCAATATCGTTGTTTGAAATTATTTCACGAATTTTTATGTGTCTTTGTCCTTTATTCATAAAAGCACCCCTTTTGCAATGCTGCATAACCATTCATTTTTTGTATTTTTATACTTTTCATCTTATATTAACAACCTTAAAATGTACAGTTATAAATGAAATAGTCACAGATATATTGCATAAAATATTGTTTGCTTATCCTAAAGGAAATAGCTTTTGTTATCAGTGAATTGTATGAATATCCAGAAAATTTATACAACACCCAATTGGAAACAATCTTCCAAAAATATTAATTTTCCTTTTCTCATAAAAAAAACAGGATAATAGCAATCGCTATTTTTCCTGCTTTCCAGATAATTTATTCTGTTTTAGCTTTTCATGTGCGTCAGTAACAATTTCATTCGCAGATTTTGTAAGGTGATTCGTTCCTTGTTCTTTTGGTCCTTCCCATCTTAGATGGATGAGAAATTCGATATTTCCGTCCCCTCCTGTAATAGGTGAATAGGACAAATTATAAATATCATAACCCTCTTTTAAAACAAAGCTAATCATACCCGTCAATACCAATTCATGAACACTTGGATCACGAATAATACCTTTTTTGCCAACTAGTTCTCTTCCTGCCTCAAACTGTGGTTTTACTAATGCAATCGTGTCACTATGTGGCACTAAAATCGTTTTTAGTACGGGTAAAATGAGTTTTAACGAGATAAAGGATACATCAATCGATGCAAATTCTGGTAATCCCTTTTCAAATTCATCAGGAGTTGAATAGCGAAAGTTCTTCCTCTCCATCACCTCAACTCGGTCATCTTGGCGAAGTTTCCATGCTAATTGATTATATCCTACATCTACTGCATAGGAGAGCCTTGCACCATTTTGCAGTGCACAGTCTGTAAACCCACCTGTTGAAGATCCTATATCAATCATGATTTTATCTTTAACATTAATATCAAACTCATTAATCGCTTTTTCTAGCTTTAAACCACCCCGACTAACATAAGGCAAAGTGTTTCCTTTTATCGTTAATATTTGATCACGAGATACCTTTTCACCAGGTTTATCTAAACGTACTTCATTACCGTATACAATGCCCGCCATAATTGCTCGCTTTGCTTTTTCCCTTGTTTCAAACAACCCATTCTCAACAAGGAGAACATCCAATCTTTCTTTGTTACTGCTCATGATCTTAAAACCTTTTTCTCTATTACCGGAATTATTGACTTTAATTCGGCCACTACATGATCAGCCGTCATTCCTATTTCTTCTAGTAATTTTGAAACACTTCCATGTTCAATAAACTGATCAGGAATTCCGATTCGAGAAATGATGCTTTGAGTATAACGATTACTTTGGGCAAACTCTAGAACTGCACTTCCAAAACCACCTTGTAATATCGCTTCTTCAATAGTAAGGATTGGTATCTCTTCTACAAAAATTTCATGAAGCATACTTTCATCTAAAGGCTTTATAAAGCGTGCATTTACTACACGAATCGATTTCCCCTGTGTGGCTAGACTTTCTGCTGCTTCCATTGCCATTTCAATTGTGGTTCCAAAAGTAAGGATGACTGCATCATTACCTTCTCTTAGCACTTCCCAAGAACCAATTGGTATTTCTTTTAGGTCTTTATCCATTTTAACTCCAAGTCCATTTCCTCGTGCATATCGGAGGGCAATAGGACCATCGTTATATTTAAGAGCTGTATTTACTAGATGTTGACCTTCATTCTCATCTTTGGCCATCATTATCACCATATTCGGTAAATGTCTAAGGAAGGCAATATCAAAGACTCCTTGATGTGTTTCACCATCTGCACCTACAAGTCCAGATCTGTCAATCCCAATAAAAACATTTAAATTTTGACGGCAAATATCATGAAGAACTTGATCGTAAGCTCTTTGTAAAAATGTAGAATAAATAGCAAGAAAGGGTTTCATATTCTGAGTAGCCAATCCCGCCGATAAAGTAGTAGCATGTTGTTCAGCAATTCCTACATCAAACATTCGATCTGGAAATTCGTCGGCAAAACCTTCAAGCTTTGACCCAACAGGCATAGCAGGCGTTACAGCAACTATGCGATCGTCTTCACGAGCAAGTTTACGAACTGTCTCACTCACAAGTGCACTCCATGCAGGTCCGACTACTTTTGGCTTAACAAAATCGCCAGTATCTATTTTGTATGGCCCAGTACCATGCCATGTACCAATTGTATCTGATTCAGCTGGGTGATACCCTTTACCTTTTTTTGTAATGACATGAAGAAGAACAGGTCCAGATGTTTTTTTCGCATATTGAAGGTTTTCAAATAACGCTTCATAATTATGACCGTCTACTGGTCCTAAATAAGTAAAACCAAGTTCTTCAAAGAACACCCCTGAAACAAGTAAATATTTCAAGCTATCCTTTACTCGTTCAGCCGTTGAGGCAAGTTTCCCACCTACTGCAGGTATCTTCTTCAAAAGGTATTCTAATTCTTCTTTTACCCACTGATACTTTCCAGCTGTACGTAATCTTCCCAATACATTATGAAGGGCACCAACATTTGGAGCGATTGACATTTCATTGTCATTTAAAATAACAATCATATCCTTTTTTTCCGCTCCGATATGGTTTAAAGCTTCGAGAGCCATTCCTCCCGTTAAGGCCCCATCACCTATAATCGGAATAACATGGTCTTTAGACTTTTTTAAGTCTCTAGCAATTGCCATTCCCATAGCTGCAGATAATGAAGTTGAGCTATGGCCTGTTTCCCAAACATCATGCTGACTTTCGTTGCGCTTAGGAAATCCACATAAACCTTTGTATTGACGCAATGTATCAAATTCATTGGCTCTACCTGTTAAAATTTTATGAACATATGATTGATGCCCTACATCCCATATAAACTTATCCTTTGGACTGTTGAAGACTTTATGGAGGGCAATTGTAAGCTCAACAACACCTAAGTTTGGTCCTATATGACCTCCAGTTTCAGAAAGCTTTTCAATTAAAAATTTTCTGATATCTGCACTAAGCAATTCTAGTTCGTCAATAGATAATTTTTTTAAAAAGCGCGGGTCTTTAATGGATAGAAGATCCAAATGGATCACTCACTTTCAATTCAGTTTGTTTCTATATAAAGAATAGTTGTTTTTACTAATCATCAAATTCTATATAGTATCCTTTTATTTTAACGCAAATTTCGTTTATATAGGATCTTTTCTAACATTTTATTGTTTTTATTGTAAAATCTCAATACTAATTTGATGGTCTAAGTCCAATAACACGATCGGATACTACATTTTGTGCAAACGGTTTAGTTGTTTCCTTATTTTTGATCGTGCAAGCAAAAACTTACCACAAAACAGCTATGATTACAATGATAAGGACAATAATAATGGATGATAGTATAAAAACCGCTACCTATTGGAAACGGTTTTTAACCCATTATTTACTTCTGCACAAATACTTATTCTTTTAATGATCACGCCGGGCGATTAAATCACAGAATTCCACCAACAAGGTAGAGGGTACAGATAATCGATTGATTACATTCTTTGCTTTCATTATGTGATCATTAAGTTTTTCCTTAGCACCGTTGACCGTCAAAATTGAAGGATATGTGGTCTTCTCATTTAACGTATCAGATCCTACTGGTTTTCCTATTAACTCCTGTTTACCTTCAACATCTAATATATCATCGCGTATTTGAAAGGCAATACCAAGATGATAAGCAAATTGTCTTAACTTTTCTATATCTTCTTCTGGTGCACTTGCTAATATTGCACCGGAAATAATACTGAAGCTAAGAAGTTTCGCTGTTTTGTTTTCGTGGATAAATTGAAGTTCATTAAGCGTTAAACTTTTAGCTTCTCCTTCCATATCAGCGACCTGACCACCGACCATCCCTTCTGCCCCTGCTGCTTTAACTAATTCAGAAATAATTCGCAACCTATTTTCAATAGAAATAGTTTGATCATTGACAATTAATGAGAAGCTTTCTGTTAATAGTCCGTCCCCTGCTAACACAGCCATTGCTTCACCATAGACTTTATGGTTTGTCGGTTTTCCGCGTCTTATATCATCATCATCCATACATGGAAGATCATCATGAATAAGGGAATACGTATGAATCATTTCAACAGCACATGCTGTAGCTATACCTAAATCTTCTGACTGGTTGTATGTATGTAACATAGATAACACAAAAATTGGTCGTAGTCGTTTACCACCTGCTTCTAATGAATAGATCATTGCGTCTATTAGTGACTTGGGTGCTTGGAGGTCATGAATATAAGAAGGCATTGCTTCTTCTATTATTTGTTTCCGTTGTACTAAAAAATCGTCTAACAACTTGGTCACGATTTTTCTTCCTCCTGTAGCTCAAACGGCTTTAATTCTCCGTCTTCTCGTAAAATAAAGTCCATTTGTTTTTCAACATGTTGAAGCTTATCATGACAAAGCTTTGATAGCTCCATTCCATTTTGAAAATATTCAATAGCCTTCTCAAGAGGTACGTCTCCTTCTTCAAGCTTACCGACGATTTCTTCCAATTGCTGCATTGCTTTTTCAAAGGATACTTCTTTTTGTTCTTCTTTAGTCATTGATCACTCTCTCCTCTATTCCCTCTACTTGACAATTTAACTGTCCGTCCTTTAATTCTACCTTAAGCCTATGACCTGCTTCAATTTGTTTAACACTTTTAATGAGCTTATCTTCATGATAAACAAGACTATACCCTCGATCCATCACTCTTAACGGACTTAAAGCATTTAGTTTGGCAATCATTTCATTAAATTGTGAATGCTTATAAGATAGTACTGAACTCATCTCGCGATTAAGCTTTTTAGTTAACGAACTATGTTGATCTTTTGAACGCTTAACTTGGTCCTTGGGATGAACATTGGCGAGACGATTTTGCAAATATGTAAAGGAGTCTTTTTTATGGATAATAGACCTTTTACCTTCTTTATGAAGTCGTTCAACTAATAAATCTAGCTGTTGCTCCTTCTGTAAATATAACTGTTTTGGATATCTAAATGCATAAGATGTTTGAAATTGATTCAATCGGTCTTTTTTAGAGGTGAGTTTCTCTTGCATGGATCGCTTTAGTCTATTCTTCCGATCTAATAATCGATCCAACAGCTCTGAAAAATGTGGTACGGCTAGTTCAGCGGCACCTGTAGGGGTCGGTGCACGTAAATCTGCTACAAAGTCAGCTATAGTAAAATCTGTTTCATGCCCGACAGCAGAAATGATTGGTATTGCTGATGAAAAAATTGCTCGTGCTACTACTTCTTCATTAAACGCCCATAACTCTTCAATAGAGCCACCTCCACGACCAACAATAAGAACGTCTAATTGTCCTAATTGATTCGCTTTGTTAATTGCACTAACAATCGAGGTCCCTGCTTGAACACCTTGAACAAGAGCAGGTATTAAAATAACCTTTGCTTGTGGATAACGACGGTTTATAGTCGAGATAATATCTCGTATTGCTGCACCTGTTGGAGAAGTAATAACTCCAATTTGGCTTGGGAATTTTGGAATTGACTTTTTATGTTTAGGATCAAAGAGACCTTCCTTTTGTAAATTCCTTTTCAATTCCTCGTATGCCAAATAAAGACTACCTATTCCATCGGGCTGCATTTCTTTCACATAAATCTGATAGCCTCCACTCTGCTCATAAACAGAGATTTCTCCCCGCAACAGCACCTTCATGCCATTCTCAGGTTTGAATTTCAACGATTTATTTGCTCCGGCAAACATGACTGCTTGAATCCTTGCTTTATCATCTTTAAGAGTAAAATACATATGACCTCTGCTATGTAAGTTAAAGTTGGAAATTTCACCCTTTACCCAGATGTCTGTTAAATGCGGATCAACGTCAAATTTTCGCTTTATGTATTTTGTCAAGGCAGTAACCGTTACATGTTTTATTTCGTTCATAGCAAACTCTCCTTATGCCAAACATCGCACCTCTTATACCAATAACTAGTAAAAGCCATGTTGTCCTAGAAGTTTATTAGAAACGTTCCTCTAGACAACATAGCTAAACGCCAAATTTAATACGCCCGTAGTAGATAACCACAAGGATTATATATGGTCATCAGTAGGTCCAACACCACTTTCACTACTAAAGGGTAGTTTCCTATTCATTCAAATCTGATTGGCCTATTAAGATCTGATAGCCGGATTGTTTGCAAGAAACTGTTTAGCTGATTGAACTGTATTAGTCGCTAACATCGTAATAGTCATTGGTCCGACCCCACCAGGAACTGGTGTTATGAAGCTCGCAATTTCCTTCGCTTCATCAAAAGCAACATCGCCACATAATTTTCCACTATCTAGTCTGTTTACACCGACATCAATAACAACTGCTCCTGGTTTAACATCCTCACCTTTAATAAAATTAGCTCGACCAACAGCTGCCACCAAAATATCAGCCTCTTTAGTAAAAGAAGAAAGGTTCTTTGTTCTTGAATGGCAGTAAGTGACCGTTGCATGTTCATTTAAAAGAAGTTGTCCTACTGGTTTACCGACAATATTACTTCTACCTACCACAACTACATTTTTACCAGAGATTTCAACCCCAACTGATTTAATCATTTCAATAATTCCAGCAGGTGTACAAGGTAGGAAAGTTTCTTGACCTGTCATCATCCTTCCTATATTAACTGGATGGAAACCATCAACATCTTTAAGAGGTGAAATTTTTTCAACTATAGCTGTTTCATTAATATGCACTGGAAGTGGAAGCTGAACCAATATCCCATGATATTCATCATTGTTATTATAATGTTCAATGACATCTAGTAATTCTTGTTCAGTAAATGACTCAGGGAAATGTTCTAGTTTAAAGCCAACACCGATTTCTTCGGCTGCTTTCTTTTTGCCTTTAATATAAGACAATGATGCAGGACTATCCCCTACTAGAATGACAACTAACTTAGGAAGTAAACCTTTTGCGATAATTTGTTCTACTTCTATTGCAAGTTCATTTCTCTTTGTCTTAGATAATTGTTTTCCATCAATAATCGTTGCAGTCATACCAAATTCCTCCTCGAAATTTAACCCTCTAGGTCTTTTTTTATTTTAGAGAGGACACCGTTTACGAATTTACTAGAACTGTCATCACCAAATGCTTTAGCTAATTCGACAGCTTCATCTATCGTTACATTTACTGGAACATCTTGCTCAAATTTAAGCTCATAAGCCGCCATACGTAAAATCGTTTTATCAATATATGCTAGGCGTCCTAATGTCCAATTAACGAGATGAGGTTTGATTAACTCGTCTAGTTCCTCTTCATGTTCAATTGTACCAAACACGAGCTTGTTCATAAATTCATTCATGGTTTCCTCATCAAGTGCATGCTCAATTGCTTCATTTGGATCTGTATTGCTCACATTTACTTGAAATAAAGCCTGTAATGCCTTCTCTCTTGCTGTTCTACGTTTCATTCTTTACTTGCTCCTTTAATGAATAAAAATAATGTCGAATGTCTTAATGCGATCATACCATAATTGACTGTTAGAATCCTATTGAAAATAGGTTTTAATGGCCGAGTGTTTTTTTCAGAAGAAGACTTCTTATATACGTTTTTTAGCCTTATCTCAGATTCCTGATTAGAATATTAGTGTTTACGACCAAAAATTCATAGAATTAGAATCAAAAGTATCATGAGACACTTTTCATTTATCTTTGTCTATTCATAACAAAAATAACCAATCAACAGAAAAATTAATACACTAAAACGTTCTTTCTTTTCATAAGACTCTTTTCTAAAAGTGTGTTGCTCTAGTACTTATAAAAATCGACTTTCGGATTTTATTATGTAAATTGAAGCGATCTCCAAAGGGACATCTGAGTCATTTAACGAAAAGAGCACGAAGGAGGCTGAATTCGTAAAGATTTACATTACGAAAAACAACAATCTTTGTGAAAACAGCCTTTCATAAAAAGAAACCAAAGGGAACGTCCCTCTGGTTTTCATTACTATAGCATTACATTTCTTGATCTACTTCTACTTCTTGAGATTTTGATTCGAACTGAATACCTACTACATGGATATTCACTTCATTGACCTCTAAAGCAGTCATATTTAGTAATGCTTGACGTATGTTATCTTGAATCTTTTGAGCAACAGTCGGAATAGAAACACCGAAGATCATGACACAATAAACCTCGATAATGATACCTTCTTCTGTGAGATCTACTTTTACACCTTTGCCGTGATTCTTCTTTCCTAGTCGTTCAACGACACCTGCGGCAAAGTTGCCGCGCATGGATGCAACACCTTCAATTTCTGATGCTGCTATACCAGCAATAACTTCGATAACCTCTGGAGCTATTTCTACTTTACCTAAACCGTTGTACTCTGAATGCATTTCCAAAACATTATTAGTTTCTTTCAAGGGTCAGCACCTCCGAATAAATTTACGAATCCATGACCTTATACAGTTCTAAAAACTTCGTATTAAAATCACCTGAAACAAATTTTTCATGTTCTAGAAGTCTTAAATGGAATGGAATAGTTGTTGAAATTCCTTCGATAACAAATTCACTTAAAGCACGCTTCATACGTGCAATCGCTTCTTCTCTCGTTGCTCCGTATGTAATGAGCTTTGCGATCATTGAATCATAAAATGGTGGTATTGAGTAGCCCGGATATACAGCTGAATCTACTCTAACACCTAGACCACCTGGCGGCAAGTACATCTCAATTTTACCTGGAGATGGCATGAAATTCTTTTCAGGATTTTCTGCATTAATTCGGCATTCAATTGACCAACCATTAAAGGTGACTTCTTCTTGGGAAACAGGTAATTTTTCCCCGGATGCTACTTTAATTTGCTGTTTAATTAAATCAATTCCAGTTACCATTTCTGTGACCGGATGTTCTACTTGAATACGAGTATTCATTTCCATAAAGTAAAACTTCTTATTGATATGATCGAAAATAAATTCAACAGTCCCTGCACCAGTATAAGCTACAGCTGCAGCTGCTTTTACTGCTGCATCACCCATTTGTGTGCGCATTGTTTCATCTATTGCAGGCGATGGTGTTTCTTCTAGGAGCTTTTGTAACCTACGTTGAATCGAACAATCACGTTCACCCAAGTGAATGACATTTCCATGTGAATCAGCTAACACTTGAATTTCGACATGGCGGAAATCCTCAATATACTTTTCAATATATACTCCAGGGTTACCAAAAGCTGTCGCGGCCTCTTGTTGAGTAATTTCAATTCCATTAACTAAAGCTTGCTCATCTTTGGCAACACGGATACCTTTCCCACCGCCACCGGCAGTTGCTTTTATTATAACAGGATATCCTATCGTATCTGCTAATTTTTTAGCATCATCTGTGTTTTCAATAATACCTTTTGAACCCGGTACAATTGGTACACCTGCTTTTCGCATTGTTTCTCTAGCAATATCCTTTGTCCCCATTTTAGTAATGGCTTCAGCGCTAGGCCCTACAAAGATTATATTGCATTCTTTACAAAGCTCCGCAAAATCAGCGTTTTCTGCTAAGAATCCATATCCAGGATGGATTGCATCACAACCTGTTAATTTTGCTACACTTATAATGTTCGTAAAGTTTAGATAACTGTCTTTTGAAGCCGTGGGTCCTATACAATAAGCTTCATCTGCAAGCTGAACATGTAATCCCTCACGATCCGCTTCTGAGTAAACCGCGACTGTTTCGATCTCTAGTTCTTTGCATGCTCTGATAATTCGAACAGCAATTTCCCCTCGATTAGCAATTAACAATTTCTTTATCATCATTTTAGCTCCTTACTCAGGCTTAACAAGGAATAAAGGTTGACCATACTCGACAAGCTGACCATTTTTAGCGAGTATTTCGACGATCTCACCTTTTACTTCTGCTTCTATTTCATTAAATAGTTTCATTGCTTCAACAATACAAACAACAGATTCTGTAGTTACCTTTGAACCTACTTCTACATAGTCACCTTGTTCAGGTGAAGAAGCTGCGTAAAAAGTACCGACCATTGGCGATGTAATCTTATGTAAATTAGATGTTTCTACTATTGTTTCCTCAATTGATTCTTGCTTTGGAAGCTCAATATTTTGAGAAGATTGCGCATGTATCTGGTTTGAAGCAGGCAATGCTGTATTATGTACGATGGTTTCAACTACTTGTGATTGCTTTTTCAATTTTAATTTTGAGCCTTCGTGCTCAAATGAAAATTCATTAATAGATGATTGATCAATTAAATTAATGATTTCTCTGATTTCCTGTATTTTTAGCATGCTCAGGCACCCCTTTAATCGTTGATAATGGTAGAAAACATGATCTTCCCATTTATAGTCTAGTACTAAAACTTAGTCCCATAAATACATCTTACGATAGATTAAGCAATAAATTCAACTAAAACAATAACCAATTAGCGTCGTTTACTATTTTTTCTTAGTACTTTTTAGTTGAATCTCATCTATTATACCATTTCTATCACTTAAATTTTCTTACCCTAACAAAAAGAAGTCAATCCATTAAGTAGGATTGACCGTAATGCTAGCTTTTGTTTTTAAAAACTTCGTTATTCTTTAAATGTAACGATAACATCACCCATATTTTCCATTTCTTCTGTTACAAGTGCCATAATTTTATTTGCAGACGATTTATCATGTTCTTTTGCCTTCACTGTAATTTTTACATTATTTCCATCCGCTCGAACAAGAGCATCATCATAGCCATGAGATCTAATTAATGTTTCCAGAAATGCTTCCTTTTGAGCCGCTTTATTTAAAGCTTCCATTTCGTCTTTAGCTTCACTTTTTTCATTCGCAGATGCCTCACTATTAGCAACGATTGAACCCAATTCTTCTTTTACTTTACTGCGGTGATCGTCTAATTCCAAACGTAATTCAGCGAATAACTCATCACTTGAAATACTTGAAATGACAGTCCCATCTTCTAGCTCTTCCGTTTGTACCTGACCTTCTTGTGCGTCAGTTCCTGTATCATCCTTGCTTTCATCACCCTTACCTTTATCTGCATCTTTATCTGTATCCTTTTCTGCATCTTTATCTTCTTCTACTGGTTGTTCTTCTTCAACTGGGGTCTCTTCTTCGGCAGGTTGTTCTTCTTTGGCTATAGGATTTTCACTTACCTCTTTTTCACTTACTTCCTTGTCATCTGTCATGACTAAATCGCTTGCTCCACCTTCAGGGGATGTTACGTAATATACCGATAACACCACCACTAAACTTAGCATTGTTAATAACCAGACTGTTTGTTTTTTTAACATCATCTATTCATCCTCCTTCATTTTTTTCGATGCTACAGCTACTCGATGACTTGGGACATCCAATACTCGTGTAACTGATTCAATAATGGTTTTCTTTATATGAATGTTGTCAGCACCACCGGCAACTATTAAGACTCCACGTATCTCAGGTTTTTTTGTTTGAATGATAATTGGAGTCTCTTTTTCACCATCTTGAATGATAACAACTTGGTTCTCGGTAGATTGATCTTCAACTTCTCTTTTGCCACCTTCACGGTCAGTTTCTTTCGTTACCTGACTTTGTGTGCCACTGTTTTTTTCAACAACCTTCTCTGCAGTGGCATCAACGTTCACAACTACAGATACACCACCAACACCAGAGATTGTTTCTAAAACTTCCTTTAATTGATTTTCATATTCCTCTTCATAATCAGAGATGGAGCCTGTTGTTTCTCCTTTTGTCTGTTTAAACACTTCTGTGCTATCTTCTTTCGGAGTAGAAGATACTGGTAAGCCATTTTTCAATTGTTCTTCATTTGTAAAAAGATTGCTAATGAGCATAAATGCTATGCCTAATATGAAAACAAGAATAAAATAATGATATTTTGACGGTTTCTTAGAGTCTGACTGGCTAAACAAAGACTTTAGCTTATGCAAAAACCCTTCTTTATTACTCATCTAATGACTCCTCCCCCCCTTCCAATTGTAGTGTGATTTTTTCTTCTTCTACTTCCCAAATTTCCGCAAGGTATATAATCATTTTCTCTTTATTTAGTTTCACTACTGGTTCTTCATTTAGTGATTCTTTTGCTGGATCAATTGATACAGGTTGAATGGCTTTAATTGCTTCATCACTTGCATCATGTTCTACTAGATTTCTTGTTAGGAATACCTCGATATGTTGGAGATCTTTTTGAGAGTTGATGTCATCTACATCTTCTGATTCGGAAAGAAGGATCTTATCAATAGTTACATCATAGTTTTGCACCAGCTCCTCTTTTGCCATCGATTTCATTTGGACAGCCATTTGTTCTAAAATATATGCACGTTGTGAAGCTTGTATTTCTTTTTTCTGAAATTCTATTAAATTTTTTGTTTCATGTCCCTCCGAATTTGCTCCAACTTTAAATTCCCTTAGTATTTCATTCATGTCTGTTGAGAATAATTTAAAAATTGGATTGATAATCACAATAATAAGTAGGAGGCTTATGACCATTTTTGCATACTTCTGCATCGATGAATTTGGAAGTAATAGATCAATGATCACTGCAAGTAAGATAAAAATGATTATATTAGTTATCCATTCTGTTAAAAATGACATTTTAGCCCCCCTATCTCATCAT
This sequence comes from Metabacillus sp. GQ13, assembly GCF_059758525.1. Taxonomy (NCBI): domain Bacteria; kingdom Bacillati; phylum Bacillota; class Bacilli; order Caryophanales; family Bacillaceae; genus Metabacillus; species Metabacillus sp. GQ13. Next base: position 203,841 of record NZ_JCAXET010000005.1, read on the forward strand.
GATCGTTAGATTCCCTGCAGCTATAATGACTGTTATGCTTAAAAAGAACATGAGGGATACAATAGCCAGTGCAGCGAAAATATAGATGACACTCTTACTTATAATATCTAAGCAAGCAATTACAGGACCTCCCCCCAAAGGCTGTAAGATGGATGCAGCAAATTTATATATAAACGCAAGTGACAATACTTTTATTGCGGGAAATGCAGCAATACACAACAAGACAGCAACGCCAATTACACCAACTGTATTTTTTAGTAATATCGAAGCACTAATCACTGTATCTGTTGCATCGGTAAACATCCTACCTAGAACAGGAATAAAATTCCCTGTAATAAATTTAGCCGTTCGAATGGTTATCCCATCAGTTACTGCCGCAGAAGCTCCTTGAACTGAGATAACACCTAAAAAGATTGTCAAAAATGAAGCTAAAAGTCCAATGCTAATATTTCTTAGGAGTCCAGCTAATTGTGTCACTTTATATTGATCAGTTAAGGTGCTCACGATATTTAGTAATGCTGAAAGAAACAGAAGGGGCAACACGACATTTTGAATTAACAATCCACTCGTATTCATTAAGAAAATGATCACTGGGTGAAAAAACGCTGCTGAAACTAATCCACCTGAAGAAGCCATTAAAGCCAATAGAAGAGGGATTAACGCAAGGATGAAGTTGGTCATTGATTGAATAGCATCATTTGTATATTGAATAGCTACATGAAAACTATTTAGAGCGATGATAATTAACACCATATACACGAGTGCATAGGCAACCTTACTAACTGCACTTTGGTTAAACGCATTTTGTAATAATTGCAGAAGCATACTAAAGACAGTAAGTAAGATTAATGTCCCTAATAGTTTCCCATTTGCAATTAGTTCATGAAATAAGTATTTCAGAAACGCTTTCATCCATTCCTGAACACTTAATTCCTTTTCACCACTTAAAAATTGATAGAGGCTTCCTTTTTGACTTTCAGGTAGAAATCCTCCATATTCCGTCATAACAGCATCCCAATAACTCTTAACTTCATTAATATCAAGTCTCTCAACTTGATCTTCGACAATCGTAGCAGGGTCAGGGCTCTTCGTTTCTGTTTCTTCCGTTTGTTGAGGTGACGAAACAGCTTGTACATTTATTGGGATTATTAGGGCAATAGAAATAAGAATAAGAATGAGATATGTTCGCATTCATTCACCTCCAACTTTGTGAAGAACCCCTTATGAGTCCACTTCTTTACTCAAATAGAGTTATTTTACGAGTTTTCGTTTTATTCTTGCTAACTAACTTCCTACTTTTATTTTAACCTGGAATCATTTCTAGAACGGTTTCAATAATAACTGTTAGAATCGGAATTGCCATTGTTAAAATTAAAATTTTTCCTCCCATTTCAATCTTTGAAGCGATGGCGCCTTGTCCAGCATCTTTCGTGATTTGTGCACCAAATTCAGCGATATAAGCTATACCGATTATTTTTAAAATGGTTTCAACATAGATAAGATTCACGCTCGCATTTAAGGCGATCCGTTCAACCATTCGAATAATTTCATATACTTGATCGATTAAAAACAAAAAAATAACACAACCTACAAATACAACGAGCATAAAAGCAAAGGTGGGCTTTTGCTCCTTTACGATAAGGGCAAGAAAGGTAGTAATCAATCCAAGCCCAACGATTTGAATGATTTCGATAAGTAGCCCCCCTTACCCTTGAAAAAGAAATACAGATTTGATCTTTTTAAATAAATCGTCAACAATTGTTGCTACCATGAACAAAATATATATAAACCCAATTAGTGTGACCCACTGTGCATATTCTTTTTTTCCCATTTGATCTAAAATTGTGTGAAGGAATGCAACGACGATTCCTATACCGGCAATTTGAAAGATCATGTTTATATCCACGCCCATTGCGACTTCTCCCTTCGACTACTACATCAATAAAATGACTAAAAGCAATCCTGAAAGCACACCTAAACTTTTCATCATTCGTTCATATCGATTTTGCCGGTCAATCGCATCTGCTTCTTCCCTTTCTAAATGCGATAGTGCTAACTTTATATGCTTTTGCTGGGAGATTCGATCATGTTGGCCAAGTGTTTCTCCAAATTGTTTGAGTACTTCATATTCACCTTGTTTAAATGCTGTGAAGCGCCAAACATCTTTCAAACTTTCCTCCCAAGCTCCCTTTACACTTGTATGGCCCTTCACTAGCTTGTTTGAAAATTGCTCAAAAAACCATGATAGGGGCTTTGGTAATTGTGTTGAAATATTTTTCGCGGCAATTATTAATGATGTATGTCCATACATAATTTCAGCTTCTAATGATTGAAGCGCTACCTTCAACTGTCTAAGCTGCCTTGTTCTTTCACTTAAATGCTTGGCGGCTTCAAAGCCCGCCCAGGTTGTAGCGAGAATAATAAGTAACGCTCCCATCCACTTAATCATTTAGGTCACGCTTCCTTCTATACGGATATGTTCACCACATTTATCAAGAATTTGTTGTACTGTTCCCGGTCCATCTTTTCTAGATAATTCCATATAGCGGTCGAACACATTTGATTCAAATAGCAACTTCAAGGTAGGACGAGCGATAAGTTCACTGGTACGGTACCCGTGCACAGTAACAAATAATTGAACTCCGGCATGAACAGCCTCCATGACTGCTTCTGCGTCTTCTCTGGTACCAATCTCATCGACAACCAATACATCCGGACTCATAGAACGGATCATCATCATCATACCCTCTGCTTTTGGACACGCATCAAGGACATCAATTCGTTCACCGAGTTGATGTTGAGGGACACCATTTACACAACCTGCTATCTCTGAACGTTCATCTACTATCCCTACTTTATTTGATTGAATCTGCTGGTGACCACTGCTGATGACTCTAGCAAAATCTCGAAGCAATGTTGTTTTCCCCGTTTGTGGTGGTCCGATAATTAATGTATTTAACCATTTTTCTTTATATAGATAAGGAATGTACTGTTCAGCTATTCCTAGTTTCTCTTTAGCAATTCGAATATTGAAAGATGTCACATCACGAATCGCTTTGACTCGTCCATTTTCTGTAATCACTCTACCAGAAAGACCTACACGATGACCGCCACGAACAGTTATATAGCCCTTTTTCAGCTCTTCCTCTAAGGTATAAATAGAATAATGACTAAGTTCATTCAATAGATTAATAGCATCTTCATACGTCGCAACATATGAAAGAAACACAGGCTTGCCCAATATGATTACTTCAACTCGTTTCATCACCCGAATACGAATCTCTTCCATTCGGGCCAAACTAGCAGGATGAATCGTTTCTATTTGATTCCTAATTGATTCTGGAAGCATTTCAATTATTTCCTTCATACCGCTTCCTCCTCGTTATCATTTCGTTACTTTCAATGTATGCAGGCTTGACCATGATCATGACTAATTGTCAGGTAGTATTGTCCTTGGCTAATATCTAATGCCACTATTAACTCTCAGCACTTCTATCTTTTATGCTAACGATCATTTATAAATACCAAATAAAATAAAAAACACGCCAAGACCAATAAAAAGTAATTTAGCATATGATAATTGATCTGCAATATGGAAAATACCTATCGTCATCGTAATAATAAAAATAACAGGCCCGATAATTGCTAGTAATGAGTTAATCGTTACGGCCTTTTTAACATCATTGAACATGAGCATTAAAATTGCAGCAGTTAATTCGATTGATGCTGAAAAAAATCGTAAACCTGCCATTGCTAAAACTGTAGAATCAAAATGGGAAAAAAAACGTCTCATGTGTACCTCCTATAATACGGTTTGTACAACATATGCTAGAAGAAGGAGATTTAGACAACTCATGAATGAAATCATTTGTATTCTTAAACATTTTTTCTAGAAAAATTGGTAAGTGAAAGTAGTTGGAATAGGAAAGCAGTAGAGGTTGGATTTACGGATTGTCATTTTGTTCTGGAGAAGAGTTCAATTAGTGATTTCCTCAATATATCTAATAAACCTTTTTGAGTTATCACTCTAAAAAAGATGAACTTACATAATCAAAAAATCCAATAAAAAAAGCAGCACCAGAGTGGCACCACTTTTTTTCCTTATATTATGCACGTGAAACGTAAGATGCTTCATTTGTATTAATAATAAGTCGATCTCCTTGATTAACGAAGAATGGAACTTGGACAGATAATCCAGTTTCCAATACAGCTGTTTTTGTACCACCGGATGAAGTATCACCTTTAATTCCAGGTTCTGTTTCAGCAACCTCTAATATAACGGTATTTGGTAATTCAATACCTAATGTTTCTGTACCGAACATCATAATTTGAATTTCCATGTTTTCGGTTAAGAATTTTAATTCATACTCAATTTGAGATGATTGTATTTCAATTTGATCATATGATTCAGTATCCATGAATGCATGTTGATCTCCACTTGCATAAAGGTATTGCATTTTTCGTGTTTCAATTTGAGCCTTTGCGACTTTTTCGCCTGCACGGAAAGTTTTCTCTTGTACTGCTCCTGTGCGAAGGTTACGAAGTTTTGATCGAACAAAAGCTGCACCTTTACCAGGTTTTACATGTTGGAAATCCATTACTCTCCATATTCCATTATCAACCTCAATTGTAAGCCCTGTTTTAAAATCGTTTACTGAAATCATGAAATGTCCTCCTAAATTAACTAACTAACACTCAAGAACATTAATAGTTCTTGGTAGTATGTTTTACCGTTTACAAAATAATAAGGTTCTTTGGTGAATGAGAAAGTGATTCATTGCCGATTTCTGTCACAACAGTGTCATCTTCTATTCTAACGCCACCTAGGTCCGCTATGTAAATACCAGGTTCAACTGTCACAACCATTCCAGGTTTAAGGATTGTCTCAGATCTGAATGATAGTGCAGGACTTTCATGCACTTCCATCCCTAGACCATGACCTGTTGAATGGCCAAAATACTCCCCAAATCCTTGCTCTGTTATATAATCCCGTGTAAGAGCATCCGCCTCTTTACCCGTCATTCCTGGTTTTATACCATTCATACCGCGTAATTGTGCCTCCAAGACGGTTGCATAAATTTTCTTTAACTCATCACTCGGTTCTCCAACAGCAAATGTTCTGGTAATGTCGGAGCAGTAACCCTTATAGTATGCACCAAAATCAAGTGTAACAAAATCACCGTTTTCAATCACTTTATCACTAGCTACTCCATGAGGTAAGGCAGATCGATACCCTGAAGCTACAATAATATCAAATGATGAAGAAACTGCACCATTTTTCCTCATAAAAAATTCAAGCTCATTTGCCACTTCGATTTCTTTTAATCCTGGTCTAACATAGGTTAGAATATGTTTATACGCAGCATCAGCAATCTCCGTAGCTTCCTTTAATATCTTAATCTCTGCTGGAGACTTAATCAAGCGTAACTTTTCTACTGCACCTGATACAGGGACAAACTCAGCAGTTCTTATTGATTTTTTGTATGAAGAATAAGCCTGATATGTAAGATGGTCTTGCTCAAAACCTAGCTTTTTAATACCTAGTTTTTTAACGATAGTCGCAACTTCTTCTATTATAGTACCGGTATGTTGAACAATATCATACTCTTTAATTTGTTTAGCTGCCTGCTCGGTATATCGAAAATCTGTAATGAACACAGCTTGATCCTCAGAAATAACGGCAACCCCTGCAGTTCCAGTAAAGCCTGTCATGTATCTACGATTAAATTCACTTGTAATTAACAGTCCATCAATAGACAAGTCCTTAAAGCGATTGCGGATAAGATCTAATTTCATCATTTAGTTCCTCCTATTCTATCCTTTAGTGCTAACAGTGCGAGTTCATACCCCTTAAAACCTAAGCCGATAATTTGTCCTACTGTTACAGGAGCTGTTATAGATGTGTGACGAAACTCTTCTCTTGCATGCACATTTGATATATGCACCTCAACTACTGGAAGTGTAACGCTTGCAATAGCATCACGAATCGCATAACTGTAATGTGTAAACGCACCAGGATTTAAGACAATTCCATCATATTGCCCTTCTGCCTCATGAATGGCATCGATAATATCACCTTCATGATTCGATTGGAAACATGTAATATCAATTTGTTCAATCTCTCCAAGAGCTAACAAATCCTTTTCTAGATCTGTTAATGTTTTGGATCCATAAATTTCTGGTTCACGCAACCCTAGCCTATTTAAATTCGGTCCATTTATCACTAATGTCTTCATATAATTACTACACCTCTTTTCAATTGTTATACGATTAAGAATAAAAGGCTGTTTTCTTTTAGATTAATGTCCTTCTGATACAATACAGCACAAGAAACTTAGCATTTCCTGGACAAATAAAAAAGAATGTCCAACTAATGAACATTCTATCATATCTAAACATACTCACACTATTTTTTATTAACTGTTACTTACATTTAGCTCATTATAGTCAAACGAAATTGAGTACCCAACAAAAACACCGTATAAAATATAAAGACAAATAGTCGTTACAAGAGTACTCCTTGGTAATTCAAAAACAGATTGCAAATCTGGGAACATTGGGTTTAATAGAAAAAAGACAAGTCCCCATAACGCTGCACCATAAATCATTCCGACATACATCGATTTGAATTTCTTAAATACGCCATAATATATTAATGCAACACCGATCGATAATACACCAATAAGGGCAATCCCGATGAATTCCCCGAGAGTACCACTTTTCCAATTCCCAACTGCAATAGGCTGGAGAATCAGATTTGGACTAATTTTTGTGAAATTTAATATTGAAGCCAAGTATGCTAACAAACTCCAAAACACTCCGCCAATAAAACCTATTACAATCACTTTACCAATTTGAGAAGTAGGTTTTTCTTTTTTATTTTGCTCCAACTCCGGATTTTCATTACCCTCATTTTCATCACCTATATTTTCTTTATATTCCGCCATAATTACACCTCCATTACTACTATGTCCACTTTTTCATCAGACATGTTTTCAACCGATTTTTTTATAAATGTTGCTCTAAAGTTTATTTGTATATGTAGGTATTTGTACTTAGTATTGTGTCTTGATCCATGTGCCATCGGCTCGAGAGAAATAATTAAACCCATATCATAAGACATTCCATCCAGACCTTTAACCAGCGCAACCTTCCAACTGGCATGTCTTATACTTGTCGCCGATAAACGTGCTTCTTTCTTTACTTATATCAAGAAACAAAATTACATGTCTAGTAATGAAAAGCATGGGTATAATGTAAATAAAGGGATAATTCCCAGAAAAATTATCATTTACGGATGAAGCCAATTTGCACGACATTCCCTATAATAACGCAAACATGAAGGGAATTTTATTCTTAAAAATAAGATCCGTTCAAAAAGTGCACATAATTTTAATCTTAACCACTCTATTCTGAACATCACTCTAGAGGTTTCGCTATAAATTCTGTATTATAGAGATAATAGTTAAACACTGTTTTATGTTGTTGACTGAAATAATCAGAATAGATAGGTTGGTGTCACATGTCAAATCAAAAAAAGCCCGCATATGGTGGGCAAGCTGTTATTGAGGGAGTTATGTTTGGCGGCAAACATCATTATGTAACAGCTATTCGAAGAAATGATCAATCCATTGATTATTATCATTTACCCAGAAAAAAACAGCCTGTCCTATCAAAATTGAAAAAGATTCCATTCGTTAGAGGCATTATTGCGATTATAGAATCAAGCGCCAACGGTTCAAAACATTTGAATTTTGCTACAGAACGTTATGAAGTTGATCCTAAAGATGACGCAAAGTTAAATGAAGATAAAAGTCAACAAGATTCTAAACTAACAATGTGGCTTGGGATCGCTGCAATTGGGGTACTTTCCTTTTTCCTTGGAAAAGTTATCTTCACGCTTCTTCCTGTCTTTTTGGCAACCTTTATGCGACCTTTGGTTCCATCGGATTTCGGGCAAATTCTTGTAGAAGGCGCTTTCAAACTTTTGCTTCTATTAGCATATATATATGCTATATCGTTTACACCGCTAATTAAACGTGTGTTTCAATATCACGGTGCAGAACATAAAGTAATCAATGCCTACGAAAACAATTTACCACTTACAGTTGCTAACGTACAAGACAGCTCTCGATTACACTTTAGATGTGGAAGCAGCTTTATTATATTTACAGTAATTGTTGGGGTTTTTGTTTATACCCTTGTTCCCTTAGATCCATTATGGTTACGAGTTGCCAACCGTTTGGCATTAATACCAGTTGTTCTAGGAATCTCTTTTGAGGTACTACAATTAACCAATAAACTCCGTGATGTTCCTATTTTACGTTATTTAGGTTACCCTGGTCTTTGGCTACAGTTATTAACAACGAAAGAACCCTCTGATGATCAGGTCGATGTAGCAATTGCAAGCTTTAATGAGCTAATGCGTATGGAAAAGGAAACTGAATCAGCATTAGCTGAAAAAATCGTTTAAGTTGGCATATTTTTACCGTTACGCTGAAGAATATCATCTTATCGTTTATCATATGAAGGAAAACGGACGAAGCAAAACGAATGGGTAGCTCTGAAATTGGATATACCCCTTATTGCTCCATCCCCTTCATTTTTGATATAGCATTACTTGTAAATAAACTATGATTGGTATCTTTTCTTGGAGGTGGTTTAATGAATCGTCGTGTGATAAATGGAATCGTCTTTGCAATTATTTTATTAGGTGCTGTTGGACTGATTACAATACTAGTATCTAATCCAATGTGGTTAATAAAACAGATCGCCATATACGCTGCAATAGCTGGTATAATTTATCTTATTTATCGACTATATATCAGAAAGCGAATGGGTGGCAAAGAATATTCTTCCTATGCCAAAGCGGCCAAAAAATCAAAAAGACGTTTTAACGACAATCGCGCCTTTACTTCAAACGTTAAAAATATTTCGCAGGCAAAAAGATCAATAAAAACCTCTGCTATAAAAAAGAAAAAACAACCATCACATTTAACAGTGATAGAAGGGAAAAAAGGCAAAAAGAAAAACCGAGCGTTATTTTAATTACACAGAATCGTTTTAATAATTGAAATATAGTAAATTGTTTGCATTTCAGGTATTACTCTAATAGGACCAACTTTTTAAAAATTCCTTGGTTTTACTTCTTCCTAGCTCAATTAGAGCTAGTTTTTTTTGTTCATTTAGTTCAAACTCAGTAGAAATAATGTGGTCTACAGGTAAAAATACAATGTCTTTCTCATGTCTACTAGAAATATGTCTACTGTCGTGTGCATCCTTCATGGTCTCAAATAACGCCCCATACATATCAAAGGCATTATTAATCTTTCTTTTTGGTCGTTCCTGTTCGTCCGAACTAAGCTTGATACCAAGAACTGGCCTTGTTTTAAAAGGCTCTTTATTTTGGTAAAATAACCATATTGGGAAATTACTTAGTACACCACCATCAACAATAATATTAACACCAGTTGAAGATGCAAGCCTTACAGGCTCAAAAAAGTAAGGTATGCTGCTGCTCATTCGGACAGCTCTCGCTACTGAAAATGATTCAGGGTTTATCCCATATCTATGAAGATCATCTGGTAAAACAATTAAACGTCCATTCGTTAAGTCAGAAGCAACAACTCTCAATGAATTAGCTGGAATATCTGCAAAAGTTGAAATCCCCTTTTGTTTTAGTTTTGCAATAAGCCATTCTTCAAGTTTATTTCCTCTATATAAGCCAAGCTTCCAGTATAACGAAATCCATTTTGTTAAGAGAAATGGTAGGAAAGATTTTCGTTCATCAAGAAACATCTTTAAATCAACTTCATCCATCATTTCTAAAATTTCTTCACCTTTATATCCAGCGACAATAAAGGCAGCGATAATTGAACCTGCACTCGTTCCCGCTAAACACTTGAATTCCAGACCTTTTTCTTCAACTGCTTGATAAGCACCGATCAGTGCGAAACCTTTAATACCACCACCTGAGAAAACACCATCAATGTACATTGTCTTCCCCTCCTACTTTATAGTGTAAGAACAAAGAAGATAAAATAGACCAATCTAAATACCAAAGTTGGCAAATCACAAGGCCATTTCAACTGGACATTCTGGAATGTTTTATTAAGAGAGAAACCGTCTCATTACTCTTAACTCCTGTTAAGTAACCCACTGATAAAACATGATCTAATTAATTTCCTTTAACACGATCAACCTGATATCTATAGCTGTTAATTCGGGGTTGATCGTGCCTATTCGTTACTTCATTTTAGGATCTAATACATCTCTTAACCCATCCCCCATTAAATTAAATCCTAACACTGTTAACATAATCGCAAGTCCCGGAAAAAAAAGTGTCCATGGTGCTTGGACTAAATATTGTTTTGAATCAGCCAACATTTTCCCCCATTCTGGCGCCGGTGCCTGAGCACCTAACCCTAGAAAACCTAATGCTGCTGCTTCAATTATTGCTGTTGCGATTGCAAGTGTTCCTTGTACAATAATAGGTGTCATACTATTAGGCAGGATATGTCGAAGTAATATTCTGGCATCCTTCATTCCAACTGCTCTGGCAGCCATTATATATTCTTCATGTTTCACGCTAAGCACTTTTGACCTAACAAGTCTTCCAAAATTCGGAATGTTTATAATCGCTATAGCTATTAATGCATTTTGTAAGGATGGACCCAGGATCGCTACCACTGCAATTGCTAATAAAATACTTGGGAAAGCTAACAAAATATCAAATATCCGTGAGATAACAGTATCTACCCACTTACCATAATAACCCGCGATAACCCCTAGCATTGTACCGACTATAGCGGAACCTAAGACTGAAATGAAACCAATCCATAATGAAATTCTTGCTCCGTAAACAATTCTCGAAAAAATATCTCTGCCAAAGTCATCTGTGCCAAAAAAATGTTCACTTGATGGTGCTAGCAACCGTTTTGATAGTTCCTGCTCCCTAAATCCATATGGTGCTATTAAAGGGGCAAGGATCGCTAGGATGACAAAAAAGATAACAATCCCTAATCCGAAGACTGCTAATTTATTGTTACAAAAGGATTGCCAAGCTTCTTTCCATGGAGATGTTACATCGTCTTCTACATTTGATATCCTCAACCTTGAAGTGTTATTCGATAGCTCTGCCATCGTTTAATCACCCCTCTTTCTGTTATTTTTGGTACTTTATACGTGGGTCTATTACTGCATATAATAAATCTACTATAAGGTTAATTACCACAAAAATGGTAGCAATAATAAGAATTCCAGACTGTATAACCGGATAATCTCGATATCCAATGGCATCATAGAGATACCTCCCGATACCTGGCCAGCCAAAAATCGTTTCGGTTAAAATCGCTCCCCCTAACAACAAACCTGTTTGTAATCCAATAACCGTTAAAACAGGGATAATTGCATTTCTCAGAGCATGCTTATACACCACCCAGAACATAGATACACCCTTTGCTCTTGCTGTACGAATATAATCTGATTTCATTACCTCGAGCATTGAAGATCGAGTCATTCTTGCAATGATTGCCATAGGTATTGTTGCTAACGCCAAGCTTGGCAAAATTAAATGCTGAACTACCTGACCAAATTGATCAAATCTCCAGTGAAGTAATGTGTCAATTAAATAAATATTGGTTATCGCCATAACTGGGTCACGAACATTTTCCCTCCCTGTAGTCGGGAGCCAACCTAATTCAATAGAAAATGCCCATTGCTCCATTAAACCCAACCAGAATATCGGCATTGAAACACCTACAAGCGCTAATATCATAGCAAGATAATCAAACCATGATTTTGAAAACCACGCACTGATAATTCCTGCATTCACACCAATAAAAATAGCGATAATCATTGCTACAAATGCCAATTCAATCGTTGCTGCTAAATAAGGCCATATCTCTTCATTAATAGGGCCTCTCGTTCTAAGTGATGTCCCCAAGTCTCCCGTAAATAGCTCTTTAATGTAATCAACATATTGGGTATACCAAGGTTTATCTAGACCTAATTCACTTGTTAGGGTAGCAATAGCCTCCTTCGTTGCCTTTTGACCTAGAATGACCTGTGCAGGATTACCAGGTATCGCCCGTATAATAGCAAAAACAATAAATGTCATACCTAGTAAAACAGGTAGCAATGAGCATATACGACGTACAGTATATGTAAACATGTAATCACCTCTCATTTAACAAAGTATTAATATTTACACCTCTGCTGTTTTACATATCTAAAACAATTGATTAACATTGGTCATAGAAAAAAACGTGGCTACAAAAGGAGAGCCCAAAAGCTCCCCTCTCCTTGAACATTATTTAAACTCAACTTTTGTAAATGCTTCTGAACCTGTAGGATGTGGTAAATAGTTGACAATATCACTCGTTCCAGCAAGTAATGGAGTTGAATGAACGAGTGGAACCCAAGGAGCATCCTCATGAATTATTTCTTGAGCTTGTTTGTATAAGTCATTACGATTATTTTGGTCTATCTCTGTTTGGGCTTTAATAAGTACCTCATGCAAGTCATCATTACTATAAAAAGAATAATTGTTACTTCCTATACTATCTTTATCTAGTAATGTATATAGGAAGTTATCTGGATCACCGTTATCACCTGTCCAACCTAACATATAGGCATCAAACTCACCTTTTACTGCCTTATCTAGATACGTCGCCCAATCTACTGATTGAATTTCTGCTTTGACTCCTATTTCAGCAAAAGATGCCTGGATCACCTCAGCCACTTTCATCCCCTCTGGCATATAAGGACGTGCAACAGGCATTGCCCATAGATCCATTTCAAAACCATCTGGATAACCAGCTTCCGTTAATAGCTGTTTTGCTTTATCAAGATCAAAGGGATAATCCTTGATCGAATCATTATATCCTTCAACCGATGGTGGGAGCGGATTTTTAGCAACCTCTGCTTTTCCACCATAGAACGCGTCGATAATTGATTGTTTGTCAATTGCATGACTCAAAGCCTGGCGAACAAGTTTATTATCAAATGGTGGTCGGTTCGTGGTAAACCCAATATAACCCACGTTCATTGAAGGACGCTCAATTAATTGGAGATTATCATTACTTGTGACCATAGTTTCATCGGCATTGTTCACACCATCTATCAGATCGATTTCACCATTTACTAACGCGTTAAGACGTGCGGTGTTTTCCGGAATAACTCGGAAAATAACTTGGTTCAGTTTCGGGTAGTCTGGTAACCAATAATCTTCATTTTTTTCAAGAACAATTCGATCATTCTGTTTCCATTCAACAAACTTAAATGGGCCAGTTCCAACAGGATTCTCTCTATATTTATCTCCAAATTTCTCTATAGCAGCAGGACTAGAAATTCCAAATGGAGACATTGCTAGATTTTTTAAAAAAGGAGCCTGTGGTCTATTTAGAACAAATTGGACAGTATATTCATCTGTTGCATTTACTTCTTTAATCACGTGACCATCCTCACCTTGGTAGCCACCAAACATTGTATAATAAGGAAAATCGTCCTCATTTCCCTGCATCCAACGATTAAAATTAAATAGGACTGCCTCAGCATTAAAGTCTGTACCATCATGAAATTTCACCCCTTGACGAAGGGTTAATGTATAGGTGAGTGCATCATCAGATACTTCCCACTTTTCAGCAAGACCTGGATGTAACGTCGTATCTTGGTCTCCATACTCTAGCAAGGTCTCAAAGATATTCTCCGTTACCTTGAATGTTTCCCCTTCTGTCGTGCTTATTGGATCAAGTGAAGTTGAATCCCCTCCACGACCAAATACCAGTGTATCTTTCTTTTTGTCGTTATTTGCAGGTGTTGCTTCCTTGCCATCTGTTTCTTGATTTGAATTACTACAGCCGACGAGTAGTAGGGTTAAGGCCAAAAACGATACAAGGAACACTTTACATAACTTCTTTGTCATTCACGCATACCCCCAGATTTATTTTTTTATCATAATTGTTGCAAGTCAATCATTGTATAAGTGACAGGCAACATAATGACCATCTAAACTACGGTATTCTGGTCTTGACGTTTTACAAATTTCGATACTTTCTGAACACCTAGTGTGGAAAGCACAACCTGAAGGTGGATTTGAAGGACTTGGGATTTCACCTTCGATCTTAATGACATCTCGTTTTCTATCCGGATCAAGGATAGGGACTGAAGCGAGAAGTGCTTTTGTATATGGATGCATTGCATTTTCATAAAGTTCCTCACTATCCGCTAATTCAATTAATCTTCCTAGATACATCACACCAACACGGTCACTTATATGCCGTACAACACCTAGGTCATGGGCAATAAATAGTATGGTAAGCTGGAACTCTTTTTGAATATCTTTCAGTAAGTTTAGAATCTGTGCTTGAATGGAAACATCTAAAGCAGATACAGGTTCATCAGCAATGACTAATTTAGGTCTTGTCATCAATGCTTTTGCAATCCCTATCCGTTGCCTTTGTCCGCCACTGAATTGATGTGGGTATCTTCTCTTATGAAAACTACCTAGCCCAACAATCTCCAACATTTCTTCCACTTTCTTTTTCCGTTCATCTTTTCCACATATTCCATGAACAATTAGCGGTTCTTCTAGTATTTTTTCAATGGTGTCTCTCGGATTTAATGAAGCATATGGGTCTTGAAAAACCATTTGAATATCTCTACGAATTTTCCTAAGTTCTTTTTTTGACATACTCGTAATCTCTTGATTTTCAAAAAGAACCTGTCCACCACTAGCATCTAATAGACGTAAAAGCAGCCGCCCTGTCGTTGATTTACCACACCCACTTTCCCCAACGATTCCCAATGTTTCGCCTTTCTTCACAAAAAACGAAACGTCATCGACTGCCTTTACTTCACCTATTTTTTTATCAAAAATCCCACCTGTTATAGGAAAATATTTCTTCAAACCATTTACCTCAAGAAGTAGTTCCGACAAATTCATTCTCCTCCTCAGCAGTTGAATGTAGGAAGCATCGAACATCGTGGCCTTGATTTGCCATTTTGTATAACTTTGGTGCTTCTTCATGACAACGCTTAAACATTTCCTCACATCTAGCTGCAAATTGACAACCCTGTTTAACGCTTCCAGGTCTAGGTACATTACCAGGAATGCTATATAAGCGATCTGACCTTTTTCTTAAATCTGGAACCGATTTTAATAAACCCTTTGTATAAGGATGCTTCGGTTCCTTTAAAATAGTACGGACGTCCCCTTGTTCGACAATTTGACCAGCATACAGAACGATCACCCGGTCACAAATTTCCGCAACAACACCTAAATCATGCGTAATGAGAAGAATTGATGTATTAGTTTGTTTGTTAAGGTCCTTCATAAGAGTTAATATTTGCGCTTGAATGGTTACATCAAGTGCTGTTGTTGGTTCATCTGCTATCAAAAGTTCAGGATTACAGGCCATCGCCATTGCAATCATTACCCTTTGTCGCATTCCACCTGAGAGCTGGTGTGGGTATTCTTTAATAATTTGTTCAGCTCTTGGAATCCCTACTAATGTAATCAAATCAATAGATCGCTTATGGGCTTCTACTTTTGATAGATTCGTATGTAATCGGAGTGCTTCTATCAATTGATTCCCAACTGAAAATAAAGGATTTAATGATGTCATAGGCTCTTGAAAAATCATCGATATTTGATTACCTCTAATTTTCCTCATTTCCTGTTCGTTTAACTTAGTTAAATCTCTTCCTTCAAATACAATTTCACCCTGTACAATTTCTCCGGGAGGACATGGAATAAGCCCCATAATTGATAGTGATGTAACGCTTTTTCCACTACCTGATTCACCTACAATTCCTACTATCTCTCCTTTAACTAAATCAATACTAATCCCGTTTACTGCAGGTATTAATTTTTTATCCGTAAGAAAAGACACTTTCAAATTCTTTATTTGCAGAATTGGTCTATTCACACCATCACCTCCTCCTATATTGAAAAACTTATCATTATTAAAATATAACAAATTGGAATATGGACAATTATGACACATTCTTTTTTCCTTCATTGCCAAAACTTGTCGGATAGGTTCAATAACTTTTCGACAATCGATTTAGTCCTATTTATTGCTTTAAAGCACTTTCACTTTAAAGAGTTAGTTCACAGGAGTCTCCTTTGTTCAATAAAAGATCTGCAATTATCCTCTTAATTAAGCTCCGTCAAAAAGTTTTTTCAGAAAAATAATTACAATAGTATTTTTCTCCCGGATCTATTATGTGAAAATCGTCTCTAATCAGAATTTCAACAAAAAAATGCCGTACTAGTAGTTTCACCTACAAGTACGGCATTTTCATTTATACTATTTTATTGTTCTTCATTATTTTTTTGGATGTTTCGTAATGTATCCACTCTTTGTTCATTATCTTCAAAGTATTGAACAAGGTCACCTATGCGGTCGATTGCATTCCAACTCAAATGATGCTCAATTCCTTCAACATCATTATAGATCTTATCTTCATCAACGCCAATAATTTTTAAGAATTGTTCAAGCAATTCATGGCGATAGACAAGACGTTTCCCTGTCTTTTTCCCTTTTACAGTTAAAACAAGTCCACGATACTTCTCATAGATTAAATATTCATCTTTATCTAATTTTTGAACCATCTTTGTGACTGAGGAGGGATGAACAGCCAATGCTTCTGCAATGTCTGAAACACGAGCATATCCTTTATCTTCTATTAATAAATATATTTGTTCTATATAATCTTCCATGCTGGGTGTTGGCATGCGGTCCCCTCCAAATTGCCGTTCTTTTGATAACGAAATCATATTAATTTTACATGAGAATAACTTCCTTTACAAGGGATACAAACAGTAATAAGCAAAAGCTCAAGCTCCTGTTCAGTCCCGATAATCATAAGACACTTATAAATAGAAATGTTCTTTTATCTTCAATTCATTAGTGGCTTATGCGAGGGACTGGCACCGTCTCTTTCAAAGTCAGACCACTGGATCTGGATGTCGAAAGCGCTTATCCACAGTATAAAAAATTTTAATTTCATATACTTTAAAAAGAGCCTGACATAGTCAGACCCTTTTTACGAAAAAATTATAAACCACATTTCAGCTGAGCACCACAGCTAGTACATGTATTACATCCGCCTAGATCCTCTACAGTGCCTTCACGACAAACAGGACATTTATCGCCAACTTCATTGCCGATTGTTACATCTGTCGAGCGTAAGGCATTGATTGTATCGACAAGAACGACTTTTCCTTTTTCTTTAGGTTCAACTGATTCCTCAGTCTCGTCAAATGTGTTTTCTTCTGCTTTCAATGTTAGCACTTGAGTGTCACGACTTCCATCTACATAAACTGTACCACCTTTGGCACCACCATTATATAAACGCTCGTAAACTTTCTCAACTTGTTCTACTGTATAACCTTTTGGAGCATTAACTGTTTTACTTATTGAACTATCAATCCAACGTTGGATCACACATTGTACATCTGCATGTGCTTCTGGCGCTAGTTCCATTGCAGATACGAACCATGATGGTAGGTTGTTAGTGTCTGCTTCTGGATGTTGATCTAAATATTCTTGAACGATATCTGCTTTTACCTCTATAAACTTCCCAAGACGACCACTACGGAAGTAAGAGAACGAGAAATAAGGCTCTAAACCTGTTGAAACGCCAACCATTGTTCCTGTGGATCCAGTTGGAGCAACAGTTAATAGATGTGAATTTCGAATTCCGTACTCTTTGACACCTTCTAATATATCAGAAGGCATTTTACTCATAAATCCAGTTTGTGTAAATGCTTCACGTAGACTATTCGTGTCAGTATTTTCTTTGCCAACTAAGAAAGGAAAACTTCCCTTTTCTTTCGCAAGGTCAATTGAAGTTCGATAAGCTGACGTTGCAATTGTTTCAAATACTTGATCAACTAATTGATTGCCTTCTTCAGACCCATACTCAGTTTCACAATAAATAAGCAGATCATGTAAGCCCATTACACCAAGTCCAACACGACGCTCACCAAGTGCTTGATGTTTGTTTTCCGCTAAGAAATATGGTGTAGCATCAATGACATTATCCTGCATTCTTACACCGACTTCTACTGTGTTACGCAGTTTCTCAAAATCAACCGTTTTTGTTTCTTTGTTTACCATTTCTGCTAGGTTTACAGCAGCTAAGTTACAAACTGAATATGGTGCGAGAGGTTGTTCTCCACATGGATTCGTTGCAACAACTTGTTGTCCGTATGCTTTCGCATTTGTCATTTCATTCGCATTATCAATAAAGAAGATACCAGGCTCTGCTGAGTATGTTGCACAAATATTGATTAAATTCCAAAGTTCTTTCGCTTTAATTTTGCGATACGTACGAATTTTATACCCTTGCTTTTCCCATTCACGTACATCTCCAACCTTATACCAATTTTCATTGTACTCGTTCATGGTTTCTTTATTATAGCTCTCGACATCTGGAAAGCGTAAATCATAGTCCTCATCATTTTCAACAGCATCCATAAAGTCCTTAGTTAAGGTAATAGATATGTTTGCTCCTGTTAAAAACTCTGAATTATGAACACTGTAAGTACCACCTGTACGGAGCTTAACTTCTGCATCTTTAATAACTTTTTCACTAAATCCACCTGTACCTGGTATTTGTTTATAATTGATAATTCCTTGATACATATCAATTTCATGTTGTGTTAGAGGAGTGAATTTAAGTCGATCCTGTGCATATTTTTTTATTGCTTCATCTTTCGTGTTTTCAATTAGAAAACGAAGAATTCTTGGGTTTTGCATCTTTGAAATAATAAATTCAATAATGTCTGGATGCCAGTCAGCGAGCATGATCATTTGTGCTCCTCTGCGGCTTCCTCCTTGTTCGACTAGATGTGTTAATTTCGCAATATCATCTAACCAAGAAACCGAACCACTTGACTTACCATTTACTCCACGAGCTAGGGTGTTACGAGGTCGTAAAGTTGACCCATTTGTTCCAACACCACCACCGCGACTCATGATTTCCATGACTTGCTTACGATGCTCTGAAATCCCTTCGCGTGAATCCTTAACAAATGGCATCACATAACAATTAAAATAGGTAACATCTGTTCCAGCACCAGCTCCGTATAAAACACGCCCTGCTGGAATAAAGTTCAAGTTTACTAACTCTTGATAAAACTTTTCAAACCACTCTTTCCGTTTTTCCTCAGTTGTTTCCACCGATGCTAATCCCGTTGCATTACGTTTTGCAATTTGTTCGTAAAAGATTTCAAGTGGTTTCTCAATGACGTCTAACGAGCGATTAACAATACCTGTTTCCATTTCCTCAGGTTTGTCTAAAGAATGGCGATACTCTTCATCAATTAGTACATTTGCTGTTTTAGCTTGCCAATCTATATCTTTAATGTAGCCAAGTCCTCTAGCTGGGAACTTAGGATCCTCTTTAATTGTGAGAACAACAAAGTCACCTTCAGATAGTGTGATTTTCTCGGTATCCTTAAACGTGTAACGATCAAGCATAACAAGTCTTGAAACACCTTGGTGGGTTAATTTCATATCATTTGTAATTGGATGGACCTGTGAAAATGCAGAAATATCATTATTTAATTTCTGTACATTTAAAACCATCTTCTGCTCAGTAACAACAGTCATTAAAACAACTCCTCTATATCTCTCTCTATTAAATCTTCTGTTAATTTATCATAACGCCCTACAAAAATCAATATATAGTATCTCTTTTTTTACCCTTAATACTATATATAGTTTTTAGGTCAACTTATACCTAGTTTGTCAAATCACTAACTTATTAAAAAGCAAAGGAAAAACGCATTTGAACAAGATTTCGACCTGAAAATAACGATTTTTGAAGGATTTTGTCACTTGCATTGATTTTTTAATGACAAAATGTTGATTCATATAGGATTAGCTAACATATTTGTCGAAAAAAATTCTTCGTCACTAGTACTTTACCTTTACTTTATAATCTCAAACTAAAAATAACCAAATGATTTAAAAGTACATAAGATAAGTGCAACCACCAAGGTTGCACCTTTTTTCTTCTTATCTTTTAAAATTCCATTCATCACTTTGATACTTGTCTTTCGCGATCTTTTCAACCTTTTCATTCTCTTCTTTTGTCAATTGATAGAGTTCTAATTCGATATTGAGGCCCTCTTCAAAACCTTTTTTGAAAGCGAGCTTTGCTTCATCTACTTTTACTGGTTTTTCACGGAGCTTATTCGTTGCAACGGCTTTATTTTTAAAGGCACGCTGCATTCTCTCTCTAACTCTGTCATTAGGATACTTGAATAAATCAAATAACATATTTTCATCAAGATCTAACAAGATCGATCCATGTTGTAAAATAACACCTTTTTGCCGAGTTTGAGCGCTTCCGGCTACCTTACGACCTTCGACGACAAGCTCGTACCATGAAGGTGCATCAAAGCATACAGCTGATCGAGGAGATTTCAATCCTTGCTTTTCCTCATCTGTACGTGGAATCGAGAAGTAGGCATCCAAACCTAGATTTTTAAAGCCAGCTAATATTCCCTCTGAAATAACACGATATGCCTCTGTCACCGTTTTTGGCATATCAGGATGCTCCTCTGAAACAATTACACTATAAGTAAGTTCTTGGTCATGGAGAACACCACGACCACCTGTAGGTCTCCTTACAAAACCTAAACCATATTTTTTCACAGCATCTAAATTGATTTCTTTTTCGACTTTCTGAAAATAGCCAACCGATAGTGTCGCTGGGTTCCATCCGTAAAACCTAATGGTTGGTGGAATCTTCCCCTCACTATGCCACTCTAATAATGCTTCATCTAGTGCCATGTTATATGCTGGCGAGCAATTACCAGAATCAATATATCGCCAAATTTCCTTTGCCATATCGTAGCCCTTCTTTGTTTAAGTAATTTTACTTTTTTAGTCTAACAGAACAAGACATAGAAGAAAATATTATTGCGTTGTTTCTAATGACTTTTGAGACAAGCTCTTATATAATAATAGAAGTCCACAAAAGAGATCTTATCCATTATCAACCTATAGTAATTTTAGCATTCTTAGACAATCATCAATATGAAGAAATGATTAGATTTCACTATGAACACACTTAAATTAGGAGTGTATCGATCTATTCTATACACTTATTTATTAAGGCTCTTTTCTAAAAGTTTGTTGCTCTAATACTAATAAAAATCGGCTTTTGGATTTTTATTATCTAAATTGAAGCGATCTCCAGTGGGATATCAGAGTCATTTAACGAAAAGAGCACGAAGATAGGCTGAATACGTAAAGATTTACTTATTACGAAAACAACAATCTTTGCAAAAACAGCCTTTATTAAACAACATATAAAAGGGGTCGAGGTTTTTGACAACATCAACATGGTTACTCATTATATTAGCAGCAGCAATTATTGGTTACTCTGCTTTTACATTTCTCTATCAACGAAAAATCATGAAACATCTGACAGAAGAAGAATTTCGAGCTGGTTACCGGAAGGCTCAACTGATTGATGTTCGTGAACCTAATGAATACGAAGGTGGACATATATTAGGAGCAAGAAACATACCTTTATCTCAAATGCGCCAACGTTACAAAGAGATTCGTCAAGATCAAGCTGTTTATTTCTATTGCCAAAATACTGTTCGTAGTGGTCGTGCAGCACAAATGTTAAAAAGAAAAGGATATAGTAATATAAACTGCCTTAAAGGTGGATTTAAAGGTTGGACAGGTAAGGTTAAAAGAAAAAAATAAAATTACGCGATTATCTTTACCAAGTACTTTCCTTCTTGGTAAAGAAATATTATACTTTTATATAATCAGGTTAGCTACTGTAAACTAGCTAACCTTTTTTCTGCATGTTACTTTTCGTTTTTTTTGCTACATAACGCTACCATAGGGTATATAGAGAAAATACTAGCAGGAAAAAAATAATTGGAGGAGTCTCAAATTGTTCATTGCCATACTGTTTTTTCTATTGATGTCTTTTTTCTTATCTGGAAGTGAGACAGCATTAACTGCTGTTAATAAGATGAAGATAAAAACAAATGCAGAAAACGACGACATTAAGTCAAAGAAATTACTAAAGCTTATCTCAAAACCGGATGAATTGATTACCGGTATCTTAATTGGTAACAACATATCAAACATTATGCTACCTACATTAGTAACAATTGTTGCAATTGAGTATGACTATAATGTTGGGATAGCAACAGGAATCTTAACAGTAGTCTTAATTGTATTTGCTGAAGTATTACCGAAATCGATTGCAGCATCATTTGCTGATAAGATTTCTTATATTGTGTTTCCAATAATCAATGTGCTTTTATTTATTTTCAAGCCGTTAATATTTTTACTTTCTAGATTTACTAGGTTTGTGATCAGAATGCTCTCAAAAAACGAACCAGAATCCGTATCGGTCTCGAGAGAAGAATTAATCACGATGGTAAACATTGCAACCTCTGAAGGCACTCTACAAAATGAAGAAACCCAACTTATTAAAGGAGCAATTGATTTTTATGATTTAGACGTTCGTGATGCACTTAAAACACCTCGAACCGAAATTCAAGGGATTGCTTATGATTCTAGCTTTCATGAAGCTCGTGAATCTGTTTTAAATGGAAGTCATACACGTTTCCCTGTTTATAAGGAAAATATGGATCATATAGTTGGTGTATTACATTCAAAATCTTTACTAACATGGTCACTAGAACCAATGAAAAAACTCGAAGACTTCATTGATAATGATCCACTTTTTGTATTCGAATTCCACTCGATCGAGAAAGTATTTAAATTAATGCTTAAAAAGCGCAGGCACTTAGCTATCGTCTTAGATGAGTATGGTGGGACAAAAGGAATTATTAGTCATGAAGATATTATTGAGGCAATGATTGGGCAGGATATTAATGATGAGACAGACGAAGACGAAGAAATTTTAATTGATGAATTAACCGATTCCCATATCATTTGTAATGGTAAATTAGCGTTGCGAAGATTAAATGAAGTATTCAAAACTAAAATCCCAGAGGAAGAAGATATTCTGAGCGGCTTTCTACTGAAAGAGATGGGACGATTCCCATTAAAGGGTGAGACCTATGAATATCATCATCTTCATTTTGAAATTCTCTCTGTCGAAGAAACGAAATTAAAAAAAATAAAGATCATTAAGAAAACAGCACCAGGAGATAATTTATAAGCTAACTTTAAACGAACCTATCAATTGGACTATTTATCATATTCAATTGATAGGTTCTTTAGTTGGAGAGTTTACTTTGCTGCTATTCCGATAAATTGTTTGATAAATGATAATCCGGATTTTTGCCCTTGTTTCATTCGCTCTTGTCTATCTTGGTGTTGTTTGATAAATGCCAGAAATCTTTCCTCACGATCATCCGTTTGTTTTTGAACCAGTTCGCGTTCCTCACGTATTTCTTCCTTATACATTGCTCTTTCTATTTCAGAAGTACTTGATAATGTTCCAATCATTTCTTGTACATCAGAAAATTCAATTCTTGCAACCTCAGTTTGCAATTTAGCAGTATCCGCTACTTTCTTTGTAATAGTTTGTACCACATTTCTCTCTAATTGATTCAAACGAGCATCAAACTTTAAAAGTTCTTGTACGTCTGTTGACTCGATAAAAGCTGTAATTTTCGCTAATGACTCTTTTATATCTGTAACAGATTCTTCATTAATTGTAGATTTCAATATGTTTGGACGCTGTTGATTTTGTAATATCTGATTAATTGTATCAGTATCCATATTGTTATCCTTTAGCGATTTAATTTTTCGAAGCATTTCAATATTTTCAGCGGTTACTAATCTTGCGTTTCGCTCGTCCCTTTTAATCGAAACAAACTCTGAGAATTCCTCTTCCCATTTCTTTATTATATAAACTTTCTCCCCCACTATTGATGCAGCCTTTGAAATGGTTACAAACATATTTGACATTAAATCCACCAACCCTTTTCATCTTTTTGTTAAACCTGTGAATACTTAAGAAAGAATCATCGTGACATCAACAAAAGACAACATACCTGAATACTTTATAACTTAGTCATTCTTCATTGACCATACTCTTTACCTTCAAGTCGACAAAGCTTCTAAAAACTAGTCATAATGTTAGTTGTTCTTCATGTATTCGGCAAAAACGGCAAAAAAAACTGACTTGTAACAGGAATTAATCCTTTTACAGTCAGTTTGATTTGACATAGGCTCTTTTCTAAAAGTTTGTTGCTCTACTGCTCAGAGAGATATTCGAGTATTTGGTGAAAGAGCACGAAAATACACTTAAAACATGTACGTTAGTACTTTGTACGGAAAACAGCCAACATTAATACTTAAAGTACGTTTTCTAGTGGGGTGTGTTTCATCAAGGCACCATTCAACAGTTCTCTAGGTCGCCTGAATAATCTGAGGAATTCCTTCATAGCCATGCACGTACATATTTTGTTTTCATTATGGTTATACTTTAAAGAAAAATATGATCGACATCAAGACATAATCGACATTTTCAGATTACAAAAGATAAGATATAAAATTCGCTTGGTATTTTCAGAAAGATAAACATAGTTTGAACCTTCAAACTTACTTATTCAACCCATGGGTTAAAAACGTTATTTTATTTTCATATATATCATTATTCCTCAACAACGTTATATACCTTACAAAATAGTAAACGAAAGGATTGTCATGTATATGAGCGTAAAGACAAACTTTGATTCTTCTTGGCAGCAAGGTTTTTTTGAAAAACTTGAAAATGATGGACCCTGGTCAAACTGGGAGTTATTTAAACTTAGCTATGAGGTCCAAAAACATACTGCTATTTCTTCTTTTGAGGGGTTACAAGCACCTAATCATCTTCCTCATTTCACACCGCTCCCTCATCAATTAGAGGTGGCACAAAGAGTAGTAGAAAAGATGAATGGAAAAGCAATATTAGCCGATGAAGTTGGATTAGGTAAAACAATTGAAGCAGGTCTGATTTTAAAAGAATACATGATTCGTGGACTGGTGAAAAAAGTATTAATTTTAGTCCCAGCTTCCCTTGTTTCCCAATGGGCAAGCGAATTAACCCAGAAGTTCTTTATTCCCGCAGTCGAGCAAAAAAAAAGCTATG
Source organism: Metabacillus sp. GQ13 (assembly GCF_059758525.1). Classification (NCBI taxonomy): domain Bacteria; kingdom Bacillati; phylum Bacillota; class Bacilli; order Caryophanales; family Bacillaceae; genus Metabacillus; species Metabacillus sp. GQ13. The sequence continues at coordinate 228,945 of NZ_JCAXET010000005.1, forward strand.
TCTGGGAATCATGTGATGTTGTCGTTTCTTCCATAGACACAGCGAAGCGAAGTCCTCACCGTGAGATCGTCTATGATCAATCCTATGATCTAGTCATTATCGATGAAGCTCATAAACTCAAAAATAATAAAACAAAAAACTATGAATTTGTGCAAAATCTAAAGAAAAAATACTGCCTTCTCTTAACAGCAACACCAGTTCAAAACAAAATCGAAGAAATTTTCAATCTCGTATCCTTGCTCAAACCTGGGCACTTAGGCAATGAGTCCTATTTTACTGAAGCATTCTCAGCAAAAGATCGTTCTCTAGAAGAGCATGATCACTTACGTGAGCTCGTTAACAAGGTAATGATCCGAAATCGCCGCGGTGATACAGGGATTGATTGGCCGAAAAGGCATGTTGAATCAGTTGCCATTGACTTTTCAGAAAGTGAACAACATTTATATGATACAATCTCTGAATTAAAAACTTCTTCTACATTTGCCGCCAACACATTTGCAATCATGACACTTCAACGAGAAGCATGTAGTAGTCGTGAAGCTGTCTATATGACATTAAAGAAAATGCTTGACCGTCCTGAAGAAGAAGAAACGACCTTACCAAAGGATGTTATTAAAAAGCTCATCATGGCGATTGACGGTGTTACCCAAAATACAAAGGCACAAAAAGTAGTTGAACTCATTAAAGAACTCGATGATAAAGTCATTATCTTTACTGAGTACCGTGCTACGCAATTTTACTTACAGTGGTTTTTACAGCAAAACGGGATTACATCTGTTCCCTTTCGCGGTGGCTTCAAGCGTGGAAAAAAGGATTGGATGAAGGATCTCTTTAAGAACCGTGTACAAGTACTCATCGCAACAGAAGCTGGTGGTGAAGGGATAAATCTTCAATTTTGCCACAACATTATTAATTATGATTTACCTTGGAATCCGATGAGACTTGAACAACGAATTGGTCGAATTCATCGCTTAGGACAAGAAAATGATGTTCATATCTATAATATGGCTACTAGAAACACGGTTGAGGAACATATATTAAAACTATTATATGAAAAAATTGATTTATTTGAAAAAGTCATTGGGAAACTTGATGAAATATTAACACGCCTAGAAATTAAGAATTTTGATGAACATATTAAGGATATTATGTATCACTCAAAAACTGATGGCGAGATAAAAATAAAAATGGAAAACCTAACATCAATCCTAGATTATGCCCAAGCATCCCAAGAGCAAAGAAAAGCAGTTAGCGGAAATCAATAATTGCCAAATCTTATACCTACCTATCATGAAAGGCGGCTATTTCATGCAACAAGAAAAAATCCATAGCTATTTAGAAAGCTTTTTTACAGCAAATTCTTGCAATTTCATCGAAAATAAACCTGGCTATATGACTGTTCAATTAACGATCGACATGGATAAAGAACTCATGAATCGACCTTTCTATTGGCACTATCTTGAAAAAACAAATGGTGTCCCAAATCCCATGACCTTAACGCTCATAACGGACCAACAAAAGGCTCCAACAGATTTAAAGGGCGAGGTCATGCACTTTGGTGCACCTCGACTCCATCAAATCTTTCAGTCCACCACACGACTAGGAAGTATGATCCGTTTATTTGAAAAAGTCGATTCAAACGGTACAAATGTACCCTTACATCCCTGGCTAGGTGTAAATATTATTGTTTCTTATCAATGTGACATGAAAAAGGATCAACTCTTTTCCATTGGACTACATTTAGTAAGTGGAACACTTTTAGAAAACTTTCAAGAAAAACTTGAAAAGCTACAACTAACTCCAAAAATCCCAGATCTCTGCTTTAATATGACTCCCCTAATCAAACCTAAAAGCGGTTTGAAAAGAATTGAGCAATTTATCGAACAAAGAATAAACCAGCAGGATCATACATGGGCAGACACAGCTAGACAAAGATGGAATGAAGATTTAAAACTATTAGACCACTTTTATGTAGACTTAGAGGAAAAACCAGATTGTTATCACCTAGAAAAGGATGCCCTGCGTGACCTTTATGAGCCACAAATAAATGTAACGATTCAGAGTGGCGGCATCTTTTATTTGACACCCCAGGCTATATTTAATTAATAAGTTTCCTATTTATAGCAGTTGGCTGATTATGCCAACTGCTATAGTTTTGTATAAATTGGTGTATGAATTTGGCTACGATTCTAGTTCTCATACTTTTTAAACCCCAATTTAAAACTGATATTAAATGAAAAGATACGTTTAATTCCTACCAGAATACTAAAAGTAGGTGTCTTTTTGACCTATTTATAGATATCTATGAGAAAACTCCTTACTATTTAAGCGGAAGGTGCATGAAGATAGGCTACATTAGGTATAACGATTAGTACGAAATACAACAGTAATGGAAATATAACCCAAAAAGGAAATATAATTCGACAAAATCAAATTATTGTTATTAAAGTTTTATTAAAGAATAATTAAAGAAAATCCATTAAATAAAAGTCAGCGCATGAAAAAGTAGGTTAATCCACCTACAGATTGTTACAAACAAATTACAAATAACCAATTTAGTTAAAATTTTATTCTTTCGACAAAATTCTGCACACTTCCTATATAAACATATTTATAATAGAATTAGTTATAAAGTCAGGTAACACAAAGGGACTTTTGAGTTAATAAATATCTAAAAAATGACATAAAGTTTATATCAGCAAAAGGCAAACCTATTGAAAAATAGAGACGCAAAGTCACAGATCTAACGTGTTAACCATGATGGCTGGGCTGCCTGAAATACAGGCTAGTATTTTAGGAGGGTAATAAGGTGAATAGTGAAATCATTGAGAGAATAACAAAGGATGGCAAGCTTGATCGTGAATGGGTTGAGATGATTTTAGAAGCATTAGAAATAGGGATCAGTTCTGATGAAATAAAAAAATTTCTTACAGAACCAACCATTACTCATTAAATAAAACTCACTCTCTACATACTTGTATGTAATATTTTTTTATAAATCTGTTCTCCATATAAAACAATACCTTCTTTATATGCTATAATATTTATAGAAAAAGGAAGGTGACTTGACGTGATTGGCCCTAGAATAAAAAAATATCGAACACAAAGGAATTTATCTTTATCTGAACTAGCTGAAAGAGCAGGGGTTGCAAAGTCCTACCTTAGTTCGATAGAACGCAACCTTCAGTCTAATCCTTCTGTTCAATTTTTAGAAAAGGTATCTACTGTATTAGGGGTTACAGTTAACACCCTACTTAATGAACAAAGCGAAACAGACTTAGATGACCTTGACTTAGAATGGACAAAACTCGTGCAAGATGCCATGAAATCCGGTGTTTCCAAAGAACAGTTTCGAGAATACTTAGAATTTAATAAGTGGAAGCTACAGAATGACAATGATAAATAAGAGCATGGTTGGTGATTACGATCACCGATGGTGCTCTTTTGTGTTTTGTTCGTTTTATTGAATATCCCATCTTCACTTCTGATTGTTCTTTTTAGCGATTTAATTCTGTAAACCCATTTAAAATATGTCGTAAATTGACTGTTTTCATAATGCTAATTACACATAATTACGTTATAAAGAACATTAATGGTACTAATAGATTATATCAAAAGTCTTTATTTTTCCGTTTTGTTCTCTATAAAGATTTGTAGAATAGGTACATTCGATTAATATGGATAATAGTTACCTTTTACTTAGAACTTTGAAAGGTTTTTCTGGAGACCTATCCTTATACGATTCAAGTATGTTTTCATTGATAAAAAAGAATAACTTCTTCCGTTTTAGGTAGCTAAAACTATGTAGTTGGAGGAATATGCAGGAGTATTACCATTAATATCCGGTAAAAGGTAGTCTTTCATATAGGAACAAATTTTTCATATTAGTTGTTATTCTTTATAGTCAACAAGTTAATCTCAGGGGTATTGAATAGTCGAAACTTTAAAAATGAAATGGTTTGACTACTGCCTAAGCCTGTACTAACATATTGTTTTGTTTGCTTATATTCCCATAAACCTTTTACTCTATCCTGTGGAGGAAAAAGCCCACTCCGCTCATAATATGCTTCTGGAACAAACAACGCACCTATTAACGGGAGCCTAATTTGCCCACCATGGTAGTGTCCAGCAATAATTAAATCATAATCTCTAAACACAGCATTCGGATTAATTTTTAAAAGATCGATTCTAGCATCAACAATTGGATAGTGGTTTAAGGCAATGACGACATCTGTAGGTTTAGCTGAATCAAGCTTTACCATTTCTTTTAGTAATTGATTACGATGCTGTATAAAGGCTATTGCATCCCCTTCTAATAATCCATTTTGTGTATCCAAGACAGATAATTCGAAATCAACGAAATGTATAGAAGAGGTCCCCCTAACTACAGTATGTATTGACTCAAGATACTTAACACCTCTCATATCCAACCCTTCAATAAATTGATGTTTTCTCAATTTACCCTTTTCATCGATTACATAACTAACAGGATCTGAATTCCCTGGGACAAATAGAGCAAGATCTTTATTTTTTATACCTTCTACTAATTTATAAATAGGCTGATAGTTTTTACTATCTCCATTTATCAACATATCTCCTGTAAAGACGATTGCATCATATTCAATTGAATTAATCTTTTCGATTAAGTTTTCCTGATTGTCACCAAATACTTTTTCATGAATATCTGAAATCTGTAAAATTCTATATCCGTTTATATCATCTGATATATTATCAATTCCTATCTCTTGCTCTACAATTTTTATTCGATTATTGTCCCAATATGTGTAGGCTATGAGAATAAGTACAGTTAACAAAAATCCCAGTATGATTCTACCCTTACCTTTATTCATGATTAACATCGCTCCAATTTTCAGTGACGACGATAGAACTTCTATCTTTACAGTAGCTATTAAAAGCTTATCCATTCTCAACGACTCTTAGGTATTATAAATCTTTTGAAATTCCTGATCAGGAATTTCCTCCCTAACTGAACATTAAATAGTTTTGAAGGTTTCAATGTGTTTGTACGCTTTAACATTAGATTTTTGATATTTTTATTCTTTGGTGGTTGTTGCCTTGTAGTCATAGTTAATAAACTCATCACTTTTTTATCATCATCCAACATTTCCTCTACATCAAATAATATTGGGATAAGTGCAGTTGTTGGACCGACTAATGCATCACCTCTCTGTACTACAGCCAACCCAAATGATATTCTCAGCATACGGAAAAATCTTTTTTCCATAAGCGCAAGATAATATTTAGGATTATACCTAGATGTATGATCCTGGAATACACGCATAAATAAATGGAAGTAACCTCTCCGTTGGTAATCTTGATGTATACAAAGCTTATCTATTTCCCATATTCTTTCTTGATTTGCTTTAATTTCATCACATTCTGAAAATGGAAATTTATGCGGACCTTCAACTGTACTGTTTGGATTCTTTGGATGATAGGGAATAAATTCTATTGTGCCTATAACTCTTCTTCTCTTAAATCCACCCAGTTCTTTGATTAGTAAATTGTATCGGACACCGTTTTCAGCATAAGGATCATTTATCCAGCCAAATTCATCACAAAAGTATTCCCATGTTTTTTCAAACTGTCTTTGTTGTTTTGGTGTGTTTACTAGTTCAAATAGTGTTTCGTAACTGCTGGTTCGGTTTTTCTTTGCCATCATCATTCCCCATTTACCTTATTTAAAGAATTGATAAATAAAGATCCCTTATATAGAGGATGTTCAAAAAGTCCAGGGACAATTAACTTTCAACGGCAACTTATATTGTCATCCTTTTTGAACACTTTCTTAATAAGGGATATATTACTGCGTTAAATAATAATTTCATTTAACTATCCAAGTCGGGAGCTGGTTCTCCTGGTTCTCCAGGTCCGCCATGTCCTCCACCTGGCTTACCAGGTCTATCTGGCTTCCAACCTTTCATGGTCATTTTAATATCAAGTACTTCTATTTTGGGATTTTCCCATTTCCTTTTCATTACTACCACCTCCTTTCATTTAAAAATAGGCACTTTTCGTAAAGTTTATTACATTTAACTGTTTAGATTAGCAAAAAAAGTATCTTTCAACAATTTAAGTACAATTTGTATACATTAAAATTCGTTCTAATTTGTAAAGATTTTTCACAAACTAGCACCCATTTGATTGCTCAATAAATGTCCAAACACACTTCTTTTATCTTGTGCTAGTTGACCAAATTCCCCTTTTTGAATAATTCTGCCTTGATCTAAGACCACAACTTGATCAGCATTACGTATCGTCGATAATCTGTGGGCAATTACGATAATGGTCATTTTTCCTTTTAACCGATCTAACGCATTCTGAATCTTAGCCTCATTTTCTGTATCCAGTGCACTTGTCGCTTCATCTAAGACTAGAATAGATGGATTACGTAAAATAGCTCTAGCTAAAACAATTCGCTGCCTTTCCCCTCCAGACAATCGGATACCTCTATCTCCGATAAGTGTATCTAGACCATGTGGAAGCTCTCTAACAAACTCAGCTGCCGAAGAAAAGTCCAACGCTTCCCACATTTGTTCTTCCGTTGCATCAGGAACAACCAGTTTTAAATTATCCCTTATACTTTCATTAAAAAGAAAAGGGTCTTGTGGAACGTAACTTATTGCACGTCTCAGCGATAACAAATGATCACTTTTTAATGGTTTTCCATCAATTAACATCTGTCCTTTTTCAGGTTGATTCAGACCCATTAATAAATCGATTAACGTACTCTTTCCTGCACCGGAACGTCCAACAAAAGCTGTCATCTTATTTGAAGGTATTACCACATTGATATCCTCTAGCGCATATGATGTTGAATCTTTTTTGTGATAACGGAAAAACACATTTTCGCATTCAATTTCCTGGGTAATTTCCATTGGCTTTATATCTTGATTCTCTGGGAAGGTAAACTCTTTCGCACTTTTGCATTCATTTTGCAGAGTCCTTACAGCCTTAAAGGAAGGGAGTGTTGTAGCAATTTGCTCCATAGAACCTTGAATACCGGCAACTCTCGGCCATAGCCTTGAAAAAATAACAATGATAAGCATCAATTGACCTGCCTCTGCATTAAACATATTTACGGCAATAAATATAAACGAGGCAATCAAAAATGCTGAGGCAACTTTATAGTATAATTGAGATGTTGTTTTTAAATTGATGTATTCAACTTGCTCTTCTTGTATCCCTTTCGTAATTGTACGAAACCAATTTATCCGAGAGTCTTCTAATGTATTGCTTTTAATATCCTTAATTCCATTTATCTGATCGGTGATGCCTGCAAGGTATTCTTTCCCTAAAGTGTAATTTTTGCTCCCCAGTGCCAGGGATCTTTTTAGGAATTTCCGATTACAAAAGATTAGAATTAAACCACAAAGTAATACAAAAATGGTTATAGGAGGAGAAACCCAAAAGGCAAGACACACTTGGATTAATGTGAAAATAAGAGATGACATAAACTGCAACAATGAATGTGTTCCAGCACTCGAACGAGCAATTTCTGTTGTCAATAAGTTAATAAGGTCCGATTTTCTATTTCTAATGAAAAAGTCCCAATTAGCATGTAATAAGGAATTATATGTCTCTACACGTAAATAACGAAAAAATCCATGTTGAATCTTAGTATTCTTAATTGTAATATGGCGATGCAATAAATTTTGACCTATAACAATTAATACATAAACCATCAGGATGAATGGTAATCCCAATGTACTAGGTATATCCTCTAAAAATGTAAATATTCCAGTAATTGCAGTCCCTCCTACGTCCAGGTTTACGATTCCACTCATATTAATCATCGGAATCAATAATAAAATCCCAACCCCATCTAGTAGACTGATAAAAATCATCGCTAGTAGATTAATATAGAGAGTTTTCCCTGCATAGGAATGGATTTGCTTCAAAAAGTAAAAAACATGTTTCATCTATGGCTCCCCCTAGGGTAATGCATGATTCCTTGTTCTCCTCCATATCCAAATAATAGGACGTAATGGAAAGTATAAAAAGTGGAGTTTCTTAGGTAATGGCAATGTCTCGGCATCCTCAGGATATGGAAAAAAGAAACTCAGAACATACATGAACTTTTGCCATGGTGACATTAAAGAAAATAAATGATGTGAATGATAACGAGATACAACTTCTGGAACAGGATCTGTATGTAAATTAACCATCCTCTCAAGATAGAAGATTGCCTCCTGTGCCAATGCATTTGACCTTCTATTTACTATTATAGGCTTCATACCATCTGTAATCTGGGAATTTAGCAGCTCTCTTGTTAATACTAGTGCCTGTGCACCTACATTGTGAAACCTATATCTTTTTAGTAATTTGTATGTCTCCATCCAATCTATTTCTTGTTCTGTTAGTTGATGAATATCTAGCAACCATCTTAGTCTTGACCATCCATGACGAGCACCATGTGAAACGAGAAATAAAAATAAGTCCTCTTTTCCTAATAAATAAACGGGATAATTTGTAAGTTTACTACGATTTTTTCTCACCCACATATCTTCAAAACTAGGTTCAGCACTTGGACCTGGATTTAACCTCCAATGCATCTCAAGTTTAATCCGCTTTTGAGGATGAAAATAAGTAACATGATGATGACGCCATGTCCAATCGTTTAAAATCGTTTTAATATAATCATCTTTTTTATAGCCTTGTTTAACTAAGATTGCCTCTGCTTTCTCAAGCTCTTCAATTGGTATTAAAAAATCTAAATCACTTGATGTACGTAGAGAAATATCACCATATAGGTCATGTGCGATAACTGGCCCTTTTAAGAAAAGCAGACGTATTTTATCTTCGGTGAAGATCTTACTGACTTGTTCCATTTCAGCACTTAATTGAAGCATTTTGAACGTATTCCGTTTGTATTCAAATGAAAGCTGTTCAATCACATATTGAGGTATTAAATCCCTGTCAATTTCTTTTAACTTTAAGAATAAAACCGGATAAACCCGATGATGTTTTGACTGCTCAATAAACAGATCCCAATTAATCTCGGAAAATAATACTGTCTTATTTTCTTTCACAAAGTCTAGATTGTTTTTCTTGAGTAACTTAAGGATTACCTTTAGTTCCCTAGATACATTCTCTAGATCAAGAGTTAATTGGCTATTCACTTTGGATTCCCTCCAATTTTTTGGCGAATTTTCCAACTACAGTAAACTTCTCTTTACCTTCAGCACCTGTAATGTAGTATGGACCACTTCGCAACCATGCATGAGCTATTAATTCTCCTGTCTCATCCCTAGCAGTTCCTAAATAAAGAGTGCTTTCAATTTGTCGTTTTTCTAACATTTTCATTGCTGCTATGGCTTGAACAAGACATTGGCTTTCCCAGAAGGTATAACGACTCATAATTTGAATAGCCTGAGAGACAGAAAATAAAAACTTTTTATTTTCTGTATATAAATCAAAAGTAGTTTCATCCATATGCTTTCCTAGTGATGGGGCCACTTTAGAAAAAGAGATACTTTTAAGATATCGCCCAATACCTAGATAGAAATATGATTCTAGTAAAAGTCCTTTCATTTTCCAATCCATTGATAGAAAAATTTTTAGTTTATTCAAGGTCTCACTGTCCTTCTCTAAACATAATAAAATGTGGCACAATTCTGTTAAGGTCTTAATACATATCGACAAACGATAAATTAGCTTTCTATTAAATTTTCAGTTCTTCCAGCTCAATCAAATCTTCATCTATTAACCGTTTCACAAAACCCATTACCTCTGCCTCACATTCATTCTGTTCGACTTCATATTGTTGTAGTAACGTATTTACTAGTTGATCAATAGATGTAGGGGCTTTAATTAAGTCCCAAATCACTCCCCCCATTTCACCTAAATTGTAATACTTTCCATTTTCAATGCTTAACATCACTTTTTCTCCGTCCATATCACTTACAATATTTCCTTCCCCTTGACAAATTATATGAGTTTTTGAAATTTGTTGAGTATTAACCATATACTTTTTCCTCCTTATTGATTGTAGTTAAAATTAAATCTGTTAAATCATGTGCACTAAATCGGGTTGTTGGGCGGCGTAATTGGTACATTTCAATATGTTCACACATTTTAGCAGATGTGTTGAAATGCCATTCCATTAAACCTAGAGGGGCAATAAAAAAGTTACGGTATGTATGATTGAATAATGTATGTAACCGTTGTAGGTTTTTGATTGGATTCAATTCTATTTCCTCGTTTACATTTTTAACTAGTTCAATTACACCTGCGAGTGGTAATTGTTCCGAAGCAAATTGATTTAAAACGGGTATAGCGAATTTCGTTTCTCGATCAACTATAGGACGGTATTCATTAGATTCCATTTCAAATTCATTTAAACTTTCAATCCATAGTTTTTGTTGTGGATAAGCTGGTGTCACTACCGGGATATTCTCTTCATTCATCGAGACCGGTATCACATCATCACTTATTAGTCGAAAGCCTTTCTTTAAAAAGGCAGAAGCAAGCGTAGATTTTCCTGCACCTGATTCCCCAACGATAGCGTATGCTCTCCCATTCAGTTCAATTGCACTTCCGTGTAGAGGGAGAATTTTTCTTTGAATTAATAGTCCTCCCATACAAGTTCCGAGTAGGTAAAGACGGATTTGATCTTCATTTGCATTATCTACCCGAGAATAATAAATCTCTTTCCCATTTTGAATCATATAAATAGCATTGTCAGGCAGTCGGAACATAATAGTATTTTTCTGAATAACAAAGTATTTATTTCCACTAGAACTTTTTTCCCATAACGATGTAAGATCTTTCTCTTTAATAACAATATCTACTGTTCTATTATTATCATGAATCTTAGATAATTCTGGTAAGGGAATATCACTTAATATATTCAATCCAAAAGCTTTGAAGAGTTGTTTATTTTCGATATATGGTTTCAATGCTGTACCTCCAACTTGTACTTTATAAAGAACGATTAATATAAAAAAAGCAGGAAAACTTCACAAATAACGTTTTCGAACTTTATAAAGAACACTTATAAGATAAAAGTACCATTTTTCTGAAACAGTGTCAATTACTTAGTAGAACAAATAATAAAAATTAATGTGAAGTTATGTTTTTGTGGTAACTACTTTTTTTGTGATAATTGTGGCAAAACTCGTGGACTACTAAAAAAGAATCAATAGTGTTTATATAGAACGCAATATTAATAACAAAAAAACATTACCTGGAATATTTTTTTATGAAGCCCTTATATCAAACTGTATAAGGGCTTCATAATTACATTTTTTTAAGTCGGCTCATTAACTATAATTAACCACATCATGCTCACCTGCATCTGGATCTGGCTGAACCGCATCTGGAGTTTTAATTCCAGGCCCTGCCATAGTCATATTAATATTAAGCACCTCTATCTGTGGTTCTTTCCATTCCTTTTTCATATAGTCACCTCCCTTCAATCTTTCTAATAAATCGACATAGTATTAAACTACGCATTAATATCTTAAATTCAAATTCATAAAACAACTCCGGTTTTGGTTTCCCCTTAATCTTTTCTAGTGAATCTCTAAATACTTCAACATTTATAAAATTTGATAAAGTGGTCTGTTCATTTGAAATTTGTTGTAGTTCTTCGATAAATAATTGCCAACTTTTCTTCATTCGATGTACACCATCTGCTCCTTGAATTCCTCTAGATCGTTGATTGAGTCTTATGTTGTCAGGTAAAAGTCCCTTAGTAGATCGACGTATAAGAGACCTGTCTATTCCCTGCTGAACATATTGACTCTCCGGTACAGATAGACAAAATTGAATCACTCTTATATCGTTTGTAGGGTCTCGTTCCCACATAGAATGCCGTAGTGATAATTTTGTTCCTATTGTGCCGTTTAGACCCCAAAAATGTAATTGATTAAAATGATTCTTTCTAATTTCATAAACATCTATAGTAGAAGTACCTTTAACATCTACTGCATGTTCTTCAAGCTTTTCGAATACGTTTGTCCTCTTGGCAAAATCAGAATTAATCCATTCTGGAAAATAGTTTTGCTCTTGAGGTGAATTAGGACGCGTAAGTAAAGGGAATGCATTTTCCCCAACTAACTTGAATATTCGTGATCTATCAACACCAATATTATTACTGTATAAATTAACCTCTTGATATAAACGAAGAAATTTCATTCTCTTCATAAGAGTTGCATAATAATTTATTGCATGGCCCCAGGATACTGTCCAGTTGCCTCTTTGCCCATTTAACAGTACTCCAATCCCTTGTTGTTCAGCTTGCTCATAAATTCCCTTTAACCAATAAGAGTTTTCATAAAACTTATATGGCATTTCCATAATATCAACCCAATCGTTGATATCTGAATAAGAGTTTTTTTCTGGAAAGCTCAAATAATGTTCAGAGATATTCCCAACATGTTGAACAGTTGCTTCAATTAACGGTCTCTCATTAGCAACCCTATACCTTTTTGTCCAATCCACAAAATCATCAACAGGAACATAGCTGTATGTATGTAATTTTTTATTCTTTTCTCTTAATGCTTTTGCTGCATAGCCGACCACTGAACCAGAATCCAAACCACCACTTAAATGAGATCCAACTTGTTTATGAGTACGTAACCTAGCAACTACTGCTTTTTCATAAACATCTCTGAAAGCCTCTTCATATTCTAAATTTGACTTTAACTTTAATTTCTCTCCTGAAACCAAGTTAGAATATCTAGAAAACTCAACTCTTCCATTCTTAACTTTTATTGTATGGGAAGGTGGAATTTGCTTAATATTTTTATAGACTGTTTCATCAGTTAAGACTGAGTCCGTTGTTACAGGAATAGCTATAAATTGCGCAATCCATTGTTCATTGAGTCCTTTATCAATATACGGTAGAGAAAACAAGGGTTCTATGATGGTACAAAATGCAAACTTCTGTTCATCACAATAAAAATATAGTGTTCTTGTCCCTGAAAAGTCCCTTGCACCAAATAATTGATTCTTCCTCATATCCCATATCATAAATGCAAAATCACCTACTAAGTGCTTTGATACCTCTTCTCCCCACTTTTCGTAGGCAAGTAAAATAAGCTCGCTATCAGTTATTTCAATTCTTTGAGATCTATTAATTTGCAACTTTTGAAATAATTCATTCCGGTTGTCAATTATTGCATCAGCAGTAATTACTAATTGTCTTTCATAATCATAATAGGGTAATTGTTCACCTATTGATTCTGGCGTAATCCATTGTGCGTGGCAGCCGAAGAAAATCCTCTCGTTATGCCAAGTCTCAACATCATCGGCAGGAAACTTCTGTAAGGATTTCATTACATTTCTGCCTTGTTCTATATTTATAGGTTCGTCGTTTATATGATAGATTCCAGTTATTGCACTCATAATTCCCTCTCCTACATGAATAAATGTATCTCTTGTCATCATTTCAATTATTTATATATTCTCATTAAAGAACGTATAAATACACAGTGCTTTAGAACTATTGTTTCAACATTTTTTGATCTAAAAAACCATTAAATTCAGTGATTTATATTGTACGATAAGTCTCCAATCCTCTTTGCTGATGCATCTTTTTTTCTATTGATGATACACTTATTTTATGATTTACTACTCTAGCATTAATTTCTGTTATGTCATTCGCACAATATGGACATTGCCACTGACCATGATTAGAACTACTGTATGATGTGCTCATGCAGCGTGTGCATTGTTTTTTATACAATCAACAAACCTCCCCTATTGACTCAACAAAATGCAACATATAGACCTATTCGTTCTTAATAAAGAATACAAAGTCATATATTAATGACTTCATCTATATGTACCCAATTTTATTTATTTACTTAGAGTCATACAGCTCAATTTAAAACGAACAAATTAATTCTATATAAAGAACGTTACTATACATGTTTATCCTTTGCAACTGTTTTATTACGTTTCGTATATAAGAGTTGACCGTTTTTCAAAACCGAACAGGTAAATTAATAGCCTATTTCTATTCCTTACCTTGCGACATTAGTTCCTTTTGTTCTTTTTTAACTACCTCATATCCATTTGGATTATTAGTTTGCCAACGCCATGAATCCTCACACATTTCTATAAGTCCTTTTTGGGCAATCCAATTCAATTCTGTTTTCGCTTTTGAAGGGTCAGCATAGCTAATTCCAATATCTCCAGGTCTTCGGTCAATGATTTGGTAAGGAATAGCTCTACCTGAAACTTTTTCAAAAGCATGAATCATTTCCATGACACTGTATCCTATACCGGTTCCAAGATTATAGGCATTTACACCTGAAGATTTCACAATCTTTTCAAGGGCCCTTAAATGACCAACAGCTAGATCTACAACATGAATATAATCTCTAACTCCTGTCCCATCTACGGTTGGATAATCATTTCCAAATACATGAAGTTCAGGCAATTTCCCTACTGCTACTTGTGTGATATATGGAACTAAATTATTTGGAATCCCATTTGGATCTTCACCAATTTCCCCACTTTGATGGGCTCCTACTGGATTAAAATAACGAAGTAATGCAATACTCCACATTTTGTTTGATTTATAAACATCTCTTAAGATTTCTTCTATCATTAATTTTGTTTGACCATACGGGTTTGTAGCAGATAGCGGCAGTTCTTCATGTAGTGGTACTAGTTCACTCATACCATAAACAGTTGCTGATGAGCTGAATACCATGTTATGAACTCCGAACTCCTCCATCACTTCGCATAATACTAGTGTTCCAGTTAGATTGTTGTGATAATAGCGCAATGGAATTGAAACTGATTCACCAACAGCCTTTAGTCCTGCGAAATGGATAACCGCCTCTATGTCGTTGTCAGAAAAAACTGTTTCTAGTTCCAGTTTGTTCAGTAAATCTGTTTGATAAAATTTGAAATCCCTTTCGGTAATTTCTCTTACTCGGTTAAGAGAATCTACCTTACTATTAGATAAATTATCAAGTACGACAATTTCATATCCGGCGTTTAATAATTCTATACATGTGTGAGACCCTATATAACCAGCCCCACCTGTGATCAAGATTGGCACAGTTTCCCCCCTAGATTTACGTATATATCGATGATTTAGATTAAGGAATTTTTAATTATTTATTCTTAATAAAGAATTACGTTTTGGAATTAATGCTATAAATAGGCGCAAGACAGTTAAAGCCAAACATATTTTATAGATATCAGTCTATTTATCTATTTTAATACCATTTAATCACTGATTTTGTTCTTTATAATGAACCTACTTTTATATTACACTTCATCTAAATATTTATCAACCACTTCCTAACATTTTATCGGTACATGAAGATGAATGTACTCATCCATAACTCTAATTTCATTTGAAGTCACATGTTTATTACCATTTTGTCCAAGCGAATTGATACTTGCTAGAATTTTATATAGGAAAGAATCTATTTAAGGTGGGATGAAATTTTCTTATGTCGATATCAAATGCTACTTATGTTGTAGAACTTGATCGTTGGGGAATTAAGAATGATGGAACTGAAGCTGTGAATACTACAAATGGGATTAATAGTGCTTTCCAGTGGGCAAGAGATAACCATTTATATAGTGTCATTTTGCCAAAAGGTCAGTATCTTGTTGACAAGACATCCTTTATATTATTAGAAAGCAACACACATTATTTATTTTATGATTGTTTGTTCATTAAAGAATCTAATAATCTAGCTGGCTATTCTATTCTTATATGTGATGGAGTTAAAAACGTTACAATTGAAGGCGCAACAATAAAAGGGGATAGAGAAACTCATGATTATTCAAGTGGGGGAACACATGAATGGGGATACGGGATTGAATGCAAGAATTCATGTTATAACATTTCAATAAAAGCTTGTGAAGCATTTGAATGTACTGGTGATGGCTTTGTAACTTCTATGGATTTTTCTGCAATAGGCGGAGCTCAACATCCTGCTCATTTTGCAAAGGGTGATATTGATAATCAAGGAAATATTAATAGTTTAAAGAATGACTATACGACAGTGTCAAAATTTTTTGATGTCACAGGCAGCTTAGTTAAATCGGTTGGCTACTTTTATTACTCAGGTGATGGATATGGTGGTTATGGTACTGGAAGTAACCTTAATAAGACCATAATAAAGGTCCATTTTTACAAAGCTGATAATACCTATTTAGGTTTTAGAAATACTCGTTCCTATGAATTTATTTATTTAGAATCATTACCAGAAGGTACAACAAAAGTGAGATTCTCATTTTTGCAAGACTTTGATTTAATGAATGGGAATTTGCATTATGTTATGTGTGCAAAAATACCACAATATATTACTTTTTTAAATTGTAAATCTCATAAAAATAGAAGGCTTGGCGCCTCGATTAATGGTGGAAGATTTATAACATTTGATAGCTGTGAAATTTATAATAATAGCAATAAAATGAGTTTATCATCCGGTGTTAACCCTGGTTATGGAATTGATATAGAAGATGGTTACATGACTAATCAAAAAATCACAGTTAAAAACTGTAACATATATGATAATAGAGCCGGAGCTTTTGTATGTATAAGTACTCGCGGGGTACATGTAGAAAATAATAAATTTAGAGGATCATTTGTTTTTTCTGGAAGTGGTGATGACTATCTTTCATTAAATAATATGTACTACGGTGGAATATCGGGTAGGTCTATTACTAGTGGAGTTGAAGCTGACGGTACATTTTGTACGTTTAGAAATGATTCTGTATTTGGTCAATCCGTTTCAATTTTAGGTGGTAATACTACTTTAGAAAATTGTGTATTTTCCAAAAGCAGCCTTTCTTTAGGTGGGGAAACTACAAAAGTAATTAATTGCAAGCTAACTTTTGATGATCCAGACAAAGATGGTGCATTTAGTTTTTCAGGTAAAAATGTGGAGGTTTATAATTCCTTATTTGATATAAGAAGATCCAAAGGAATCGCGACAGCTTCATATAATTCAAGTGAAAATGTAATACTATCAAATGTTAAATTCATCACAAAAGATGCTGGAGGCGGACATTATGTAGGAACGAAAAATCTAATTGTAGATAACTGTGAATTTATTCATAGTGGTATTACAACACCAAATTACAGCCGTATGATGGTCTCTGAATCGATGAGAGTGGCAAATTCAACTTTTAAAAATCAATCATTCAGATTTGATGGTGGAGATATTTACGGGCTAGAAAAATTAGCAAAAGATACAGGCTATATTACTCATATTTTTAAGAAAAACAAGATAATTTGGGATGTACCGTACTCAACTTATACACACGAAGCTAGAGGTCCTGGAATTGCCTTTATTTATATACCAAGACTTGAAATCTTAAATAATACTTTTCATGTAATTGACAAAGGTATTTCACTTGGTTCTTTATACACATTAAGGATATTTACTGAGAATCATTTAAATCTGTCTAATAATACAATTCTAACAACTAAAGATATAAATTCAAATACAAAAGGAACAATTACAATAGATGGTTCTTATAGGAAAAATGGTTCAACAATATCAATACCAATTGCAACAATTATTGATCAGAACAATGAAAAAGTAAACTCAGAGATAATATATACAAATAGTATAAGTAACCAAATGAAATAATTAGTAGACAAACTATAAGTTATTTACAAATAATTACAGCGTGATACACAAAGAAACTCTATTACTCAGGTTGATGTATTCATTCCTTAAAACGATTACGATTATTCATGTAGAAACTTAAAATATAAGCAAAACTATATTGAGCATGAATTAATAAAGATAAGAAAGATTTTTACCGTCGATTGGGGAATTATGAAAGGTTTGACTTCTAATTCTCCCTTGAAATAACGAAAATGTAAAGTAATTGTTCTTTTATTTTCAATAAAAAAGGACCTAAATCACCTATATTCACAATTTGCGTGATAGCTGGTGTTATTTAGCCTGTTTTAGACCTTTTATTCTCGGTTATTCCTCTCTCATTCCCTGTCTACTGAACTAGTTTTACAAGCTTTAAAACAAGACTGTTTCTATCCAATAGCCAACGTCTGACCTCTTTTTCCATACGGTCTATGCTCTCAATACACAAGTAAGAATTTTAGCCCGGCGCTAAACGAACAGGAAATCATTACAACTTCTAGCCAAAGACTGCCCATACGATTAGGTATGTATTGAATCTTTTCATGCCCTTTTAAAGAAGCAAGAAGTCCATTACGAAACCTATTTGAATTTTGAATTAGCGAACGCAGCCTTCTTTCACTTTACCGTAGGCTGGTATATAATCCTCGACAAATTCATGTACAATTAAACTTTCAGACCCCGTAGGAAGAAGTAGAAGATCAATTCATCAATCAGCACAAAAAGTTAACTTGTTTGTGTCCTTGCTATTGACCAAGATTCAACTATACTAACTCCACTTAACTGCTTGTTGCTGATTATAAATACTGTTCATATAATTAAATTAAGGATAATTTCGAAGCAATATTCTGTAGAGTATTTTTTATTTTTCTCTTTTTAAAAGAATTTAAACCTAAATTATATAAAAAATTAATATCTTGATTTTCAATAGCATTTAGATAATCCTTTGGGAAATATTTCATTGCTGCTTCGTTAATTATCGTTTCTCTTACTGCTTCATTTGTAACGTAGTCTTTTATTATACCTTTAATCTTTTTTTCATTAAGTCTACTGTTAAATAAATTATATAAACAGTTTTTAAATGTATTTAATAACATTATACTAATTCCATTATATTGAATTTGTCGTGTGTTTTTATAAAACTCATCAATTACTTCCTTTTGTATTTGATAACCGTTGACAACATCATCAAAAAAATAAGGCATATATTTACTAGTGAATCCACCCAGTCGGTAATAATACAAAGGTTTATCGATAAGTTTAACTTTTTCTGACTTTAATAATATCTCTAAGTTTAAGTAAAGATCATCCCCCAAAAAGCGTATTCTATTTAAATATTTTCCACTATTTAAAAGTAACTCTTTTTTATATAACTTTGCTACTAAAAAGGAAGGAAAAGGGTGACCATGAAAGTACGCAGTAATTAATTTGCTATTTATTTCTTCTCTATTATAAATTCTATCGTTATAAAAATAATTACTTTCAATCTTTTTTTTGATTATATTTCCATTTCCTAGAGTTTTATATGCATTACATACTGTTATATCTGCATCAATTTTAACAGATTCATTGTAAAGTACTTCCACTGTTTCTTTATCAATCCAATCATCTGCATCAACAAACATTATATAATTAGACTTTGAGGCTTCAATCCCTCTTCTTCTTGTTAAAATACTGCCTTCGTTTTGTTTGTTTATTAGAATTATTCTATTATCATTTTTTTTATATTTATTACATATATTTAAACTACAATCCGTAGAACCATCATTTACCAGTATTAATTCAAAATCTTTAAAAGTTTGGTTAACGATTGATTTAATGCATTTTTCAAGTTTCTTTCCAGCATTATATATAGGCACGACAATACTTACCTTAATCATTGGATTTTTCCTTTCTGATTAGGATTATTAAATACAAGTGGATTGAATTCACATAATAATTAAATTTACTAAATGGCCCAACCTTTCCACTAAATTAGATTAGATTAAAGAAACTTTTAATTAAAGTTTTGCTGCCGAAATAACAGTATGTATCCCGAGTATATGAATTTGGATTTTTTCACATAAAATGACTTGATACTCATGACTAAAAACAACTCTATTTAGTGCTCGGTAGGAATAATAGACCTCTCTACTAATAGTAGAACATAATTGAATCTTTTTCTCTGATCAAACAAGTTTTGTGCGCAAATGCAATATTAACACGACTTCCATTTTAGAATAAGTGAATGTCCTTGTTTAAGGATAATCCTACTAACATATTATTTTTGTTGTCCAGTCAATGCCCTCTTTTCCGAATTTAGATTGCGTACGAAGTAAGCAGCCAATTTTATGACCCAAGAGCCAAGCAGTTTTAGACCTCACTTCAAGTTCTTCAGAAGTTTATGAGCAAACGCTAAAGGCTACTAAATAGTTCGCCATGTGAACTATTTCTGCAAGCTAGATCTCAAAAGCTTCGTACTATTTTTGTTACCTCTTCACCTGTAAAATATAGATTCCATCATACTTTATTGTTTTAGACTACATAATCTGGTATTTGATTTCACATTTATTCTTCAATTACCTTTTCGATTTCCATATTTATTTTGCATATTGATCAAAATCTTCAAACTACTCTTACGTACTTAAAACAAAAGATAAGGTATAAAGATTATTGAAGCAACTTTGTATAAGAATCATGCTCATTAGTTAGTAAGCATCTCACCTAAATTAAGTGTGTCCTCAGTAGGAGGATATATTTATTCAATTGATTCAATTGATTCACATAATTGACTTTTCTAATTTATTATCAACTGCTACTAGTCTACCTTTACTAATTTTGAATATAAAATCACAATTTTGTATTGTACTTAATCTGTGGGCTATAATGATCAACGTTTTATCACCTTTTAAGCTATCTATAGCTTTCATAATCTCTTTTTCTGTTTCATTATCCAATGCTGATGTTGCTTCATCCATAAATAATATTTCTGGATTATGATATAACGCTCGTGCAATACCAATACGTTGACGTTGTCCCCCTGAGAGTCTTACACCTCTTTCACCTACTTTTGTTTCCAATTGATTCGGAAGTCCTTCAACAAATTCTCTTAATTGTGCCTGTTCTAATGCTCTCCATACAGCATCTATATCAATCTGTTTTCCATCAACACCAAAGGCAATATTACTAGATATTGAATCATCTGACAGAAATATAGATTGAGGGATATAACCTATTCTCTTTTGCCATGTTGATATCTGTTCATTTAAACTTTTACCATCTATTAATATTTGTCCCTTATCCGGACGTAATAGTCCAAGAATTATATCAACGATTGTTGTTTTTCCAGCACCAGATTCTCCTATAAACGCAACTGAGTGACCAATTGGAATAGTTAGAGAAACATCATTTACAGAATAATCCTTTTGGTTAGAGTACCGAAAAGAAACCTTATTTAACTTAATTGAATCAATAAATGTTCTCTTTCCATCATTAATAACTACTGATTGCAAATCAGTAGTTATATCATTATTTGAAAAATTTTCTTTATTCATAAACAAATCATCATAGATTACATTTAAAGCAGGTTGACTATATCGAATCGTTGTAATCATTGCTACTACACGATTGATTGAAGGCATGAGTCGAAAAGCCGCCATGGAAAATAGTGCCATCGTCGAAACTAGACTTGTTGTATTTTCACCTTGGAAAATAATAATTACCATCGTAATAAGAACCAGAGATACCAATAAAATTTCTATAAAATATCTTGGCACTTGTTCTATTACCTTCATATATAAACTATTATTTGCCTTAATTTCACTTTGATTTTTGAAGGAATTTATAAAAAACCTTTCTTTCCCAGATACTTTAATTTCTTTACTAGCTCCTAGCCCTTGATTGACCCATTTTATCATTTCTCCACTTACTTTTTGCTGCTCTACCCCTAGCTCACTAATTTTTTTACGAAATTTATTAAAAAACAGAAGAACGCTTCCGAGTAGTATCACAGAAGATGTTATTGTAGCTAAAGGTGCTGAAATTAAGAGTAATAATAAAATACAAGTAATTACTAGTAGCTCTGTAAGCAACTGAAAAATAGACATGATTATTCCTTGAAACACCTTAGGTACTTCTTCATTTACATTACGTAGTAAATCCGCTGTATTTCGTTGTAAATGGAAAGTATATGGTTTTGTTAAATACTCTTTGAAGAGATTTTGAGATAATTTAACTTGTTGATTTAAGATAACTCTATTTTGTACGTAATGGAAAAATAGCAGATATACATTTTTCAAAATGAATATTGATAGTAAGAACACTACTGCAAACAAAATAAATGATTTAGTTGATTGAAAATTCAGCAATTCATACATGTACAATAAAATAAATTGTTCTTTAATAATAGCTGGATTAGTTACAATTCCAACAAAGGGAACAATTAATCCTATACCTAAAGTTTCAAACAATGCTGCGATTAACATCATAAAAAATAAAATAGCTAGTTTTCTTTTTTCTTTCTTATTAAAAAGCATTAATATTTTTTTAACATTATTCTTCAATATCCTCACATCCATTTCACTTCTTATTTATATATAGTTTCTATTTATTTTATAAATTGGAAAACAGCTTCTCCGTTTTAATTTAATAACCCCTTTCACAAGTCATCTACCCTTCATATTGCTTATATAATAAGATTACATAGTTTATTTATTTCTAGTGTATTTATATTTATATTTTCATTCTCTAAGTTTTGAGAAAAATTTTCACGAAGTTTTTTATTATTAATTAATTTCAAAACTCCTTTATATAATTCGAATTCATGAGCACCTACAATTAACCCTGTTTCTCCATTTTTTATTTGTTCTTTAGCTCCACTAGTGTCAGTAGAAACAATAGGTTTTTTTAAACATCTGGCTTCAGCAAGTGTTATACAATACCCTTCGTGTCTTGATGGCTGCACATATATATCACATTGATCCATAAAAGGATATGGATTAGGATTTACACCTAAAAAAATAAACTCCTCTTTAATATTATATTTTTTTACAAGTTTTTCGTATATCGTTTTAGAACTTCCTTCACCTAAACAATACCATCTAACTTTATGCCCCTCATTAATTAATAACGATAATACCTTAATAGCCATATCTTGACCTTTTTCATTTGTTAACCTACCGACAGTTAATATTCTCAACCCATCAAATTTATCAGTATATCCGTTTCCCCTACTTGCTTGTTTATATATTAATTCTGATGAAATAATATTAGAAAACACTTCAGTTTTCTCTTCTATCGAAGGTATCATATTAACTAATTTATTTCTTCCTTCTTTTGAAACAACAAATATCTTATCAAATTGTTTATACATTTTAGTTACATATTTCCCATTGAACCCTATTTTTGTAACGTCAAAATGTATCCATTGGGCTTTCCTCTTTGCTTTGATTTTATTTAATACATAAAAAGTTATTAAATCCATAGGACCAGCATAAGATATAGCCAGATCATACTCTTTTTTACTTTCATTTACTTTTTTTAAGATATAATTTAAGAACATTCCACGATCTCTGGTTATTTTTGAAATTAAGTGGAACAAAAGGATGTTAAAACCTTTAAAAATCCTTCCCGTTTTTATACACCTTAATGCAGATATATAGGGAGGATCATTATAGATAGATTTTATTTCCTCATATTCCTTAATATATTCAACATGTATATGACTTGGAATGTAGTTTAAAAAACCACCACATTTTTCTAACATTAAAATTGTGACATCATACTTATCATTTGGTAAATCCTCTATTAAATTAAGTAGTGCTTTTTCAGTCCCACCCACATTCATATTTATTATCATAAAGATAATTTTCTTTTTCATAAGATTCCTCGACAAACTTCTTCTTTCTCAATAAATTCATTTAACACTTGAAACTGATTCTTAGACTGTCTCTTCACTTTATCTAAATTAAAGCTATTATTAAATGATTGATTGATAAAGTTTTCATTACACATTATATTAAGATTTACCATATTAACGAGGATAGGATCTAGTTTTAGATCTTTTAGCATATTTGTCGTTTTCTCACTATATATAATTGGCATTAACCCAATACCAAGTAAGATCGCTAGAATATTTGCATGGAATCTTGCTGCGATAAATAAATTAAAAGAAGCTATTAAAATAATAGCTTCTTTTAAGTCGCCTCTATAATCATACACAATCACCTTTTTTTGAGCTTCGGCAGATAAATTTAATTTAATTTCATTGATCATTTGCAAATCTCCCTCTTGCTCACAAAAAGACATTAAAATGCATTCATATCCCTTACTTACAAAAGATTCAACCGATTTTACTGTACTACTAATATAATCTTTATAGAATTTCGATAATCCTAATTTATGTCTTACATCAATTATCGAAAAACCAATCCTTTTATTATCATCCTCAGTCTTATACTCATTCATATCCATTTGAAACACTATATCTGGTGCAAACCTAACTTGTGGTAGACTTTGAAATAAATTATATGAATAATTATCTCTAAAACAAACATCATCACATAGTTTAAAGAACTCTTTGTAATCTTCTAAAAAATCATCTGACTTAAAAGGTCCAAAATTTGCTCCTAGAACAAATACCGACCTTCCTCGTTCCTTAAATTCCTTAACCATTTTCATTCGTTCTTGATAGAGTGATTGATGATAATCTTCTTCCCTAAAGATAGATCCACCAATAAATAGTAATGCATCATGTTCTTCGGCTACTTTATCATAGTTAGTTATTGAATCAGATATTTTAAGACGTTGACTAATTTTATTAATTAGTGAATATTTTCTTCTCTTTACATTATGATATGCAGAAATAAATTGATCATAATTATTACCAAGATAATTAATAGTAAATTCGCTATTTGGGAATTTTTTTGCAAGGATATCTAAAAATAAATCGTCACCTAAGTTAAACTGTAAATAAATATCCACAAATACTCTTTTCATTAATTTCACCCCTCATCACATTTCAATTAGATTGTAAAAATAATTTAACTGATTCACTGAACTATATGGTTTTGTTGACTCTAGTTTTTTTAGTACTTTTTCTTTAAACTCTTTTTCATCCAAATATTTTTTAACACCATTATATATACTTTCTATATCATGTTCGACTATTAACCCATCTACTTCATGTTTTATGATCTCCTTAGCTGTAGGGAAATTAGTACATACTATTGGTCTTTTTAATATTTTTGCTTCACATACTGTCAAACCAAATCCTTCTTTTGATGAAGTCTGTACATACAGATCACATTTTTTCATATATGGATACGGATTTATTTTTTTACCTAGTAAAATAAATTCGTTATTTAGATTATATTTATCTATTAATATTTGTATTTTCTTTCTTTCTGGTCCCTCACCAATGACAAACCATTTGAACTTAACAGCAGATTTCCGTAACATTCTAGCTACTTCAACCGCTTTATCATACGATTTAACCGTTGCTAGTCTCCCCACTGTTAAAATATTTACTATTGATTTATCAAATTCCTCAACTTCATATTCATTTGACATTTTCTTTATCAAGTTAGGATCGGTAATATCTTTTATTATGTCAACTTTATTTTTATACTCTATTCTTATCTTTGAAACTGAATCTCTGGTATTTTGTGAAACTGCTATTATTTTATTTATTTTTCCATATGAGTCATAATCAAGATTTTTATTGTATTGCGTATTAACATAATCTGTATTAATCCAAGCAAGTTTTTTGGTAGCTGTAATTTTATTTGCCACAAAATATGTAGGCATACCTTGACTATACGCAATAGCAACATCATACTTTTTAGGTATAGGTTTCAATACTTTTTTTATATTCTTATATACTATTTGCTCTGTATGTAAAGTGTTTAACTTGTACGTGTTGACTCGTAAACTCAACGATGTTCTATATCTGTAAATTAAATAAATTAATCTTTTATTAACAGGGACATTTTCTTTATTAATAAATCTGAAATACTCTGGAATAGGAAGCACATTCATATGCTTTGGCAAATACTCTTCCAGATCCCCACCTGATTTAAAAAGCATTAAATCAATTTCATACTTTGAAGAAGAAATCATGTTCAATAATGATACTAAACTTTTCTCTGCTCCACCGATGGTAAGTGAATCAATGACAAATAATAGTTTTTTCCTCATATGATCACTTTTCTCTCCTAGAAATTTTCTTTTTTATTTCTCTCAATAACCTTAGATAAGTACCATAAATAACAATTGCTCTAATCCAGTTAATTTTGATGAAAAATATATAAGGCTTATAAAGATAATTTTCAGTCAAAAAACTATCTTTATAAGCCTTAATATAAGCTATATCTAATATTTCTTTTACTTGTTCATATGCTGGTTTCATTCCTATTTCCTTTATTCTTGCACTCTGTTGTTCAATTAGTTTTAAGATAACCTCTAGTATTTTCTTGCTTATCATTTCTTTCGACTTTAATTTATCTTTTCCTTCTGTATCGTATATCCTCTCTAGTTCCCTCCACACTATAATATAATTTTCTATATAATCAAATGTAATGTTTGAAGATATACTATTTTGATTATGTCTATTGTAGTTGTATAGGTAATGTTTTATTGAAGCAAAGGATTTACAATGTATAGCATACTGTAAAACAAATACTAAATCTTCACACATATATATATTCTTATCCAGCTTCAAATTAAAATTATCTATAATATCTTTTTTGAAAATTTTACTCCAAAGAACTCCTCCAGTGCCCTTACAGACCATTGCCATAAAAGAATTAACCGTAACATTTCCGATGAAATCAAAATCTGTATGTTCCATGGTACCTCTATTAGAAAAATCTTTATAACCGCAGCAAACTAGATCAGCATCAGAAATTGAAATTTCAACTAATAATGTTTCAATATACTTTTTATCGACAGTATCATCTGAATCTATAAAAACTATATACTCTCCTGTAGATTGTATAATCCCTTTATTTCTAGCTTCAGATGGTCCACTATTGTTCTGAAATAAATAAATAATTCTATTGTCTATTTCTTTATATTTTAAAATATTCTGCTCACTTTTATCATTTGATCCGTCATTTATAATGATAATTTCAATGTTTGAGTATGTCTGATTAATTATGCTTTCTAAGCAATTCGAAATATAATATTCAGAATTGTATACCGGTACTATGATACTTACTTTCGGAGCCATCCTTTCCTCCCCTTATTAATTTACTAATTCGTATAATTTCTCAAGCTCAAATTGATTTGAGAAATTTGTATTTTCACAGTTTGTTATTAACTTATTCCTTAGTTCTAAGTTGTTATAAACTTTAACAATTCCATCAGCTATTCCTTCAATCGATAATTCTGTAATATATCCATCAATTCCATCTTTTACCTGACTACTAGCTGTTGTATATTTTGTAATCATCACCGGCTTAGTAAGAATCTGAGCCTCCCCCACAGTTACTGCCTTCCCTTCGTATCTTGAAGGTTGCACATACAGATCAGCTGCTTTCATAAATGGGTAAGGATTCATCTTCTTCCCTAATAAAATAAAACTATCTTCTAATTTAGATTGTTTTATCAATTCTTTTAACAAAGCTTCATCTCCACCATAACCTACAATATACCAAACAAGATCATGATAGCCTTTTTCCTTCAGGATCTTTAAGGCCTTTACAGCATTATCTATTCCCTTAGCATGTGATAGTCTAGCAACTGTCACAATTTTAAATCGATTATCGTTCAACATTGGATTATCAACTTTTTCATCGGCCATTTCTCGAATAAATTCAGGTGAGGTTATGTTTTCTATTACTATCACTTTATTTTCTAATTCACCATACTTATTCAAAAAAGATGATTTACAGGCTTCAGACACCGCTACTATAAAATCAAATTTATTCCAAGTTCTTAAGTCCAGATTAATATCTGTTTCAACAGTAGAATAATCCGTATGAATCCAAGCTATCTTTTTTTTAGCATTAACTTTTTCTGCAACAAAATCATGTGGCCATAAATAACTAATCGCAACATCGTATTCTTTTTCAATTTTAGGCAGAAAAGGTAAAGCATACTTCCACATTAGCTGCATTTGATAGTATCCGTGTTCATTCATTCTTTTAATTTTCCCTTTAAGTTCAGCGTTTATCTTTGATAAAATTCTTGATATTCCTATACCATATTGTTTATCATTCAATGTTTCTCTTATTGATTTTCTAAAAGTAGTGTATTGAGGAACTTCATCTAATAATTTGACTTTGTTAGAAATTAGATTGAGAAAATCACCTTGATGACGGTATAACATTAAATCAACATTGTAATTATCGTAATCAAAGTTATCAAGCATGCTTATCAGACTTCTTTCGACACCACCAACTTCCATATCAAAAGAAGCTATTAATACTTTTTTCATTTAAACCTCCTAATTTCTTGAAACAACTTTCCTGATTTTAGCTATATTTTCTCCACCAATTACTTTTGCTGCAATTGATTTTATATTACTTTTTATTCTAGCTTTTGGTGGTAACCAGCTTTTATAAAAATGATGCATTGCAAACGTATCTGTAGTTAAAAACTTCCTACAATTTATATAATCAAATGGAGAGAAGTATGTTTGAGGGTAAAAGCTTCCTTGATTTTCTAGTTCTTGATATTGACCATTCATTTTCAATCCGATGTTTTTTAGTAGTTCAGTAACTATAGCTACATTCGTTAAATCATTGTAACTTCCATTTCCCTTAATGAATTTTTTTTTAGTGTATGAATCTAAAAATAACTTGATTAGCTGATTACCCTTCTTTGCTCCAATCGTACTTGTTGCAATAAAATTCTCTTGTTCAAATCCCCAAAAAGATTCATGGTGTAATAAATCATCAAAGGGCTTGAATACTTCAACATCCGTATCTAAATATATTCCACCATAATTATATAAAACATAAACTCTTACGTAGTCACTTACGAAAGCGAATTTTCTATATTCATAAGCCTCTTTTACATATAAATTACAGTTTATATCAAAGCTATCCTCATTCCATTCTATAAATTCATAACCAGACAAATGCTTTTCCCAGCTTGTCATACATTTCTTTACGATATCTGGTTTTTCTTTTCCACCAAACCAGCAATAATGAATCGTTTTGGGTATTTCACTTTTATTACTGTTCATTTTATACTCATCCCTCCTTCAATAGCGAAACCTATATTAGCTAATTTCCAACCTTAATTTTCAAACATTCTTTAATACATTGAATGACTCTATATTGTTCTTCATTTGTCATATTTGAACCAGAAGGAAGACACAATCCAGTATTGAACAAATTTTCAGAAACGTTCATATGTCCATAATGAGAGTAGCATTTTACTCCTTCAAAAAGAGGTTGTAAATGGAGTGGTTTCCAAACAGGTCGCGCCTCAATATTTTCTTCAGCGAATACATTTAGAATTGAAGAAATTGAAGTTCTTGTTGCCTTTTCATCAATTGTTAATGCTGTAAGCCAACGATTTGATTGTGTATGTATTAATTCAGGCATGAATTTAAGACCCGGTATAGACCCTAAAGCTTTATTATAAACATCAAAAATTGACCTTCTTGCTTGAACTCTTTCATCCAATACCTCTAACTGAGCTCTACCAATGCCAGCAAGGATATTACTTAATCGATAATTAAAACCCATTGAACTATGTTGGTAGTGTGGAGCTGGATCCTTTGCCTGGGTAGCCAAAAACCTTGCTTTCTTCATCGCTTCAATATCATCTGAAACTAGCATACCACCGCTTGATGTAGTAATAATTTTATTACCATTAAATGAAAACACTCCAAACTTACCAAAAGTTCCACTCGCTTTACCTTTAAAACTAGAACCAAGTGATTCAGCTGAATCCTCAATTATCGGTACTTCATATCGGTTACTTAGTTCTGTGATTTCATCCATTTTTGCACTTTGACCATAAAGATTAACGACAATGATTGCTTTTGGCATACACCCTTCAACAGACGCTTCATTTAATGCTCTTTCAAGAGCTTGAGGTGACATGTTCCAGGTATCAGGCTCTGAATCGATAAAAACTGGATCTGCTCCCTGATAAAGAATAGGATTCGCACTTGCTACAAAAGTGAGGGTTGAACAAAAAACTTTATCTCCCTTTTTTACATCTAATAAAGAAAGAGCCAGATGAATTGCTGCAGTACCCGAACTTACGGCAACAGCTTCACTGACTCCTAGATAATTTGCTAATTCTATTTCAAAGGCATCAACATTTGGACCTAGTGGTGCAATCCAATTTGTTTCAAATGCTTCATTAATATAATTTATCTCATTTCCACTCATGTGTGGTGACGAAAGAAGTATTCTCTTTTGTTCCATTATTTAATCCCCTCATTAACAGCTGCTCGAGCAGGAACACCAACAGCGGTTGTATTTGCTGGAATAGAGTTTATAACGGAAGCACCCGCTCCTATAATAGACCATTCCCCAATTTTTATATTTGGAATTATAGTTGCACCTGCACCTATATGTACTCCTTCACCCAACTGAACACTACCTGTCAAGGTTGCATTTGGTGAAATATGAGAATAATCATCTACTTTTGTATCATGTTCAATAATAGATCCTGTATTAACTATCACATGATTTCCAATATTAGCGTCTGCACCAATTACAGTATTTGCCATTACAACTGTACCTTTACCAATTCTAGCACTTGGACTTACTATTGAAGAAGGATGAATAAGAGTTGTAAAAATTCCCTCATTAGGTTTAAGTTTATCTACAATCTTTTTTCTTGTTTGATTATGTCCAATTGCAACAACAAATTTAACATCAGAATCCTTATTAAGAAAATATTCACATAAAGATATTGGTCCGTAATATATCTCATTTTCAAGAACTTTTTCCTTGAATTTGTTATCTAAATATCCTAAAATACTGCCTTTATGAGAAAGTATAATATCCTTAATTACTTTTCCGTGACCTCCATGACCTATTATAACAATTTTCATTTTTGACCCTCTCTAAAGATAGAACCTTTAAACTTTTCAACAGTAGCATTCCCCTGTTGATTAATGCCTTGTGATTTAAGTACCTTGTAAATAGTTTTAATAAGGATTTTTATATCAAGTAAGAATGTGTGGTTATTAACATACCAAACATCTAACTTAAACTTTTCCTCCCAAGAAATACTATTTCGTCCATTTATCTGTGCCCAACCTGTTATACCTGGCTTTACTAGATGTCTTTTAGCCTGTTCTTCCGTGAATAATGGTAAATATTCCAATAATAAAGGTCTTGGACCCACAAGACTAATATCACCTTTTAACACATTAATTAATTGTGGAAACTCATCTAAACTAGACGTTCTCAAGAATTTTCCAAATGGGGTTAATCTATATTGATCAGATAATAATTCTCCATTTTCACCTTTTTTATCTGTCATTGTCCGGAACTTATAAAAATAAAAAGGCTTATTATGTAAGCCTGGTCGTTGTTGTTTAAATATAATTGGTGAACCCAAATTAATTTTTACTAATATTGCTATAATGAGCATAAATGGGGAAAGCAAGATTAGTATAAACACTGAAACAACTATATCAAAAAAACGTTTCATTATTTCCCCTCTTTCACTTTATTGTATACGAGATAAATTGTTTTTTATTTTCCTCAATTAGATCACTTTTCTATTTCTTGCTTCATTTGATAAACAATTCTAAAATACCTTTTAGCAATTTTCTCAGTTATTTTTACGGAAGAATAAATAATAACCTCTTATAAATTTATGTAATCACTTCGGTAAAATAGATTTAAAGATATTACTTGTTCATAATAAAAGTACAACAGGTAACAAATCAATAAACAATAATAAACAAATTTTCTACTATTCTCTTTGAATAAATAAATTATCCAAGAAATTAAAATTAAATTATATAAACTGAAATAAATATTAAACCTAGCAAATATCCAATTTTGTGTTGCAATGATCATAAATAGTAATCCAATAAGTGACATATTTACGATAATATCACTCTTAGGCCATAATTCTCTTAATTTATGTCTACCTAGAAAAGCTATAATAATTGGAACAGATTCAACAACTACCCTAATAATATTTGCTCCGCCTTCTTCAAAACTACTGTAATGTCCGTATTGAGAGTCTGCCAGTGCAGAAAACAAAACTTGAGAGAATTGATCAAAACCTATTACAATAAAAATCGCAAGCGTCAGTATTAAGAATGTAACCTTTGTCCATGCCTCTCTTCGTACAATAAAATAGATCGGTAGCAAAATAAGAGCACTTTCATGGAATGTAGAAGCAAAAAGTATTACCAGAAAGTACTGTTTGAATTGACCATTTAACAAATACTTTGTTGCCCAAAATATGATAGAAGCTGCAAGAAATTGACGAACTCCATTCATAGAAACAATAAACAACCCAGATGTAATAAATACAAAAATACTTAATTCGATCATCTTCGTATATTTATATAAAGTCACAACAATTAATATATTTGTAGTCAAAGCGGTAATAAGCAAAAGAATTTGCGGATCGTTTGATAAGATTTTTAATAGCATTTGTAATACACTAAAACCAGGATCCTTATTAGAGAAAACGAAGTCCCAAGTAAAATCCTTAGTTGAATAAACATGCATATAAAAGTAAGTATCACCAATTGTGTTTCTTAATCCAGATACTAAAACTAAACATGTTAAGGCGAGAAATAACATAAGTTTATTCGGCTTTACTTGAATTTGACCGTATGCAGCAGCACTGTAAACTGGTATATATCTTGATAAAAAAGCGAGAATGAACACAATTAAAAGCATTACCCAAAGTACTGTCATTATTTTTCCCTTTCAGTTTAATTTACAAGGAAACGTTTTGTCTTACTCATAATCAGAAAATATAAGAGTAAGCCAAATGGAGTTGCCAAGATCGTTAACATTAGTAAAGGAGCTTCTGTTAGAAAATTTTTATTTTTAGAAATTAAACTACTTGAGACATAATGAATAGCTTGCTTAAATTTATATTTTTTTCCTGCAAAAGGTAACTTCATTAACTCCTTACGATAAAAAGCAAAACCTTTAGGATTTATTCTATACTGCTTAAACATATTTAATGATGAACCATCTGGTAAATACTCAACAATACAGAGAACTTCATTCACAAGAAGCATTGGATACTCTTGGTCTAACTTATGGTATTTATAGGCCAATCCCACATATTTTTCATTTTCAAAAATGGGATATGGGTATTTCCTCGTTAATTCAGATCTATAAACTAGCTTTTTATCACCAGTGACATTGTGTTTATTGTAGAGATCAAAAAGAGTTGAACTATACACATGGTCTGGACATTTAGTTCCGATAATATCCCCATTCTTATATGCATCAAGACCTATCATTCCACTCACCTTATCATGTCCATGAGCTTCCCAGAATGAGAGAATATTTTCTACAGCATCCGTAGGCATATAGTCATCCGAATCAATACAGACATTTAATTCTGTATCAATCTGTTTATATGCAGTGTTATGAGCACCATGCATACCTAAGTTTTCTTGCTTTATATAACGTATTTCAATAATTCCTTCTTCTATCCATTTTTCGACTATTTCATTTGTATTATCCGTAGAACCATCATCTATAATTAGCCAAGTAAACGCCTTGTTAGTCTGGTACTTTAAACTTTCATAGCAAACATTTAGACAATAGGCTCTATTGTAGGTTGGAGTGAATACAGTTAACTTTTTCAACAAATTCACCTCGCAGACTTCAAGTAAAAATCATTCATATAGATAGCAGTACTTTTAATATCATAACCATGTTCTGAGAGATTCTTATTTTGCATTTCTCGAATAGTATTTTTAGCAGAAAGTTCCCTAATTTCATTAACCCAAACATTTTTATTTTTTATAGATAAAAATTTAACAAGATCACAATTCATAACGACTTCTTCAGTAATATTATCTGATATTAAACAAGGTAAGCCAGCCCCCTGTGCCTCAATTAACGTGACAGGCAACCCCTCATGTAAGGACGGAAATACAAAAACATCTATGCCTTGTAATAAGATATGAATATCACTACGAACTCCAAGAAATTTTACATTACTTTCTAGTTTTAACCTTTTTACCTTTTCTTCAATACCAGAACGTAAAGTTCCATCCCCAACCAACACTAAATAAGACTTAGGTTCCAATTTATTTAATTCATTGAAAACATCTATTAAAAACGCATGATTTTTCTGGTGATTAAATCTCCCTACATGTCCTATGACTAAGTTGTCTTGTTCGATACCTATATCATTTCGTATCTGATCCTTTACTAGCTTTGAAAATGTAAATTTTTCGGTCTCAATTCCATTTTTTAATAGAATACATGCATCAACCTTATTCTTAAATAGCCATTCTGCTGCTAATTTTGAACAAGCTAAATAGTGAGTTGCAGATCTCTCGATATTACTACCGGCATATGTTTTATATAGTCTACTAGCAAATCCACCTTCACTCTGTGTATTATGACTATGTGCAATCCGAACAGGAATACTAGCCTTCCTAGCAGCCTTCAATACAAAGCCACTCATTTTATCCATATGTGAATGCACAATTTTATAATGATTGTTTAATCGAAAAAAGTGATTCAGATGTTTCAAATAATGGAAGTGTCCTCCATCTGTAATATACGGAATCCTGTGGATCTTCCCCCCCATATCTAATATCTCTTGATCGAATACACCTTCTTTACAAGTCAAAAAATCAAATTGTATCTTCGAGCGATCAATGTTTCGATATAAATTCATGATAAGTGTTTCCGCTCCACCACGATTCATATTAACGACTACATGTAGGACTCTTAATGGGCTATCCACACTTCTCCCTCCATTTCTTTCATGTACCTCTCGTAAATACGTCTCTTTTCTATTAAAATGGTTTTAACACTGTATGATTTAGCGATTCTTTCCCGACCGTTTTCACCAAAGGTTTTAAGAAGATGTTGTGTATTTACTAATTGAATAAGTTTATTTGCCATTTCCATACTTTTTTCCGTGCTAACTATCCAACCATTGTAATGATTTTCGATAAGTTCACTATGTCCACGATTTTCCGTTCCTACCACTGGTAAACCACAAGCCATTGCTTCCAGTATATTAACTGGTAGTCCTTCTCGTAAGCTCGAAGCTACTGCAACATCACATAATGGAAGAAGGTTTTCGATATCATCACGATAACCTAAAAATTCCACCATATTTTCAACACCTAACTTAACTGATAAGTCCCGACAATAATTCTGAAGAGTACCTTCTCCAGCCAAAAGAAGTTTTGCATTTGGTATGAACTCTTTAATTTCTGCCAATGCTTTAATTAGTAACTGCTGATTTTTATTTTTATTAAATTCCGCTGCATAAAAAAGTAAGAAATCACTAGACTTGTAACCTAAATCTTCCCTTAGCTTACGTTTATCCCCTGATTTCATTGGTTTAAACCGTTCCGTATCTACACCCACTCCATGAACGTGTTCAAGCTCTCTTGACATAAACCGATGCGAGATTGCGAGTTGGTAATCTTCTTCATTAATTGTAATTAAGCAATCCGTGTACCTAGATAGTACTTTTTCAATAGGATAATAGAGGAGCCAGTTCATAATTGGCGCTCCTTTACAAAAATGAAATCCATGTGCTGTGTATAGCACCTTTGCTCCGATTTTTCTAGCTTGAATAGCCGCAAGCCGAGTAATAACCCCTCCCATTGGTGTATGACAATGGATGATTTTATAATTATTCTCGTTAACGATTGATTTTAATTCTCGATAGGCTTCTATGTTTTTCGCATGAAGTGGCGAGCGCTGAATTGGTAGATTATATTTCATATCTACATAAGGCAGCTCGATTTTTCCATTTGCAGCTACATGAACTTCCCAGCCTTTCTCTTTAAACCATTTTAAAATCGGAAGATGAAAAGCTTTAAAATGGTAGTCAACTGTTGCGCAGAATAATACTTTATTTGACATAGACGATCACCCTTTTTGAAGCATGAAAAAAACACCTTTTATAGAGGTGTTAAATTTCAGTTACTTCTTTTTCTATGACATTATTTAAAAAAGCTAGCAATTCATATTTTAAGTCTTCTCGCTGTAAAGCAAGCTCAATAGTCGTTTGAATAAATCCCATTTTTTCTCCAACATCGAAACGTTTACCCTTAAAATTATAAGCATAGATCGTTTCCAATTGATTTAATGTAGCGATTGCATCTGTTAACTGGATTTCACCACCAGCGCCAGGCTTTTGTTCTCCTAATATGTCGAAAATTCTTGGAGTTAAAATATATCGACCCATGATTGCTAAGTTTGATGGTGCATCCTCTTTATTTGGTTTCTCTACTAGGCTGTTTACATTAAAGAAACGATCACCAATCTCTGTTGCATCTACGATCCCGTAACGTGATACATCCTTTTCTTCCACATGTTGAACACCAATAATCGAAGCATTATATCGTTCATATTGTTCAATCATTTGTTTTAAACATGGCTTTTCAGCTTGAACAATATCGTCGCCAAGTAACACCGCGAATGGCTCATTTCCAATGAACTTTCGAGCGCACCAGATTGCATGCCCTAATCCACGAGGTTCCTTTTGACGGATGTAGTGGATATCGACCAACTTTGATGCTTTTTGTACCTCTTTTAATAGTTCAATCTTTCCCTTTTCCATTAAGGTCTGCTCTAGCTCAAACGAGTGATCAAAATGATCTTCTATTGCTCGTTTACCTTTACCTGTTACGATAATAATATCTTCAATCCCTGATTCAACTGCTTCTTCAATAATATATTGGATTGTAGGTTTATCTACGATTGGGAGCATTTCCTTCGGCATTGCTTTTGTTGCTGGTAAAAACCTTGTTCCAAGTCCTGCCGCTGGGATAATCGCTTTTCTTACCTTCACCGACTACACACTCCTCCATTAAACTGAAACTAATTTCTTCTGATATGGTACTCGTTCATTTGCTAAATCCAATAATGTTTTTCTTAAATGATCACGCTCTAATGACTTGAAATTTTTAATAATATAATCTATCTCTTCTATATATAACTCAGAGGTTTTACCGATATAGATTTTCGGATAGATTTGCTCTTCATGAATCTCTTCTTTCTTTAATAATTCCTCAAACAGTTTTTCACCTGGTCTCATTCCGGTGAATTCAATGCCAATTTCATCAATATTATTGCCTGAGAGTTTAATAAGGTTTTTGGCTAAGTCGACTATTTTTACTGGGTCTCCCATATCAAGGACAAAGATTTCGCCACCTTTTGCTAAAGCTCCAGCTTGGATAACTAAACGGGAAGCTTCGGGAATCGTCATAAAATATCGAATCATGTCTGGATGTGTAACAGTTACTGGACCACCGTTTTGTATTTGCCTTTTAAATAGCGGGATGACACTGCCTCTACTTCCTAACACATTACCAAAACGGACAGCGACAAATCTTGTTGAACTTATTTGGTCGAAATGTTGAATTAACATTTCTGCTAATCGCTTTGTTGAACCCATGACGCTAGTAGGATTAACAGCTTTATCCGTTGAAATCATCACAAATGTTTCAACTCCATGTACACTTGCTGCTTGGGCAATATTTTTTGTTCCGATCATATTATTTTTTACAGCTTCTTCTGGACTTCGTTCCATAAGTGGAACATGTTTATGCGCTGCTGCGTGGTAGACAACATTCGGTTGATATGTTGTCATCACATTCATTAATTTGTCGTAATCCTGGAGATCAGCAATTTCCGTTATGAAATCGATTCCTCCTTTTTTAGCTATTTCTTTCAGTTCCATTTCTATCGAATAAATACTATTTTCACCATGACCTAATAAAATCAGTGACTTTGGGTTAAATCTAGATAGTTGTCTACATATTTCGGAGCCAATCGACCCTCCAGCCCCTGTTACTAGGACAACTTTATCTGTCACATAATCACATAT
The DNA here is from genome assembly GCF_059758525.1 of Metabacillus sp. GQ13. Lineage (NCBI taxonomy): Bacteria > Bacillati > Bacillota > Bacilli > Caryophanales > Bacillaceae > Metabacillus > Metabacillus sp. GQ13. Next base: position 266,534 of record NZ_JCAXET010000005.1, read on the forward strand.
GCTCGTCATATCCAATTCTATTGTGTCTCTTCCTAATAGATCTTCTACTTGAACATCTCTAAATTGATTGACTGATACTTTGCCAGTCATTAAGTCTTCAAGCATCGGTATCATTTGTGTTTTAGCAGTTGTTTTTGCACATTCCTTAAAAATATGATTAAGTTGTTTTTTACTTAAGGATGGTATCGCAATTACAATATTAGTAATATTATGGAACTTTGTTAGCTGTTCAATTTCAGTTACACCACCGATAACTGGAATTCCCAATATATCCAATTTTTGTTTATTTATATTATCATCAATAAAGGCGACTGGTAGTAATTCACCATCGTGATTACTTAGTAATTGTCTAACAACCATTGTACCTGCTGAACCGGCTCCAATAATAAGAGTACGTTTTTTATTTTTACTTTGACTTAGGATACTATCTCTGTATATTCTCCAAAAGAATCTTGAACCACCAATTAATAGTAGATGGGTCATCCAAGTGATAACCAAAATTCGGTAATCCATCTTAAGTTGAGCAAGTTCCTGCACGACAAACGTTAGTATGATTGTCGAGGTAATTACTTTAAATATGTTAATCAATTCACCAACACTAGCATATTCCCATGCCTTTTTATAAAGCTTATATAGAAAAGAAAATAAATGATGACCAAGTATCAAAGTAAGCGAACTAATGACGAATGGAAAAGTTAACGTTTGAATAGTTGGATTGATTAACAGTTGACTAATAAAAATGGTTGAAAGCACTATACACGAATCTAATACGATTAAGAACCATATCCGTTTTTGATACGACAAAACGATTTCACTCCTCTCGATTTAATCTTGTGATGGTTTCTTAAGTATTACCATCCGCTTATTTAGCATGAGCTAGAACTCTCTCTTAAATTGTTCAAGCTGATCGATTGATGCATCTTGTTTTATATACCGCTCGCGTTTTCATAGTTTTTGGAATTTGATCGAATTCCTTCATCGCTTTAATCTCCTTTAAATAAAATAGTTACCTATACATCCCGCAATCAAGACATATAAGTAATTATTTTATTAATTTGGGCATTTAACCCAGCCTCACACCGCACTCTTGACGACAAGCGTCTAAGGTTTCATTCACCCACAGCACAGCCGAGTACCTCCATTGATAAAGGCTAGGAGATATCACCTAAAATAAGTTATAAAGAAATATATATTCTTAATTAAGAACAATGAATTAATAGTTATTCTCTTTCGTTTAAAATAACTCCCAACACTTTTGCTCTTACTAGATTTAATAACCGATTGGCTTCTACTGCTTTTTCTCGATCCGTTTTGCCACTACTTAATACTAAAACGACACCATCACATTGCCCAGCTAACAGTTTCGTTTCTGTTGTTTCAAGAACCGGTGGACAATCGAAGAGAATCACATCGTATTTTTCTTTCATGTTATTAATAAAGTCAGTCATTGCCTTAGAACCGATTAACTCAGTTGGATTGGCTGGGATTACTCCACTTGTTAGAATTTCTAATCTTCCAATCTGCGTTTGAAATACGGCTTCCTCTATAGTTTTGGTTCCCAATAAGACCTCTGATAGTCCATCCGAGTCCTTTAAGTTAAAAGATGTTTGTAAGCTAGGTCTACGAAGATTTGCATCAATTAACAATACTCTTTCACCTTGTTGGGACATTGATATGGCTAAATTAATTACTGAAGTTGTCTTTCCTTCACCTGTTGATGGTGAAGTGATGATTAACGTTTTATGTTTACGATCAATCGATGAAAATTGAATATTTGTTCTGATTGTTCTAAATTGTTCTGCTATTTGAGAACCTGGATTAGCGTACGATACAAATTGACGTTTTGTTATATCCTTTTTCAATTTCTTTTTATTTAACTTAAGAGCCAAGGGTCTCACTCCTATACTCGTTATTAGTTTGTTTCCTTTTCTGCATATTTTTCTTTTTCATTTTAGAAACGGATCCTAGGACTGGTACACCTAATAATTCCTCAACCTCATCTTCTTTTCTAACACTATCATTCAAGGAATCTAATAAAAATGCTAAACCTATTCCGATCACAATGCCTCCGATAATAGAGATTATGATTGTTCTGTTTTGATTTTCATTTATTGGGTTTGGAACAACTTTTGCATCCGAAAGCAGCTTAACATCATTAAAACCCATAATACCTGGGATTTCAGCTTTATAAGTTTCAGCTACTGAATTTGCAATGGTTGCTGCTTGTTCTGGGTTTGGATCAGTAACAGTTATTGTAACAACTTGAGAACTATCTATACTTCCTACAGTGATCTTTCCACTAAGGACTTCTGATGGATATGGTAACTCCAACCTATCCACGACCTTGTCTAACACTGTCGTATCTTGGATGATAACCTTCAAGGTGGTGATTAAATTACTGTCTGCCCCAATAATGATCCGGGCTGTAGATTGATACATTGGTGTATTAGTAGATATGGAGTAGTAAGAACCTGCTGAAGTTGTGATAATTGTCAAAAATACAATCAACCATATGTATCGTTTTAAAATTTGAAAAATTTCCTTTAAATTGATTTCTTTTACCTTTTTATGTTCGCTTAAATGCTTATCCTCAAGCTCATGAAAGCTAGACATACAACATATTCACCTACTTATCCAGTATAGTTCATCATTAAGAACGAACAAATATTAGTACCTCTCGTTTTGCCACTATTCGTTCTATAATCCATAATAGTTCATTATAAAGAACAAGTCAATGACTTAATTCTATTGAAGAATCTCATTTCAGATACTTTTTTAGATTGTTATGAAAGAATCTAACGCACTACTTTATACCTACTAAAGTAAACCAAAAATCTCATCTTTCTTATTTAGTAAGTGTCAAATATTTGACTAAATACTTATGATCCTGTGTTTCATGGTAGGAACTATACTCTGTTTACCAACTCTAATTAATATAAGCTATTATTCCTATTTTTAAAAACTCTGAAAATTCCTTGTTTTTTCGCTAAAAAGAACACGTTCCCTCTATTTTCTCCCATTTCCTCTTATTATCATATTATTACAAAACTTTATTAAGAACAATATGTTTCATATAATGAATGATGTAGGACAATATTTGCTACAAAAGGATAAGGAGACCGCATATGGTTGGAGAACGTTTAAGGGAGTTGAGGCAGGAGAAAGGATATTCGATTAGTGAATTAGCTGAGTTAGCTGGTGTTTCGAAATCTTACTTAAGCTACATTGAACGAGATGTGCAAAAAAATCCTTCCCTTCAATTTTTAAGAAAGATTGCTTTAACACTTGAAACAGATGTTGAAGATTTGCTTAGTTCTTCATCTTCATCTAAACAATCAAACCATTTTGTTCTTGATGATGAGTGGAGGAGATTGCTAAACAAAGCTGTTGAAGAAGGGATGAGTAAGAACGACTTTATGGAATTTCGAGATTATTTAAAATTTAAAAAATGGAAGGATGCAAAGAAGCCAAAATAAAACTTCCCAGGAGGACTTGCTAAATGGATGATTATTTAGGACAGCCATTAGATCAGGGATGGATCGAATTAATAAAAGAAGCAAAACAGCTTGGATTTTCCTTTGATGAGATTCAACAGTTCCTACAACAAGGAAAGCCAACGAAATAGTGAAGAAAACACACCATTAATGCTATTTTACCTATAAATATCGGCCTTTGGATTTTCATTTAGAAATTCGGTTCATTTTAATAGAAGACGGTTCAATAAATTAGCATAAAAGAACATATGAATAGATTAAATTCGTATAAAGCACTATTTTTGATATACATCAATCTATACTCAAACAGCCTTTTATAAAAAAGAACTAATAAACGAAGACAACCTAGTAGATTTTAATACATATTGGATCTGGGATCGTCTTCTTTTATTGTTCTCCCCATTCAGATCCTCCGGCATTATCAATGTCTATCTACGCTATCTTTTTTCATATTCAGTGAATAATTATTCTATTTGAATTAAAACTATGTATATTGTGATTATTTATGGAAAATATATGTAGTAAGGACGGTGTTCATCGTTGAAAAAATGGATATTTTTTCTTACTATATTATATGGTTTAACAACTACTCAAGGGCATTTTATCTCCGAAGTTCATGCTGTCTCTCAAAAAACATGGGAAGATGTTGCGACAAAGGAGACAAAAAAACGATATCCTTTATCTCAGGTGCTTTTTTCACAAAAAATTTGGGATCAAGCTAAAAAGGATTTTACTGTTAAGCAATATCGACTTACATTGCGAGAAGGTATGCAGGACTTTGCAGTTTACACAACGATTACCTATGATTCAACCACAGGTGAAATAAAAAAAATCCAAGTGATTCCTGAAGCATAATGGCAAAGCAAACTCACTACGAGTATACATTTATTGTGTACTTCAAGTGAGTCTGCTTTTTTTGTACGATTACATTTTTCTTTACAAATTTTTTCGAAGAGAGAGAAAGTAACTAACCATTTGAACAAGTGCCACAAGTAACAATACAATAACTGGATAAAAAGGAATCTTTTCTTCGATAATTGGGTATAAGAGGAGCAATCCTGCACCAAGAGGAACTGCATACCACATAGCAATATATGAACTTCTACATGCCTTTGCCGTTATCAGTTGTTCCCTTTCATCAGATTCTTCTAATTCGGGTGGTAGCATGAAGGCTTTTGAAAGACTCTTATGCTTTCTTTTCCCCATTATTAACAAGTAAGCTGAGATCGGTAAACCAATAACAAAAAATATAAACAATGGCGATAAATTAAACGATATCTCCCATGGAGGATCAGGGTTTTTTAGTACATCGGCAAATTGCATTTGTGCATGATAAAGAGGCAAAAGTGCCCAACCAAATAATAGTAACATCACCATATTTAAGATAGCAGGTTGTAATATCTTCTTCATTTTATTAACTCCTTTCTCCTAACCAAAATACATCTTCCATTTTGGAATGAAACACCTCACACACCTTTAATGCTAATAAAAGGGATGGTGTGTAATCCCCTTTTTCTATGGCTGCAACTGTTTGACGGGTTACTCCGACCTGATCAGCTAACATACCTTGTGTCAAATCATATCTAGCTCGAAGCTCTTTCACTCGATTTTGTAGTTCCATTCCGTCACCTTCCAATATTTTACTACTCACTTATTGTAATATATACTTAACATAATGTAAAGTTTAATTAACATTATGCACGAAAAATAGGCTACTCAAAACAATGTGCCCAATCCTTCAATTAAATATAAAGAAATCTTTCTAAACAATTTCTTTATACATGATTAGGATTAGCCCTGTTTAAGTTAGCCAGTTATTTAACTGTTTTTTTCTTTTTTTTCATCAAAAGCTTAATTGAAAATGGCAAAACACCTAGCCATCTATTTGTGTAGTATGGTGTAGAGATCTCTTCATGCTTTCGATCTTCTCTTATTTGTTTACGAGTTTCTCTAGGTGTATCCATGTATTTAACAATTTGTTGAGTAACGTATTTGACATAATCATTTGTAGACAAGGTAAAAACCCCTTATTATCAGTTCTTACCTCTATTTATTACCAAGTTCATTTATTTTAGTCAGTTGTGCGATAATTTCATTGATGATCTCTTCAATGTTCTTATTTGACGTTTCAATTTTCATTGTGCAATCTTCATAATAGCTAATACGTGATTGATACAACTTGGTAAGCTCCGCCTTCGTTAACTTACTTGCTAATGGACGGTTTGTATCTGTATGTACCCGCTCGTATGTAACATCCATATCAGCATGTAATAAAATGACTTGACCGTTTTTCTTCATGATTAGACGATTTTCATCATTAATTACAATACCCCCACCCGTGGTCACAATGACATTTTTAGTTGGTAGTTCTGTAAGAATATCTTTTTCAGCCTGGCGGAAGTACGATTCACCATATTGCTCGAAGATCTCCTTAATTGTCATATTCAGTTTTTTGATGATTAGTTGATCTGTATCAAGAACAGGTAATTTTAGCTTATCTGCTAATTGTTCACCTATTGTTGTTTTACCTGCTCCCATAAATCCAGTTAGATAGATAGCCTTCAAAATATAGTCCCCCACGTTTTTCTTATACAATAACACAATTGCTAATATTCAGACCACTGTATCATTTCATTTTCCATCATATCGTATTGATATGTTGCTGTATACTCTCTATTTATTGTTGTTTTACAATGTAACTCTACCTGATAAATCCCTGAAGAGTCTATTTCAACTTTATATTCTATGCTTCCATTCAATGTGTCTTTTCGTATCGTTTCATTTAATTTAGCAGTTCCATTTTTAATTTCATGTAATGTCAGATCAACTGTAAGCTGCATTAAATTTTCAAGCATATAATATTGCTCTGTTTCTTTATAAAATTGCTTTTCACTAATTAGCGAAGTAGAAACATGTACAACGATTAATAAGCAAAACAGCGCTATTACCAATGTGGTTGGAAACATAAAGCCCTTTTGATTTCTCATGTTCCCGTTCTTCCCTTATACGAATGAAAGGTATATTGGTAAATATCACCAGAAACACTTATTATTGTTAATGAAACACCCGAATTCACCTGCTTGAACTCAACATTGTTGACATTAAACAAAAAGATCTCATGACCCTTTCCAAAAACTTGTCTTCTTATTAGGTTATGATAATGATTAATACTCACATCCTGCCCTTGTTTATTAGTTAATGTTACTTCGGTCCTTTTTACATCGATATTACTAGCCTCCTTTAGCTCTCTCTGTAATTGAATAACAAATAACTCCCATTCAAATGGCTTTAGATCATCTGGATGTTGGGCAAGAGAAATAAGAAAGTGGAGGATAAGTGTCAGCGATGTGATGATAATTGTGTAGATAAAGAATGAAAGAAGCATATTGATAAAGGAATATCCACGATCATTTTGACAATAGGAAACAAGTTGACTTTGAATTTTGATATGAATTCGTCCATTGTATACATGCTTTGTTATAATCATTTTCCTCTCTCCACGTTAAGTTGTAGTCGACATTTTCTACTTCAAGAACTTCATCGATCATCGGTCCACTGTTATAAGCAACTTGTTGTGTTTTTTCATGTAGGAGTTTATATGCTACTAGAGACTGTTGGGTATTTAACCGTTCCTGAGTTAATAGGACAAGTTGTGGGATAAGAGTGATTACGATGAGACTCCAGATACTGAATGCTGCAATGGTCTCAACAAATGAAAACCCATTACAATTCCTCAATTCGAATCCTCCCCTTACCTAAGTAAAAAATAACTTTGTATTTTCTATTTTTATAAGAAATATACATGGCACCACTTTTTTGAATGGAACCATTACTTATATAGGTCACTCTATTTGTAAGCGTCCCTCCTTCTAGGGAAATTTCTGGATGATAGTTCCTTTTTAGCAACGGGGTAGCTAGATCGTTAACTTCCAGACTATATTGAAATTGGTCTCCGTTAAACAAGATATAAACAGGTTCCTCGTGTACTATGGCATATTGTTGTGCAAGCAACATATCTTTTTCAAATTGGTCTAAAAATATTTCGATTACCTTTTTATGGTAAATTGGCACGATATTAGTAATGAGAACTAGACTCATAACACTAACTATGGATATTACTAATAAAGCTTCTAATAGAGTAAAGCCATTTTGATTATAAATCAGCCGTTTCTTCACCCTCTGTAACCTCACCATCTGCTGAAATGACTAAGACATTTCCATTGGGGCATACAGGATTTGATCGTAAGTAATTAGCATCCAATAACTCATCCTTAGTAGGTATCTTGTTATTTTCAATTTGGTAAGATGTGACTTGAGCTTGTACCATATGGATCAATCCCTCACAACCCTTCTTTTGGATACTGGAATTATGTTTTGTTATATTTGGTATAGTGATTAATAGTAAAACGGAAATTACCAATAACACAATGAGCATTTCAATTAAGGTAAACCCCTTTTGATTTTTCATTTCTTCCTCCTAAATATTCTCCATCAGTTTGTACATCGGTAATAACATTGATAAGTAGACAAATAAGACGATTATCCCGACAAATGCATAAATAGTCGGTTGGATAATGGTCATCGCCCTGACCATATTATTTTCTAATTTTTCAATAACAAATTGACTATACATATAAAGTTCCCGTGCCAACTGCCCATTAGCTTGTCCGTGTAAAATAATCAGTGAAAGCTCCTGCTCATAAAATCCCCGTTCCTGGATAATTCGATGAAGCTGTGCCCCTGTTTTTAACCGTTCAATTAAGTGACTCGCTTCTGTTCGGTAAAAAGGCAGGATCGTTTGACTTTCAAAAATCTGCAAACTTTCAAAAGTGGACATTCCTCCCCTCAAAAGATTACTCAGCTGTAGAGCAAAGAAATAGCTATGAAACATGATGAGGCTACTTTTTATAATTGGAATCTTCAGCAAAATATTCATTTGAGCGTAAACTGTCTTTTTTCTAAAGATAGAAAAGTAATAGGTTAGTATGACGATTACTAATCCGATACATCCTACACCAATCCACTTAAGTAGTAAGAATACAAATAGGAGAAAAGTGGAGAAGAATGATGCTTCGATATTCATTGAATCATAAAGTTGTTGAAACTGTGGGGTAATGACAGATTGGACAACAGATAAAATAATGATGACTGTTATGATGAGAAAGGCGGGATATCGAAGTATTTTAGTTAACTTTTCTAAATGTGTCATTTTTTTATATAGAACCTCACTGCTTTCCCTTAAGGCAAACTCCATATCACCATGTTGTTCTGCAAAATACAGGTAACTTAATACATCTCGATGAAATTTCAAGTTTGTCAGCGCTTTACGAAATGAATATCCTGAAGAGAGAAGTGTCATACAAGTGTATAAATCAGTTTTTTTCCTTCCATATTCATTAACATGAAGGAAATTTAGTGCTTCATTCAAGGTATATCCTTTTTCAAGCATGCTACTGATTCTTTTCAACATGATAGCCTGATCCTTTAAGCTCCATTTCTTTCTAATCTTCATATTGAAATACCCAGCGGTCGTATGCACTTGGATAAAGGTAGCCAAGTGCAATTCCCTTTTTAATAACGTCCTTAAGGGTTGGATAATGGTAGGTCGAAACTTCTCCTTTAGCTTCATTTACAACTGCTGCAAGATTTTTGCCATAGAGTAATTCATAAATACTTAACCGTCTTTTTTGTCTTAACTTTTTACAAAAGGGGGAACATACACCCGCGCAAAAAGGACATCTTAGTTGAACAAGACGCTGAGCAGATACAGCGATTAAGGTTTGTTCGATTTCAGACAAGCTCACATCGAATTCAAGTAACCTGTATATAGCCCCCTTTGCATCTCGAGTATGCATTGTAGATAATACTAAATGACCTGTTAACGCCGCTCTAATAGCAATCTGTGCCGTTTCACTGTCACGAATTTCTCCTATCATGATAATGTCTGGATCATGCCTTAATATTGCCTTTAAGCCTGCTGCATAGGTAATACCTGCTTTTTCATTAACCTGGACTTGCAGAACCTCTTCACTCTTTGTTTCAACTGGATCTTCTAAGGTAATGATATTACGATTAAAATGACGTTTTGCGTAGTGGATGAGTGAATACAATGTAGTCGATTTACCAGATCCTGTTGGCCCGGTGAAAATCATCAAACCATGTGAATGATTTAAGATAGACAGCAGTTTATTCGTTGTTGCGGGGAATAATGATAATTGTGAAATCGGAGGTATTTTCTCTTGAGGTAGAATTCTAATAACAAGGCTTTCTTCATGAACAGTTGGGAGTGTAGATAATCGGAGATGAACATTTATATTTGTTGTTGAGATTGAAAGAGCACCATTTTGAGGTCGTCTTCTTTCTCCAATATCCATTGAAGCGAGAAATTTCAGGTGGGATATAATCCGTTCACAAACCTCCTTTTTCATCGTATGTTTTTCAATTAAATCATCATCCACACGAAAATGAATGAGTGTTTCAGTATCTTTAGGCACAATGTGTATATCAGAAGCTCTTAATGCACAAGCTTCTTCGATTAATCGTTCACTTAATTGTTCAATTGCCTGCATTCCACCTTCACCTATCCCTTCTACTTATCTAAGACTATTGTACATAACGTTTGACGTTTAATCACATGACAAAAAAAGAGTTTTATTCGTCAATTTTTTATAATTGCTACGCAATTTTTTGTAAAACAGGGATTATTATCTGTTTTAGTGTTATAAAAAAGATAAAATCGAACATAATAGAAATGATTTAGGGAGTTCATTACTTCCATTGGGCTATAGCCAAGCGGTAAGGCAACGGACTTTGACTCCGTCATGCGTTGGTTCAAATCCAGCTAGCCCAGCTACTAAAAGACGTCTGTTGCTTTAACAGACGTTTTTCTTTATCTTGGTGACATGAAAAATAGGACTAAACACATACAAATTTAATTTCTTCTTCAGTTTGATGCTAGTATCCTGTAAACGCTATTTACAAGTGGGTGAATGGTACATTATAATAATTAAAGTGATGGACTTGTATGTCAGAGTATAATTTGTCAAAAGCTATCGTTAAAAAGATGTTTTATGAGTAGATCAAATCACATCATTATTAATCTGAACCTGTTGTTTAGGGCAAAATACAGCTTGTGGCAAAGCCAATAAAGGAGGGATACATATGGATCGTATGTTCCGTGTATTAGGTTTCTGGACAGGAATCTTCGCTGTTATGTTTTATCTTGGTGACATGAAGACTACTTCCTTACTATTTTTCGGGCAAACTGGGTTTTTCGTCTTCTTATCTTACTTAAAATTATCTGAGCGCATGTACATATACGTATTTGGTGCTTACTTAACCATTTTCTTTGTTGGGTTTACGTATTGGACAACATTTATGATGATTCCTGGTCAAAATATGGGTCATTAATTTAGACTCTTTTCTAAATGTTTGTTGCTTTTACACTAATAAAAGTCTGATTTGGACTTTTATCGTACAATTTTAAAAAAAGAACAGGCTACCTAAAAAAAGGTAGCCTGTTCTTTTTTATTTTGGATCTTTTCTTAAAAGCTTGTCAGTTAAACATTAGCGCCTTTTCGTACTGAAGTAAGTCCAAAATCAAGGAAAACTTCTCTGCTTAAAACCCATTCAAAAACGGATTTCCTTCCATTTCTACTTTTATACTTGTTTCAGGACCATGTCCGGATAAGACAAGAGTTTCTTCAGGAAGTATCAGTAGCTTATCATGGATACTTTTTATTAACTGATCGTGATTACCTCCAGGAAGGTCTGTTCTGCCTATGCTGCTCGCAAATAGTGCATCTCCCGAAAAAACAACCCCTATTTCTTCTACATAGTAGGAAACACTTCCAGGAGAATGACCTGGTGTTTCAAAAACTTGTAACGAAAAGTTACCGATTGTCAGCATGCCTTCCCCTTTAATGATTTCATCTGCCTTAGACACTTGTACTGAACCTGCCATAAAAAATTGTGAACCATTTAATGTTGGGTCTGAAAGCCAATCCTTTTCATTTTTATGTACGTACACTGGTACTTTCCATTGGTTACGAATATCATCAACTGCACCTATGTGATCAAAATGTGCGTGAGTCAGTAATATCGCTACCGGTTTTAGATGTTGCTTCTGTAAAATACTATTTAATTTAGGTGCGTCGCCACCTGGGTCAATCACTATACACTCTTTCACATCGTTAGAAAAAAGATAACAATTTGTTTGAAGAGGTCCTAATGGTAATTGTCTCCACTTCATTTCAATACACCCCACTTCATTTACTTACTTTTATTTTACACTATTAGATAAATAAACGGTATTATCAGTAAATGATTAAAGATTACTAAAATGGTCATGATAAAATAGAGTTGATTAGTAAATAAGTTTTGTATGTAAGGATACACTTTGTACGTAAAATCACTATTCTTGCTAAACCAGCCTCATACAAAAGAATTCACTTTAATGAAAATAAACTCGACAAACCTCTTGAAACCGATTAAAATATTATAAGGACTTGTATGTATCTTCGACATCAATAATGATACAATAAAAATGATCTACATAGAGTAAGGAGGCTTTTTAATGGGCTTAATTGTTATTTTTGGTCTTGTAACCATTCTTGCCATTTTTGGATTAATTCGTTCACTAAAAGAAAAAAACCTTCTAGGTGCATTTTTTGCATTTGGAACATTAGCAGTATTTGGATGGTTTGCTATTATGACTGTTGTTCATCATGGTTTCCCAACTGCACATTAAACTGTATACAAGCAAGAGGATGACTAATTAGTCATCCTCTTTTTCTATTTTTCCAGTAAATTGTTTCCTTTCATTATTACAAAAGGGTTAGACCTGTCCTTGTAGAAAATAGAGCTCTTTGAAAGGATCGATTTCACTCTTCATTTATATATTTTTGAACACTTTCAAGTTTACCCTCCATCGTCGTTTTCTTATCACGGCGGTCATCAACGCGGATATTAGTAGCTACACGTTGTATACCTCTGTTGAACGGTGCCTCATGAATTGCAGTAATTACCTCAAACAATGTAGCTAATTCACCTTCAATTATTGTATTCATTGGAGTTAGCTGATACTTTATCTTCTCTTCCATTTCATACTTCTTTAAGATCTGTTGGATATCTGCAACGTATTTACTAACACTCGGATCCTTTGTCCCTATTGGAATAACTGTTACATCTACTATAGCCAAAATGGTTCACCCTTTCTAATTTAACAAGACTAATTCATTAATTGATTTATCTGTGAAATTTATAATCTTCTCATACCTAGCACCATAAAGTGCAAACTCCCCATTAGGTGAGAGCTTAAAGGGTAGATTTTCAACATTGTCAAAAAGCTTTTCCTTCTCTCCAGTTCCAAGATCAAATGATATGAGTGAAAATGAAGACTTCTTTTCATTTACTTCAAACATATAAAAAATATTAGCTTTGTTGTCCATATCATGATTAGGTATCGCCCATTCTGAATACAACGAGACTAAACGTGTAGGCATTTCTTTTAGTTGCTCTTTTTCCGCTATACCATAAAATCTTACAACAGCAGATCCGTTTTGATCGATTAATTCGAACGTTGTTAAGTTATTTACAAAGTTTGTGTTCGAAACCACTTCACTAGAAATCAATGTTTCTTGTTGAGTTTCCATATCATAAATATAAAGTGGTGCTGTTAATGAAGGAGCATCCTGATCCCACTTAAGATAAGAGATTTCATTATTTGGTAGCCATTGAATAAAGGGAATATCTACCTTGCTTTTTATAAACTCCTTTTCAGCAACGTTTAACTGATATGTCTGATATGTCCAATCCTCATTAAAGCTAGTAACAAAAAGTTGATTTTGATTGAATTGGTTCCACGTATATTGTAGCTCGTAAGATTCTGTCTTAGCTCTATGTACAATTTCCGCCTCGCTATTTAACAAAATTAATTCCGCCTGATAACTGGTTGGACTTGTATGTACAACGAAAAGGCTATGGTCATTGTTGGCTTTAACCTGTACGATTGGAGATATTGATTCAAAAAATAATGATGTTTCTCCTGTGAATATGTTGTATGTATTGATTTCAGATCCATCGATATTATTTGTGATATATAAGATCTCTTCGTCACTTTTCCAATCAGATACAGAATGAAATATGTTTTCATTTAATTTTAATGGTACTTTTAGTTTTTTTACATTTCGATTATCTACCTTTTGTTCTGATTTTTGAGGTTCCCTCTTAGATGAGGGCTCGTTATTTTGCTCTGGTTGATGAGATGGATTACAGCCTACACCAAGAAGCACGATTAACATCAGCAAGAAAAGAAGTTTTGTTAATCTCATCAACTCTAATTTCACCCCATTCTATTTACTTCTTGATTGTTTCTCTGGATGTTGGTCGTTACCTTTGTGATATAGTGTTGAAAAAGGGAATCGGGAAGGTTCTTCCTATATCGAGAAAGAACCTTCTCATTTGTAATCTTGATATCTTTCAGTTAAAAACTCAAAAGGAAGTCCTGTCGAGTTTTATTCCTCATGATACTGGAACTTAATTAATTCTATTCGTATCATTCGATATTTTACCATCTATTACTCATACGATTAAGGTATGAATTTTGTTTCATATTTGTTAGTATTTTTCTATTATTACTTAATTAAAAATTCTAAAATCAAAAGTGAACTATATGTTTTACAAAAAACAACCATCTTTGCGAAACAGACGATTCACATATATAAGGCAGCAAAAAAGATCCCCTTACTTTTACTATAAATCTCATTAAATTGCGTAAAGGGTAATGGATTTTCACCAAAACCTAATTCAATAGTAAAACCTGCCTTTTCCCAATCGTTTACAAACCAATCACGAAAACCAGCGTGACTATCAATATCCCTGACAGCTTTATACCCACTTACCTTTTCAAATTCCTTAACAATGTGCGCTGCTTCGTCAGGTTCCTTTCTTAAGTAGCCCCAATATATCTCTTCACCTTGGGTATGAAAAGCAAGCACACGGTCAAAATCTCGCTTCTTAACTAGTTCAGAAAGAGCAATTGATTCAGGTTCTGTTAATGGAGCATCTCCAGGGTAATCTCGAGGGGCAGGTTTTTTGGGGATTTTGCGTTCTTTTTCAATTTCCCAATTGACAGGGTATTGGTTATTTAAATCTATTCCTCTAATGTTTGCTTTCCACTGCGAAAAGTCATGACTGTGATTATTTATCTCCAGGATTGATGTCCGATATGTGATGTTATCAGGTAAACCATTCTGTACAAGATCAACACCGTCTGGATTCACCATCGGCACGATCGATAACGTTGTCTCCTTATAAAAAGAAAAACAATCGTAGGCACCATATGAGTGTCCTTCGACTAAGGCCGACAGATACTCCTGTAGCCAATGCATTGTCATATTTGTAGTTATCCATTCATTTGCGTGAAAAGATCCATTCATATGAACATGCTTCGAACCAGTACCTATTGTTAATTCTATAATAGGAGTTCCTAGGACACTTTGACCGATTACTTCCTTTTTGATAAATGGGTATAAAATTAATAACTTTTCTATATCCTTCATGAATTTTTTGGAATCATAAGGTCTATTCGTTGTTAAAATTGTATCATGTTGAAAGATATCTTGCTTGATAAATGAGTGATCGTTCACCAATTCGATATATCTATTTTCTATATTTACTAAATGCTGAGTGAAGGGAATGTTTAACTGTGTTGCTGCCCCTATCTTCTCTTCAATTATTTTATCAAGGTTGCAGTCAATAATTAATTGTTTATGAATACCAAGATGCTTTGCAAGCATTGTTAATGAACTTGGTTTCTTTGTTCGAATGATCATCGTTAACCTCCTAAAACATTAAATCTTTTTGTTGTATTAGTTTATGAGGTAGGCGAGGATTTGGTATATAGTGTGTTTGCCTATTTTTAGAAACTGTTTCTTTTGTTCGTCTTGATTTTATCTGTAGTTTTATAATAATGGTAAATTCGCACAAAAAACTCCAATTAGTATATACTGTGTCCTATTCCTTTAAGCTCCAAACTTTAAAAAAGACAACAAAAAAACTGACCCGATCCACTATCCACTAAATTGTGAGGCGGTCGAATCAGTTCAATTGTTAATTTTTGTTAGTTTTTGAAGATTGTTGCTCTGAAACTGCAGTGTCACCATCTTTACCATAGAAGCGCAATAGATCTCCATATATGATCTCATCTGAATAGTTAAGCTCGTGTTTAGCCTTATCCATGTATGGCTCACACACATCTTGTTCTGTTTCTACACCGGTAGCTTTATCGTAGCATGCGCCACGAGTGTAGACGTTATTTTCAGTAATAAAGCTACCGTCTCTTAGAACTGTAAACGAAAGTTTATCATCAGAAAATGCATCTGTACCAAATTGAATTTGCTCATTTGTATCAACGCCAATAAGGCTCATAAGAGTTGGTCTTATATCAATTTGTCCAGTTACTTTAGAGAATGTCTGTGGATTTTTATCCGTCACACCAGGAATATGAACAATAAATGGGACACGTTGCAATTGAATTGATTCAAATGGTGTGACTTCTTTACCTAAAAATTTCCCCATTGCAACATTATGATTTTCTGAAATACCATAATGATCACCATACAAGATAATAATTGAATTTTCATATACATCAGTTTTCTTTAATTCCTCAAAGAAATGCTTTACCGCTTCATCCGTATAACGAACGGTTGGAATATATTGATTTAACGTTTTACTGTTTGAATCAAATTCTTCAATCAGTTTATCTTCTTCACCTAAATCAAATGGGAAGTGGTTTGTTAATGTAATAAGCCTTGTATAGAAAGGTTCAGGTAGATTATCGATATGTTGGACAGATTGCTCCATAAAGTCAACATCCTTTAGACCCCAACCAATTGAATTTTCTTCTGTTACATCATAATCATTCACATCAAAGAAGCGATCATAACCTAACGTGTTATACATAATATCACGATTCCAGAAGCTTTTATTGTTGGCATGGAAAATTGTTGAATAATATCCATGTTCCTTTAATAACTCAGGAGTAGCCGTAAATTCATTACTACTGTTAGTAAAGTAGACCGCCCCCCGTCCTAGGGGATACAATGAGTTATCAACAATAAACTCAGAATCGGATGTTTTACCTTGACCCGTTTGGTGGTAAAAGTTCTCAAAATAATAACTTTCATCAATCAAATCATTCATAAATGGTGTAATCTCTTGACCATTTAACTCTTCATTAATGACAAAACTTTGTAACGATTCTAGAGAAATTAATATCACGTTACGCCCTTCAGCTACACCATTCAGATCTTTTAGAGGTTCTTTGCGGTTAGCATTCACGTAGTTTTCAATTTCAATTAAGCTATTGCTATCTGCTAATGCACGTTGAGCAGATGTTTTTGATTGTAAAAAAGCATCATAAATATGGAAATTATATACGCTGATATTTTTCACTAGCATTTCGCGATCAAATGAACGTGTTAGTAATTGTGGACGCTCTGTTTCAGCTAATCCCAAGTTAAAGAAGAACACTGCTGCGACTAATAAAAAGTAAGCAGATCTTTCTTTTCGAGTCATTTGTGATGTAGATTTAAAAGTTGGTTTTTTTAATAACCAAAATAAAACAGCAAGATCGACAAACATTAATAAGTCTGTTGGCAAAAATAAGCCACTAATACTACTGCCTAAATCCCCCATATTGCTTGTCTGAAATAATACGGGAATAGTTAAAAAATCATTAAAAAACCGGTAGAACACCATGTTTGCTAATAAAAGTCCAGTTACAAATATACTAGCTCCAAAAATATATCGGTTCCGATTCTTTTCTTTCATAAACAAACCAATTCCAAAAATTAATAGTAGAAAACTTAGTGGGTTAATAAATAAAATAAACTCTTGTGTAAAGTTTTCAATTTTAATATCAAAGCTAGTTTTATAGACAATGTATGTTTTAATCCATATAAACAAAGTTGCTAAGAATAAAAATGAAAGTTTCGAAAAAGATTTCTTACGCATACGTTTACCTCCTCATCCCTTGGGACAATAGCGCTTTTTTATCTCTAATATTCCATTTATTAGGTTAGTAATGAAACAACTAAATCATATCTTAATACTTCTATTACAAAAAATCAATCCTTTTTATATTGGCTTAATATTAAACTGATAGAATGATAATGATTAGTTTATTCTCTTTACCATCCTATTAGACGTTTGAAACCTGAAAAAGTTTCATTTACTTAAAAGTTTAAAAATTCCAAAAACTAATTGTCCTTACTTCTTTAGAAACTTATGATAAAAAACTTAACCTTTGCGAAAATAGATTTTCATTATAAAAAGAAGCACTGGTTACTTGCTCCTTTTTATTCTTTCCGTATTAATGATTGTTTATTTAAACAGTTTTGTTTTGTTAATACCTTTCTTAAATCCCTAAATACAAAGCTACCACAATAAAAACAAACTAATTATTTACTTAGCTTTGTTTTCGCTAACCATGCGCCACCGATCACTCCCGCATCATTACCTAAGGTTGCAACCGTAATTGTGGCCGCATCAGAAACTCGAGGAAATGCAAAACGCTTAAAGTAATGTTCTACCTTATTGATCAAGCTATCTCCTGCTTTAGAAACCCCCCCACCGAGGACAATTTTCTCTGGATTTAACCCATTTGATACATTTGCAAGTGTTAACCCTAGATAGAATGTAACATAATTAATAATTTCCTCAGCCAGTTGGTCTTCTTTATCTGCAGCCTCAAAAACATCCTTTGATGACAATTCGCCATTTTTTTCAATTATCTTTCTGAGAAGGCTCTCTTTGTCAGTTGTTGCAAGTTTTTCATTGGCAATTCTTACTATTCCTGTTGCAGAAGCAATTGTTTCTATACATCCAGTTTTCCCACAATTACATGGTGCACCACCTTCTGGTATAACAGTAATATGGCCAATTTCGCCACCTGCACCATTTACACCATGGACAACCTCTCCATTTGAGATGAGCCCTCCTCCAACACCTGTTCCAAGAGTGACACAGATCAAATCTTTTGCTCCGTCACCTGCACCCTTCCACATTTCGCCAATAGCTGCAATATTTGCATCATTGTCAATCACAGCTGGTAAACCTGTTTCCAATTCCAGATGATCTCTTAACGGATAGTTTTTCCATCCGAGGTTAACTGTTTCGTAAATTAGACCACTTGCTAGGTCAACAGGACCAGGTGCACCCATTCCTATCCCTGCCAGTTTTTCTTTAGGTAATCCTAATTCAGCTAGTTTGGCATCAATTGCTTTTGCAATATCTGTTGTAATCTTTTTCCCGGACTTATCTGTAGGAATCTCCCACTTTTCCTCAATTTCACCGTAGTGGTTAATAAACGCCATTTTAATTGTTGTTCCACCTAAATCAATACCTACAAACCATTGCTCATTCATAAAATTCACCTTTTCTACTATTATATATGTATTTTGTAATCAATTACTCCCGGTAGAATTCACCTATCCTAAATTTTTTCATCAAAAACTAAGCTATATAGATTGATTTGTGATGATAACTTAAGAAAAAAATCGTAATCGTGTTAACCTTTAAGTCTTTGTACCTCTTGCCTTAGGAGAAGAATAGCCATTTGGTAGTCCTTTGTTTCAATTAAACTAGACTGAAATAACTGTTTTATTTCTTCCTCCATTAGTTCCAAATCGGCAATTCTATCTCCTATGTAAATAATCGTACCAAACTTTTTTAATAGCTGTTGTACATCATATATTGTATTCACTTGATCACCTGCTGTCTTTTGTCCATTTATTAGAAAAAGATGTTCATAAAAACGAATTTATCTAGTTGCTCTACTTTAAAGTATAAAGGAAATGACCTTTGCGTCAAGAAATCGTTTAAATATTTTATGTTTATTAATTTATAAAGGGAATAGTAAAGGGCTAACTCAGGAGAGTTAGCCCTTTACTATTCAACGATCTGGATCCTGTGGATGTAAAAAAGGTGGACGTCTGTTTTTTAACGGCATTGGCGCTCTTAGTAATACATCTCTCATTGCTTTATAATCAAACGGAATAAAGGGATAGAGGTAAGGTACATTGAATGATTTCATTCTTGCAAGCAATATCACCCAACCCGCTACACCAACTACAAAACCAATTACACCTAAAGATGCTGTAAAGAGCAATAACACAATCCGGAAAATTCGATTTGCTAAACCGAGCTCATAACTTGGTGTTGCAAATGTTCCGATCGCTGCGATTGATAGATAAAGTACAACTTCGTATGTTAAGAGACCTACTTCAACAGCTACTTGACCAATCATCAAAGCAGCTACTAATCCTAGTGCTGTCGCCAATGATGAAGGCGTGTGAATGGCAGCCATCCTTAATACATCTATCCCAAGCTCAATAATTAAAAACTGGATAATTAAAGGGATATGTCCTTGTTCCTCGATCCCAATAAACTCCAACCCGGGGGGAAGTAAATCAGGGTTTTGTGCTAGTAAATACCAAAGAGGTAAAAGGAAAATTGATGTCCAGACCGCTAAAAATCGAACGATCCGTAAATAAGCGCCAACAATTGGCTTGTTTCGATATTCCTCAGCATGTTGAAGATGATGCCAAAATGTAGTTGGCGTTATGATCGCACTTGGAGAACCGTCAACGAAGATTATGACATGTCCTTCAAACAAATGAGCTGCTGCAGTATCAGGCCTCTCCGTATACCGAACCATAGGATAAGGATTAAAATGTCTCCCCGCTATATACTCTTCTACTGTCTTTTCTGCCATCGGTAATCCATCTGTATCAATTTTATTTAGTGACTCTTTTAAATCCCTTACATGGTCTAAATCTGCAATATCCTCTAAATAACAAACGACAACATCTGTTTTAGACCGTCTCCCGACTTGTAAATATTCCATTCGAAGCGAACGATCTCGAACACGTCTTCTGGTTAGTGCAGTATTAAAAACGATCGTTTCAACAAATCCGTCCCTAGATCCTCTAACAACTCTTTCCATATCAGGCTCCTGGGGACCTCTTACTGGATATGTACGAGCATCAATTAAAATAACTTCTTCTATGCCATCCACTACAAGGGCAGTCGGCCCCGAAAGGACTGAGTTAACAACAGAATTAAGATCATCTGACTTGTCAATTTCTATATATGGTATATATGTTTTCAATAACTTATCTAGAGTAGCTTCCTTTAAGTCCTCTGGAGAAACACGTGATAAATACTTCATTAATAGATGAAGGATATCATCCTTTACAAAACCATCGACCATAAAAAGTGCCATTTTTCGGTCTGCATATTCTAAATCAAGCTGAATCACATCAAAGCTTTTTTTTACTCCTAGTCTTTTAGACAAATAGGATATGTTTTCTTGAAAATCTTTTGAAACTTGTTTCTTTACCTCATACGTCATAAGACTTCTCCATTTCACATCACAATTTGTTATCCATCTTAGACGAAATATCATTCAAACATACCTTTATATTATTTATTGGTTATTTTATTTTCATATTTATTCGTTTTTCATCATACACTTTAGCAACCTGTCCTATCTCGGAGTTGATATTTTTGAAAAAGAAATGGCTATTTATCATCATTCTTGCTTTTATTACATCTAGTATACTTTTTTATTGCCAGGGGAAATCCGTTCGAGAGAGCATCATTTTTTTCCCAATCGATGAGACGATAAGCTTCGATAAAGCTTCTACTTCATTACAATTCATGGGAAGTAAAGATGATGATGAACATATTTTCGAATGGGATGTTACGTCCATTACGGACAAAGAAATTTTTCTAAGACAAGATATTTCTCTGCTTTTTTCTGATGGGAAATTAATTGATAGCCTTTCAGAATGGGAGGATCGAAGCCAGAAACTTGCTCAATATAAGAAGGTGAATGGTGAGGATAGTAGCCATTATCAAGCAATAAGTCTACATTATGGAGAGATTCATTTAGGGAATGAACAAATTCGCAGTACTCAAAAAATGACAAGTGATCATTTATATGTGATTGACTCTGAGTTCACAACGTTGTTTTCCTTTGAAGTAGCCCAATCAGAAGAAGAAAAAGAGTGGCAAGAAATTCTAGATAAAGTAAAGAATCAACATTTAGAATTCAGTTGGAATCAACTTATTGATTTTTATCATATAGACGTTAGTAAGTATAAGACATATTCATTAATAGATCTGGCTACCTTTGATACAGAAGCCTTCAGCGGGTTAACTAAAACAAATACCAAAGAAGTAGTTGGGAGCCTTTGGGAGGATTTATATAAGAATTATTTTTTAGGACTAAAAACGAGGGAAGGCAAGGTGATTGAACCGATTGGTAGCACCATGCCCTTGATTTTAGTTGCAAAAGATTATTCACATCATATCATTCTTATCCATGCAGAAGATGGTACATCCTTTATGTTTAAACAAGGACTAACTCTTAGCGACTAATCATTTTGTTTTTTAAATTGTTATAATCCTCATTTGTTGGATCATATTCAAGTGCTTTATTAACCTCAGCCAAAGCTGTTGTTGTTTCTCCCCCATTTATATAAATCACGGCTAGGTTATAATGTGCTTGGTGGTATGTATCATCATTAGAAGTGATTTGATGCAGATGACTTTTTGCTTGGTCATACTTTTCTAATTCAAATTCAGCTATCGACAATAAAAACAGGATGTCATTTGAACTATCATCTTTAGAAAGAGCTTTTTTTAAATAAGCATAAGCTTCATCATATTTTTTAGCTTGAATAAGTTTATTACCTTGTACAGCCGTATATTGTGAGTACTGCTCTTCTGTTTCAGTTAACCCGTATTGATATAAGCCCCCCAACAGGATAATTGCTCCAACAACACCTATTAGGCTTAATAGTTTCTTTTGTTTCTTAGGGAACTGCACAATGAGTGCTGCAAGAAAACCACCGATTAAGCCACCAATATGACCGGCATTATCTATATTAGGAATGACAAAACCCATTGCTAAGTTTATTCCAATTATAATCAATAAATTGGAACCCATTGTTCTGAAAAATACCTTTCTATTCTGTATTCCAATATATAACAACGCACCGAAGCAACCGAATATGGCTCCAGAGGCTCCTGCCGATAAAAATGGACTAAACGCAAAGCTTACGATTGATCCAGATATTCCTGCTAGTAAATAGATAAATAAAAACCTCATTGAACCATAAGCTCTTTCAACAGCAGGCCCAATATAATAAAGTGCAAAACTATTCATTAATAAATGGAAGAAACCAATATGTAAAAAAATTGGAGTTATAAACCTCCACCATTCACCTTCATAAATATGAATATTTGATTTTGCTCCAAAATGCAGTAAATTTTGAGTATCCGTACTTCCACCATTTAGCTCGAGGAGAAAAAACATAATAATTTGTATTCCAAGAAATAGATAGGATAAGAACGGTTTACCATTTTGAAGGATACTCTTTTCTTCATCCTTCTCTTGTTTTTGAAATGTAATGACTTGATCCCGTATTAACTGGATATCTTCTATTTCAACGTTTAACTTTGGTTCTTCTTTCAAATAGTTCAATGGTACGTTTAAAGTATCCTCTAGTTTCTTCAGACCCGCTTCTAGCTCGTCCTTAACGATCAACGTTGATGTTATATCAATTTTCCCTTTAGTCCCGCTAAATCCATTTATAAAAGCCTCAGGATACTCATCCACTGGAGGGAGGCTTGATATATAAACATTCATTACGCGAATAGGGCCTCTAATGCCACTTTTTAAAAGCTGTGCAAAGTTTTCACCTGCTTGCTCAATATCTACAGCAAGCCTATTACCCCAATCGACATCAACCCTTCTTAACCGTACAATAGAAAATTGTTTATTACGGTATGGCTCTAGCAATACCTCACGACCATCTTTAGATAAAGCCAGTATCGTATATTTTTGTTCAACAACTAGATCTTTTATCAACGACCAATAAAGATAATCCTGCTCTATCACCATTTAATCCGCTCCGACATTATAGTTTTATATTATTATACAAGATATTAATAAAAATGATAAGATTACTACCTTTTTAAAGTAGTTATTTGCATTATAGTATGTCTTAAATAAACTCATATTCACAACATACCTCGACGATAATCAATGAAAAAGCATATGGAATATTTCAACAAGTAAAAATAAGCTGACTTTCAAATTATCAAAAGTCAGCTAATCATTATAATGGTAAAAATAAAATTAAAATTTTCAGAAGTTTTTATTAATGAAAAGCACGATTAACAAAACGTTCTCTTAGAAATGGCATTCTCATTGATAGTCGAATAAAATAACTGCGTAAATTAGGTTGACCTAATAGATAATTTACAATTTTATATCGAAATCGATATAAAGCAAGCGCACCTGCAACAAGTACAATGAGTCGTCTCATATACATCCCTCCTACTTATATATTTAGTAAGAAAGGCTATTTTTATCCTTTAAAAAATGGGGACATTGTTTCTTTTAATACTTTAGCAGAATGAGCGAACTGTTTTTTCTCTTGCTCACTTAAAGACAATTCAATAACTCTGCGAATTCCATTACGACTTACAATCGCAGGTACACCAATAAATACGTCCTCCTCACCATACTCTCCATCTAAATAACAAGATACAGTTAGTATAGAATTCTCGTTATGAAGAATTGCCTTTGTTAATCGAACAAGACCCATTGCAATCCCATAATAGGTTGCTCCCTTACGATTAATAATGTGATATGCTGCATCACGTACATTGATAAATATCTCATCTAGCTTTTCCTTTTCTTCGACCATTGTTTCTACTATTGAAATACCACCTATATCAGCATGACTCCAAACTGGAAGCTCTGTATCTCCATGCTCACCGATTATATACGCATGTACATTACGTGTATCTATATTAAAATGTTCACCAATTAAGTAACGGAACCTTGCTGTATCGAGAATCGTACCTGAACCAATGACACGACTCTGTGGTAGACCAGAATATTTCCAAACCGCATAGGTTAAAATATCAACAGGATTTGTTGCTACAATAAAAATCCCATCAAACCCACTTTCCATTACATCACTAACGATTGATTTAAAAATGTTTAAATTTTTAGCCACTAGATCTAAACGAGTCTCTCCAGGCTTTTGATTTGCACCAGCGCATAGAACAACTACATCTGCTTCCTTACAATCCTTATAGCTGCCATACCAAATTTTTGTAGGATTCGGAGCAAAGGCTAAACCATGATTTAAATCCATCGCGTCACCTTCTGATTTCTCCATGTTTAGATCAATTAAGACAAGCTCTTCTGTTACACCTTGATTTAACATTGCAAATGCATAACTAGATCCAACAAAACCTGTACCGGTAAGTGCAACACGATTTACATGATTAGACATTTTCTTCAAACCTTTCCACTTGTTGCGTTATTTGTGAAATGTTTCACAATTTAATTTTACACTATTATCAACCTTATGTATAAAACACTTTATGAACAGTTTATGTCAAGATCAAATAACCTAAATAAGTTGATAACGCTATCGATAAGAAGTTAACAGCATCATTATTAAGGAAGCTGTAATTAGTTGTTTTTACCCCACGTTTGCTACAATGATACGGTCTTTCTGTCACTTTTTCACAAACCGTACATGAATATTTATTTTGAATCGTCTGTCCAATGAACGTATCCAGGATATTCCCGATAAAACCGATACTAACAATTAATAGCATTGAGGAAAGCGTTAAATCAAACAATAGAACGGCAATAATACTTATAAAAGCTGCACCAACGATCGATGCTCCTGTTCCTAATAAAGAGACAGCACCAGATGTTCCACGTTCAACCCTTTTAAAAGTAAGAAGCAGTCTGGGTTTCTGTTTGCTTAAAGTACCAATCTCAGACGCCCATGTATCCGCATTGGCAGCCGCTATAGCCATACAAAAACATAGTAAATATACATGATTTGTATTTACACCAATAATTTGAAGAATACTCAAAATTGTTGGTACTCCACCATTTGCGAATACTTGGACCATGTCTCTACGTTCCCCTTTGACAAGTATATCCTGCATCCCTATTTTTCTTTCTAGACGGTATTTACTTAGATAACTTGAACTACAAAAAAAACATCCTAGTAATAATAGACCCTGATAAGAAAAGGCTTGATAAATCAATAATCCTACAATGACAGCTGCGATCGAACCGCTTGTCGTTAGAGATTTTACATACCAACCTCCATAGGCCCCTCCTATAATGATTAAGCTAACAACAATTAACGAGAAATCAAGCATAATCGTTGAAGACCTCACTTTCGGTAATAATTGTAGATACAGGGATATCATGATCTTCTATTTGTAAATGATCAACGATTTGAAATGAGAAGGCTAAGGATAATGTGTTACCTGTGTATTTAGCTAAATACCGATCATAATAACCCCCACCATAACCAATTCGGTAGCCTTCTCTATTAAAACAAATACCTGGTACAATCATAAGGTCAATATTATTTGAATCGATTATATTCGTTTCAGCCACTTTCGGTTCTAATAGGTTATTAAAAACATGTTCAAGTTGCTTAAAGGAAGAGATTTCTCTAAATACCATACTATTCGACGTAGGATCACATTTTGGCACAACAATACGTTTACTTTCACTCCAAGCCTTTTCAATAAGCATCTTTGTATCAACTTCTTTTCCAGTTGAAATGGTTATAGCTATCGTTTCTGCCTTTTTCCACATTGATAAAGAAATTAATTGAGTGTAAATAATACTTGATAATTGCAAATACTCGTCATCAGACATCTCATCTAATTTTCCCCTCATAATTTTACGTAATCGTCTCTTCTCCATAACTACCAACCCTCCTAATAATAGTATATATGGAAACTAAACATGGTAACATTAAAATTATGTTATTTTATTTATTGCTAAATCGGCAAATTAAATGTTGTGCTCCTGAAAAAAGAATGAATTCTAGTAAAAAAATACATAAAAAAAAACAGTAGGAATAAAACATCCCTACTGCTTACTTTGTTTCACGGTGTGTTGTCATTTTTTTATCTCTTGAACAATATTTCTTAAGCTCAAGACGATCTGGGTTATTACGTTTATTCTTTTTAGAAATATAGTTACGTTCGCCACAATCAGTGCAAGCTAATGTAATATTTACACGCATGTATCTTTCCCTCCAAACTTAAAAAAACTAATAAATCAAATCAGACTTTAATATAATACCATTGTTATTAAACATTTTCCACATGATTTTCATTTATTTTAGCTATTTCTAAAAACTAGTTGCGTATTTTATATAAAAAGAATGAAGATCTTGTTATGATTCACGTTTTAACACCTTTCTATAGATTTTAATCGTATCATTAATCAGTAAAGACATGTTATATGTAGAATTTGTGGCTTTAATACAAGCATTCTTACAATCATTCAGCTGATTACGTTTTGATAAACATTTATCCAACCCATCAGCAAGTGCATGACTTGATACTTCATTTAATAAAATCCCTCTATTTTCTACAAGAATTTCTGATAATCCCCCGATATTGAAGGCCATAACTGGCTTTTTAGCAACCATTCCTTCTAACGCAATGATTCCAAAGGGTTCATACAAACTAGGAATCACCAACATTTCACAGTATCTCAAGAGTGTATTTCTCTCTAATTCTTGAACAAACCCTGTAAAGATCACTCTATTGCCAATATGTAATTCTCGTGCTAATTGCTCTAGTACAGATCGATTTGGACCAACACCTGCAATAACCAGCTTTATATTTGGAAAAGTTGGCTGTATTTTAGCAAATGCTTTGATTAAAAGTTCAAACCCTTTCTCTCTAACTAATCTACCTATGGTTACTATAAAAGAAGACTGGATAAAAGGAAATGTTCTAAGAGCGTCGTTGTAATCTATTGTTTCGTGATAATTTTTTGCGATGATTCCATTGGGTATAACTTCAATCTTGTCTTCTGAGCAGCTAAAATCATCTAAGAGCACATTCCGCATGTATTGACTACAGACAATAATTCGATCTGAAAACTGTATAAGCTCCTTTTCATACTCTGTAATCGGTCCTGTAACAATATCATCTTTAGCTAGCTTTCTTCCCTTTTCAGTTGCATGAATCGTTGATAGTAACGGCCGCTTCATTAGTGACTGTACCTGGATTCCTGCAATAGCTGTAAGCCAATCATGTGCATGAATAATATCAAAGGATAGTGGTAACTCTTGCAAGACAAATTGAGAAAAACGGAAATTTACATTTCGAATATAATCTAAGAAATTTGCAGGTTTTTTTTGCATGGGGAGTAAACGATAAACATGAACACCATCTTCTTCTTTGTATGACTCATTATCATCTTTGGAAACTGTAATCACGATATACGATATACCACGCTTTGAGCCTTCTGAGATAAGGTCTGTAACATGTCTACCTAGTCCCCCTACAATTTTATCACCGTACTCAGTTGTAAAAACCAAAACAGTTAACTCAGGTTTCGCTTTTATAACCATTTGCTTAATCATAAATCGTATATCCTGAATAAGAATCAAGCCAAAGAAGAGGGTCATCAGTGTATCGTTGCCACCGATCCATCTCTACCTTACTGTTCATTTTGTTCTGAAAATAGCTTAATGGTTTCGATCTTTTAATAGTAATCGAATTATTTTGTGAGTTTATAGCAATTATTTCACTAAAATAGGTTCCCGTTTGCACTAAAGGTAAACGTAGAACACCATTCAAATCTTTAATAATATAGTCAGTAAATAGTAAAGGTTCCCGTTCTTTGTAAAGAACAACCCTTACTAATAAGTCAGAAAACGCTTCAGCTAAAATATACTCTAAGAGAAGCTTTGTAGTAGGTGCAATATTCCAGGATAGTAGAAGATAAGAAGGATAAGAAATTATTTTTAATTGATCCTCATAAATTGACAAACCACCACGAATGTTGTGATTGTTATTACTTATTCTCATGTCTGGTCCTCTTCTTTCTTCTTTATCGATATCTGTATTTTATCACGCTATCCCTTTTGGTGCCTATTGCGAATACTAAGATTAACAAAGAAAATACGTCAAAAACCTACATTTTCTGAAGAAATGACTTCTTTAAAACGTCTTTTTATGGTATAAAGGTTAAAGGGAAATAATCAATAGAAGGTGAATAAAAATGATTATAATGATTATTATCTTGTTTATTATCAGTATCGTGCTGATCGGCATATCTTATTTACAACGAGACAATGTAAAAGAACTAGAACAGGAGCTAGATCATTTACAATTGTCAGCGATGCAAGAAATTTACAAGCTTAAGAAGAAAATGAGAGTTGTTGAAGAAGAACTCTTACAGAATGATACCCCTCTTAAGGGTCAACCTAAACCCTCAAATGAGGAAACTCAAACAAATACTTCGCGAATTTTCGCCAAGTATCGCCAAGGCATGTCACTTGAAGCTATTGCTTTATCAGAAGGAATGTCAGTTGATCAAATCCGTGGAATTGTTGAAAAGAATGAGAGGGTTTTAACATGAGTAAAACCGGTTTTCAAGCGTTTGCCGCAGGAATGATTGTAGCAACTTCTGTACTTGGTGGAACCTATCTCTTATCTGATAAGCAATCTGCAACTGCAGACGCTGTAAAGAAAGAAGTTACAGAAAAGGAAGTTAAATCCTTTTTAACTGATAAGGGTCAAACTTCAATAGCAACCGAAGAATACGAGGAATTATTAGCTACAAAAGATAAAGCACTCCAACAAACAGAAACAAAGAAACAAGCTTCTAAAGAAGATAGTACTGAAGAGGTAAAACCTGTTGAAGAGAAGAAAGAAGAAGCTGTTAAATATAAGCTTACTATTCAATCTGGTATGACAACGAGTGAAGTATCTGATCTTTTAGAACTAAATGGGATCATAACTGACTCTTTTGAATTTGATCAATATTTAATCAAAGGTGGTTATCATCAAAAGGTTCAGCTAGGTTCATTTGAAGTACAAAAAGGTATGGACCATAAACAGCTTGCAGAAGCTATTACTAAATAAAGAAAAAACAGCCAAAATCAATGTGATTTTGGCTGTTTTTCTATAACATTTCCCTTAATCCTCTGATAACGCTACTAAGGTACTATATATTGCACATACAAAAATCCCCTCAAAAATATTACGCTTATTTAATCTTGATGACCTTTAGCTGTTAAGATCATATCTTTTTCCTTTAACTAAATACATGATACCTTCTGAAATATTTGTGGAATGGTCTGCTGTTCTTTCGATATAGCGACAGATAAACAACAGCTGGATAAGTTGTTCAGATTGGTCCTTTTTCGTTTCCATTAATGTTAAGATATCTTGAATTGTTTCACCATATAGATCATCAACATGATCATCCATATCTGCAACTCTTTTTGCAAGAACGATATCTTCTTCATTATAAGCTTTAATAGATAATGAAAGCATTTCTGATGCTATTTTATGCATCTTTTTGATCGTATGAATTGGTTTAACTAAAGGCTCATCACCAATTCTAATTGTTGATTTTGCTATATTAACAGCAAAATCCGCCATTCTTTCGATGTCACTCGATATTTTAATAGCGACAATTATTCGTCGAAGATCAACTGCAACTGGTTGTTGCTTTGCGATTAAGATTATCGCTAATTCATTAATCTCCTCATCGAGATCATCAACTCTGGCATCTTCACTAATTATCTCTAAAGCATCTTCTATATGTTTATATTCTAATGCATAAATTGCCTTTCCCAGAGCAATTTCAGTAAGACTACCTATTTCAATCAATTTATCTCTAAGAATCTTTAAATCGGAATCAAATCTTCCCCTTGTTACGCTCATGAAATCAAGCCTCCCTCTTCTCCCCTAGTTGATATTCTCATTAAATAAAATGAGTCGTGCCTATTTAATAGTTTGCACGACTCATTTGTTTATAGGTTTATAGTCTGATACTAATCAGCTAAATGGTATTCATACAACTTTTTAACCGAATCGTCCTGTGATGTAATCTTCCGTTCGTTTATCATTAGGATTTGAAAACAGACTATTTGTATCAGTGTATTCAACAACTTCTCCATTTAAAAAGAATGCTGTACGATCGGAAATACGTGCGGCCTGTTGCATATTATGTGTCACAATAATAATGCTATAGTTTTGTTTTAATTCCTGTATTAATTCTTCGATTTTAAGCGTAGATATCGGATCAAGTGCAGATGTTGGTTCATCCATTAAAATAACATCTGGCTCAATAGCTAAACAACGCGCAATACATAGACGTTGTTGCTGTCCACCAGAAAGACCGTAAGCATTTTCCTTTAAACGATCTTTGACTTCATCCCAAATAGCTGCACCCCTTAAACTTTGTTCAACAATTTGATCAATAAGTTTTTTATCTCTAATACCATGAATTTTAGGGCCATATGCTATATTCTCATATATAGATTTAGGGAATGGATTTGGTTTTTGAAACACCATCCCCACCTGTGTTCTCAGTTCTTCAACACCATAGGACTTATCAAAAATATTCTTTCCACGATAGATGATTTGTCCAGACGTTCGAACCACCGGTATTAATTCGACCATACGATTAAGCGTCTTAATATATGTTGATTTCCCGCAACCAGAG
Source organism: Metabacillus sp. GQ13 (assembly GCF_059758525.1). Classification (NCBI taxonomy): domain Bacteria; kingdom Bacillati; phylum Bacillota; class Bacilli; order Caryophanales; family Bacillaceae; genus Metabacillus; species Metabacillus sp. GQ13. Next base: position 297,641 of record NZ_JCAXET010000005.1, read on the forward strand.
GGTCCTATAATAGCCGTCACATCATTTTCAAGAATTTCTAGATCTATATTTTTTAACGCTTGATCTTTACCATACCAAAGGTTTAAATTATCCGTTTTATAAACAACATTCTTTTTTTCATTTAAGTCATAAATTTGTGTGTTCTCTCTTTTAATTTTTACACTCTCCATAACGAAAACCCCTCCATTATAAACTAATTAGTAACGCTTTTGAAACTTATTACGAATGAATACTGCGATAGAATTCATGACAATTAAGAAAATAAACAAGACGATAATACCGGCTGCGGCAACCTCTTGGAATTCCGGCTGTGGTCTCGAAGCCCAGTTGTATATTTGAATTGGCATTACAGTAAAAGTACTCATCACATTATCAGGCAAGTAATTTACGAAGGCAAATGCACCTACTACAAGTAAGGGAGCCGTTTCTCCAATTGCCCTTGAAAAGGCTAATATACTCCCTGTAACGATTCCAGGAATTGCTGCCGGTAAAACGACTCTTAAAATGGTTTGCCATTTTGTTGCTCCCATTCCAAAAGATGCTTCCCGTAAATCTTTTGGAACCGATCGAATCGCTTCTTGAGAAGCTACCACGATAACAGGTAGTACAAGAAGTGCCATCGTTAAACCACCTGCTAAAATACTTCGATCCAGGTTAAAAAACCGAACAAAGACAGTCAGACCTAATAATCCAAAAACGATTGAAGGAACACCAGCCAGGTTAGATATATTCGTTTTGATAAACGCATTGATTTTGTTCTTTTTCGCATACTCCTCTAAGTAAATTGCTGTCCCTACTGCCAAAATTAGCGCTGTTGGAACTGTCACTCCCATCACCCATAAAGAGCCAACAACTGCTGCTTTTATTCCAGATTGTTCGGGTCTCCTCGATGCGTAATTTTGGAAAAATTCTAGAGAAAAATGACTAGACCCTTGAGTGAATATCCGATATAAGAGGATAGCTAGTACAACGAGTGCCAATAATGTCGCAGCTATAAACACACCTTTAAAACTTTGATTTATCGCTAGTCGTGAACCCATTTTTTTTGTGACAAGCTGTTGATCAATCATTTTCATATTAGTATTCCTCCCTATAGCGTCGAGAAATATATTGCGCTATTAGATTCAAAGCTAAAGTAAATAAGAACAATGTCATTCCCACTGCATAGATGCTGTAATAAACCGTCGTTCCATAACCAGCATCACCTGAACTAACCTGAACGATATAAGCAGTCATCGTTTGGATTGATTCTGTTGGGTCAAACGTTAACTTTGGAGTAGCGCCACCAGCTAATGAAACAATCATTGTTTCCCCAATGGCACGAGAAATACCTAATACAAATGAAGCAACAATACCTGACATAGCAGCAGGAACGATTACCTTCATGGTTACCTCAAATCTCGTTGCTCCTAATGCTAAAGCCCCTTCTCTCATTGAGTTAGGAACTGCACTCATCGCATCCTCTGATAATGAGGCAATCATTGGAATAATCATAATACCTACCACAATACCAGGACTTAGCGCATTAAAAAGAGCTAGGTCAGGAAGTAGCTTTTGTAATAATGGTGTAACGAAAGTTAAAGCGAAAAAACCATAGACAATTGTTGGGATACCCGCTAATACTTCCAAAATCGGTTTAATGATTCGTCTAGTACGTTCTGATGCATATTCACTCAAGAAAATAGCCGCTGCTAATCCAATTGGAACTGCAACAAGGATGGCTATAACAGTAATAAGTAACGTTCCTGAGATTAAGGCAGCAATACCATAAGAGGCATTTTCTTCAAAGAAGGGATACCATTCTTTTGATGTGAAAAATTCAGAAATAGACACTCTATTAAAGAATGTAACAGTTTCAAATATAAGTGTTAATACAATACCTAATGTAGTTAAAATTGAAATTAATGCTAAAAGAAATAATATAACCGGAACCATTTTTTCTATTATTTGATTTGTGCCGTTTTTAGACTTTTTCTCTTTTATAATGTCTCGGACACTTTGACCATTGGCCATTGCCATTTTGAAAAACCCCTTTCCAAAACAAGGAAGAAAGATGAGAAGCATCTGAAGTGCTCCTCATCCGCCAAATGAATGAATTTTTTTTATTTTAAGCCTTCAAGAGTTTTAAGTTGAGTTGTATATACATCCTCAGGAAGAGATACATAACCAACTTCCTCTGCAAGTGCTCCAGCATTTTCTAGGTAGAATTTAACGTATTCAGATACATGTTCTTTATCTTTTATTGAAGCATTATTTACATAAATGAATAATGGGCGTGAAAGTGGATTATAATCTCCAGATTCAACTGTTTCATTAGTTGGTTCAACAGCTTCACCTGCTTCATTTACAATCGGAACAACTTTTAAATTGTCTTTGTTTTCTAAATAATATGCATATCCAAAGTAACCAATGGCATTTTTATCACCTGTTACTCCTTTAACTAACGTATTATCATCTTCTGATAATGTAGCTGCTTTAACAATAGCTTCGTCTTCTAAGATTACTTCATTGAAATAGTCATATGTTCCTGAATCTGCACCTGGAGAAAAGTATTTAATTTCTTCAGCTGGCCACTCAGAGTTAATATCTGACCATTTTTTTGTAGCACCATCTTCAATCCACAGTTTCTTTAAATCTTCAACTGTTAATTGATCAATAAAGTCATTTTCTTTATTAACAACAACAGATAATCCATCATAGGCTACTTGAAATTCAGTGAATTCTATTCCCTTATCTGCTGCAGCTGTTTTTTCTTCATCCTTTATTGGACGAGAAGCTTCTGAAATGTCAGTTTCTCCTGCTGTAAATTTCTCAAATCCACCACCAGTACCAGAAATTCCAATTGGTGCTTGTACTTTTGGATGGTCAACTGAAAATTCTTCAGATACTGCTTCACCAATTGGTGCTACAGTAGAAGACCCATCAATTCCAATTTCACCTTCTAATTCAACTGCTTCTTCACCGTTCTCTTCTTTTTGTTCGCTATTTTCAGTAGTTTTTGTACCACTTTCTCCTGAAGATGCATCCTCACTATTTCCACAAGCTGCTGCAAATACAAGTAATGATGAAATCATAATTGATAACGATAGAAATTTAAAACTCTTCATTTTTTTATTCCCCCTAGATATATTGTGATATGTTTTGTCCTACGTGTATTAGAATAACTCTAGAGTATTAATCCCGTTTTAATTAATTGTAAATGTTTTGTAAATTCGTGATGGAGATTGTCATATTTTGTACCTTTTAGGGAACAAAGTATCGACAAACACAGAATGACGCTTAATAGTAGGTTTAAACGAGTCCATAAAAAAAAGGCTTCAGCAAAATGCTAAATACCTCTTCTTCTGTCTTTTATATTTTGTTTTAAAACATGCTTAAGCACCACTATCACCATCCACAAGATTCGTTTTGCGAATCGGCTTTTGCCCCGTTTCTTCTATTGGTTTTGGACTGTCTTCTAAACGTACGTTTCTTATAAAAAAGTATATCACTATGTGTCCTGTACCAATAATCGCTAATAAGATGGGGATACTTTGCTTTTCATCGAAGAATACAACAGCAATAATGAACCCTATTATAGAAACAATACGACCAGCATTCAGGAAAATTTCTTTCACAACAATGTACTCAATACGTGCTTTTGCAATATTCCAGGCACGACCGATGACATCATATGATAAGGATGTATAAGGAACAAGGAGCATTGGATACCCAATCGCAATTAATACAGCATAAATAAGTAGCTTTTGGTAGGATAAATCGAATAAAATGACAAAAATGGAAAGATAGAGAAAAATCCCACCTATGAGTATAAATTTTTTCCTTGTTGTCTTTTTAATAACTCTAGTAGCTGTGTAATATGCGATCAGGGCTACACTCGAATTGACTAAACCAAATTTCCCCAAAGCTAACTCACTACCAGTTGCAATAAAAACAAATACACCTATGACAAAAGCAAATGTTCCTTCTCGTAGTCCTTGAAAAAAATGCGCACTTGTAATAAGTTTCCAATTCCTATCGTTTTTCCTTTCTTTAATAACCCGTTTTAATAGGTAATTTCCGGAAGCTGGTCTTCTTTTCAAAAAGAAACTAAGAATGACCGCTCCTGAAAATAAGATCAGTGATATTGTAAAAATAGTTGTGTACCCTGAAAAGTTTTTTAGTCTTGAGATAACATAGCCAGCAATGATAGGTCCAATCATCCCTGCTGTGGAGTTAATAATTCCTAAAAAGCCGTTAAAAAAGTCTCTGGTCTCTGGTTCGGTTATTTCAAATGTAAGTACATTAAAGGCTAGCCAATAAAACCCATAGCCTACTCCTAGAGTCCCCCCCAATAAGATAAGATAACTAGCAGCAGAATCACCTATCATTAAAACTGTGAGGAAAAAAATCGCCAAAAAAATGACCCCAAGACGTAATACAACTACACGATCTATCTTTTTGGCTAACCTTCCGGCAAATATAAAGGTAATTGGTTGCATAACAACAATTGATAAATTGTATATTCCTAAGTCCAGGAATTCTCCTGATTGTTTCCATAAATATACGTTAACAAATGTATTTGACAAAGCAATACTAAGTGAGTACAGGCCACCAATAACTAATAATAATAATAAATCTTTGCTAACTTCTACATCACCAATAAGTTTTTGTATCTTTGACATAAAAATTACTCCCCTTCAACTTCTACTACATAGTCTGTCTTATCAATTTGCAGATATGTATCTTTCCTACAATTGATCTTTCCTAAATAGAAGTTTTGAAAGAAGAAGGAAGTTAATTATTTTGTACAAGGAATGTCATAGGATTTTTTACTGTAGGATCAAAGGAATAAATACATGAATATCCATCAGTGTGTAAAATAAGTTTACTCGGAGGATGTTAGAAAAGAGATCATAAAAAAGAAGAGTGAACCTAATTTAGGTCCACTCTTCTTTATCAGTGATTATTTAGCAGCATTGTATCGTTTTGTTACTTCATCCCAATTTACTACATTCCAGAAAGAAGCAATGTAGTCTGGACGACGATTTTGGTAATTTAGGTAGTATGCATGCTCCCATACATCTAATCCTAGAACTGGAGTTTTACCTTCCATTAATGGAGAATCTTGATTTGGAGTACTTGTCACTTCTAACTCACCATTGTTTACTACTAACCAAGCCCAACCAGAACCAAAGCGAGTTGTAGCAGCTTTAGCGAATTCTTCTTTGAAGTTTTCATAGCTACCAAATTTAGCGTTAATAGCTTCTCCAAGGTCACCTGATGGATCTCCACCACCGTTTTCAGATAAGATTGTCCAGAATAAACTATGGTTAGCATGTCCACCACCATTGTTACGAACTGCTGTACGGATCGCTTCAGGAACAGCATCTATATTAGATACTAATTCTTCTACGCTTTTGCTTGCAAGATCAGCATGACCTTCTAGAGCTGCGTTAACGTTCGAGATGTAAGTGTTATGATGCTTAGTGTGATGAATATTCATTGTTTCCTTGTCAATATGTGGTTCTAGTGCATCGTACGCGTAAGGTAATTGAGGTAATTCATAAGCCATTATTATTTCCTCCTTTAATATGTATGCAAAGCTTTAGTTTAGCTTTCAATTCTTAGGTTACCAAAATTGTCTGTCTCTTTCAATTGAAATGCTTTCAAACACATGTATCATTTGTACTTTTTTATCAATTTATGTAAATGAGATATTCTTTTACTACGTATTATTGAGAAACTTTCTTTGTACAAAATAAATATGAGTTAGTGAAGAGCATTTGGTCTTAAAACCTTATAAAATCTTCACTATGAAATAACCAATCATAATTATTTGAATAAACCCTTTAGCAATTACACCGGAAATAAATCCTATTAGTGATCCAATTCCAATTTTTATTGAATCAGTAAAACTTTTCTTATGTACAAGTAGTTCCGCAATTACAGCACCTACAAAAGGGCCGATAAGTATCCCTATAATTGGTATGACGAAAGGACCGATTAATAAACCAATCGTACTTCCCCAAACCGCCGCCTTACTACCTCCGAACTTCTTAACTCCAACTAGATTTGCTAAATAATCGGCGCTAAAAAGTACGGCTACAAATATGCCTTCAATAATCCAAAATATAATAGATAAATTTGTAAATTTAAATAGAAATCCATATAAAATAAAACCAGCCACAATAAAAACAACACTAGGAATGATTGGATAGACTAATCCAACAAACGCAATAATAAACAGGATGATGATAAATGCCCAATACAGATATTCCATTTTGACCTCCATACTTTGGATTAGAAAAAAGGTTGACTAAATCGGTCAACCCCTTAAGTATAGCTTATTTCACATATATTAATCTTTATAACCTAAAACTGCATCTGCAATATTTACACAATGGTCTCCGATTCGTTCTAGATTACTAATAATATCTACAAACACAATACCAGATGAACCCGTGCAAGAACCCTCATTAATTCTTAAAATGTGTTTCTTACGTAAAGTCCGTTCCATTTTATCAATTTGATCTTCCGATTTCTGTACTTGTGTTGCCAAAGCTGTATCTTTATCATCTAAAGCTGTTAAAGCATCTTTTAAGGTTTGAATTGTTAAGTTAAACATATCATCTAAGTCCTGTTTAGCTGAATCTGATAACTTTACTTTATTTGTTAACTGGAAAGCAACTAATTCAACAACATTCTCAAAATGGTCCCCAATTCGTTCAATATCTCGAACTGTATCCATTAACATGCTATGCTCTTCTGATTCAGCAGTGGACATTTCGCTTCTTGAAATTAAAATTAAATAATCGGTGATTTTTCGATCTAAGTTATTTATAGCATCCTCTAGTTGCGTCGCTGTATCTGCATGCTTTTGTGAGTATGTCTGTTGGTATAAGCTCGATTCCTCTAATCCGATCGTTGCAAAATGACCCATTCGAAGTACTTCTTCCTTTGCTTGTCCTAAAGCAATAGAAGAAGATTGTTCTATAAAAATCGGATCAAGGTGTTTTGGTTTATATTCAATCATTGAGTCCTCACCAGGAATAAGCTTTGTTACAATCCAAGCAAGCACTCCAACAAATGGTAGCTGGATTAACGTATTTGTCATGTTAAACGTACCGTGTGCAAATGCGATCGTCATTTCTGAATTCAGTTCCATTGAACCTTGTAAATACTCGATAAAGATTGTAAATAAGGGCAAAAAAATCAAGAAAACTGTAGAACCTATTAAATTAAAAATGACATGTGTTAATGCTGCACGTCTTGCAGCAATTGACGCTCCAATTGATGCTAATACAGCAGTAATTGTTGTTCCAATATTATCACCGAAAAGGACTGGTAATGCTGCATTTATGTCAATTAGCCCTTGACTAAATAATTCCTGAAGGATTCCAATCGTAGCACTTGAGCTTTGAACTACTACAGTAAATACTGTTCCAACAACTACACCTAATAATGGACTTGCACTCATACTTAATGTTAATTCATGGAATGCCTGAAGACCTTCTAATGGTTTCATACCGTCACCCATTAGTTCAAGACCAAAGAACAAGGCACCAAAGCCAAAAACAATTTGACCAAAGTTATGTACACGTTTATTTTTAAAGAAAAAAAGCATAATAGCTCCAACAAAAATTATAGGTAAGGCATAATCTGAAACATTTATACCGATAATGAACGCAGTGACAGTAGTTCCGATATTTGCACCCATTATGACACCGATCGCCTGTCTTAATGTCATAAATCCTGCACTAACCAACCCAACAGTTATAACTGTTGTACCACTACTAGATTGAATTAATACTGTTACAATGATACCTGCTAAAACACCCATTATAGGATTGGTCGTAAACTTATCTAATATATCTCTAAGTTTATCACCTGCAGATCGTTGAAGTCCGTCCCCCATATATTTGATACCAAATAAAAATATCCCCAGACCACCAACAAATTCAAATATCATCTTCTGGATATCTAGTTCCAAAATTTTCAACCCCTCGTTTTTATTCGCCTTAAGTCGACAAACATCTACAACCCTTACAATTATTAACGATTTAACGTTTTATTGTAAAGATGTTTTCTACAATTCTTTTCAAAAATTTAATATTTATTTAATAATAAGCGTTTTCATACATAGAATTGCAATTATTTAGTTCTTTTCTTGTAATATCCTCGTGTGGGATATAAAATATAAGCGTACAAATAAGAAGGATGTGTCTTTTGTTCATGAATGTATTTAAACAATTTTATGTTAGTATTTACTCGCCAAAGCTTATCTCTACTTTTCGTTTTCAAGGGATAGGGAAAACGATATTATATGTATTTATGTTGGCTTTACTAAGTACTATTCCCACTGCATTTCATTTTACCAATAGCTTAACAGATGGGTTAAAAGAATTTGATGTAACCTTACGTGAGGAATTGCCATCCTTTTCAATTGACGATGGCGAACTTACAGTCGACTCAGAAAAACCTATTGAAATTAAGCAGGATGACTTTATTGTCATACTAGATGATACGGGAACATATGGTGTAGAAGAAATAGAAGCAAAAGAGAATGCAATCGGTATCTTAAAGGATCGCTTTGTATTTGCTGCAAATGGCCAATCACAATCGCAAGAATATAGTATATTGGATATGTCATTATCGAAAGAAGACCTAATTGATCTTTCAAAACAACTCGATCAATTATTACCTATTATTCTTTCAATTTTAGTTGTAGTTATGTTTTTATTTGGGGCATTTATCAAATTCATTGGCGTGACAATTTTAGCTTTATTTGGCTTGGGCCTTAAGAATAGCTTACAAAGAAAATTGAATTTCAAACAAATATGGGTTATTTCGGCATATGCTACAACATTAGCAACAATCTTTTTCTTTATCATGGATTTCTTACAAGTAATTGTACCTGGTGGTTTCTTAATAAATTGGTTTGTTCATTTAATTGTCCTATACTTAGTTTTGAAAGAGGTACCTCCTTCAAAAAAACCTAAAACAGCACAAGTACAATAATAAGACAAAATAAAGAACGTGGAAAATTCCGCGTTCTTTATTTTAATCTATAGGACTTTGTACTGTCAGATAGTGACTTCGATAATTCTGTAAGAATTAGCCCCATCTCGTGGTTTTGATTTATTTGCTCAATTTGCCCTTCTGATGAAGCAAGCATTTCTTCTGCACTTGCTAATGTTTCTTGGGATATGAATACAATATTTTCTGAGGACCTTTCCATTTTAGGTAGTGATCTATTAATTACATGTAAATAGTCCTTCATGCCAGTTAGTTCATCATTTAATTTGGAAATTCCATCCATTAATAAATCAAAAGCATCCTTCGATTCACCAGCTACTAATAGGTGAGATTTAACTTTTATTTGCATTGCATTTGATTCATTAGCCGCTTGATCGGAAATCTCCTCCATCATTCTTACTGTACTCGTGATATCCTCTGTCGCTTTTGATGATTGCTCTGCAAGCTTACGGACTTCATTTGCGACTACAGCAAATCCTTTTCCAGCCTCACCCGCATGTGCTGCTTCTATGGTTGCATTTAATGCTAAAAATTTTGTTTGTTCTGCTATTGCTTGAATGATACCAACAATATTTTTAATAATCATTGAGTTATCCTTCACACCATTTATTGTTGTTGTTAGTTTATGGAATTCATGATCAATCTCATTCATTGATAAAATCATTTCAGAGATACGTGCTTCACCATTTATTGAAGAGGTATTCATATCTGTGGCGCTCTCATAAACAATATCGATATTTTGCAAAAGTTTGGTTATGTCCCTTTTTACGTTCTGAAACGTTTCTACATTTTCATCTGAGCTAGTTGCCGTTTCTTCAGCCCCTGTTCTTACCACTTTTATCGCTTCAACTAATTGGTTGTTTTGGACCATTACATTACCTGATGCCTTTTTTAATTTGACCCCTGTTGTAAATAATTCACTAGTTGTACTATTTATATGTAAGATCATTGCACGCATATGTTTCATCATTTGATTGAAGCTTTTATTTAATGATTTGATTTCTGGAATAGTTGTTGATAAGGTTACCTCTTGCGATAAGTCTCCATCCCTTATTCTCCTCATAGCATCTCTTAAAATCGATAATGGCTTTGTTAAACTTTTTACGAGGAGGAATAGGACGATTGTCATCAATATGATACTAACTATACAAACGATAAAAATAAACATGGCTAATTGATTCACGGGTTCCATATATTTATCCGTTGGTACGATAATAAGATAGATTCCTTTTAATTCTTGTATTTCTTTAAAGGTTAAGGTGTATTCTTTTCCTCCTATCTTTTTATATAGGACACCATGATCCATTGCCACTATTTCGTCAGCAAGTTTATTTGTTAATTTCATTTCTGGTACTTTATTAATAGCCATTGGCTTCGCACCTTCTTTAGTCACTAAGAAGAACGTTGCTGGTAACCCATCTTGAATGAGTGCAGTTGATTGACTTGGCATCACAACTCCATTTACACGATTGATAAATTCTTCTTGGTCACCAACATAAGCAAAAGCTAAATTTTGGATGATATCAGAGGTTGTATTTACCTCTCTATATAGACGATCCTCGATAATTTCCATCGTTGTTTCTTTAGATTTACTATAGGATGTAAGGCCTATTAAGCTAGATGACGATAATAATAAGGATAATACCATTATAATTAGCCTAGTTTTAAGTGAGAATTTCAACAAGAAAGATTGCTTATTTTCTATTTTCCCCCGATCTTTCTGGTATTTCCTTCCTCTATTACTTTTCCTTTTGAAAATCATTCTTAGTTTTTCCATTTGACACCCCTATCTCCAGTACCATTAGAATTATGACAGGGAATTATTAAGAGTGTGTAAACCCTTTGTAAACATTTGGTTAAATTAGTTAATAAGACTCAATTTTAACAATGAATCATTATGACTATTTTTTGTCTATTATTGTATGGTGGAATAATTGACTAGGACAAGCATATATATGTTCTAATCAGTTTATTATTATTGGGGGAAGTAAAATGAAACGAATTTCATTACTATTAATTGGTCTTTTCCTTTGTTATATTGTTTACTACGATCTTAAAGTCGGTACTCTTCCTGTACTTAGTATGACAAATACTAATGTTGAGCAAAAATCACTTAACTCAAACAGAGACAATAATAGTCCAACAGTCCCGTCCTACGAGAAAACAATTAAGAATGGCGATACCCTACTATCGATTACTGAACAATATCACGGTCGTTTGCCTACATCGATCGAAAGACTTATTGAGGATTTTGAAACTTTAAATTCGAAGGTGAAAGCAGAATCGATTATAATAGGTAAGACTTATCGATTTCCGGAGTACAAACAATAATCAATACTTGTTATTTAGTATATGTCCTTATAAAATGAATTTTGGTAAGTATATTTACTAGAAATAATAAACAAAGTCACGTATCATTAATAATGATGGTTAAGGATTTAGAATTTATTTTTTACTAAGGAGCGATTTACACGTGAGTGAACTTATACATCGTACTAAAACTCGCCCAATTAAAGTAGGGAACCTAACGATTGGTGGAAATAATGAAGTTGTTATCCAAAGTATGACAACTACAAAAACACATGATGTCGAAGCAACAGTAGCTGAAATTAATCGTTTGGAAGAGGCTGGCTGTCAGATCGTTCGTGTTGCCTGCCCCGATGAAAGAGCAGCGGATGCTATTGCTGAAATTAAAAAAAGAATAAATATACCTCTAGTAGTAGATATTCATTTTGATTATAAGCTTGCACTGAAGGCAATTGAAGGTGGAGCAGATAAGATTAGAATTAATCCTGGTAATATTGGGAGAAGAGAAAAAGTAGAAGCAGTCGTGAAAGCTGCAAAAGAAAAAGGGATTCCCATTCGAATTGGCGTAAATGCTGGGTCTCTTGAAAAAAGAATTTTAGAAAAGTATGGCTATCCAACTGCTGATGGAATGGTAGAAAGTGCACTACATCACATTAAAATTCTCGAAGACTTAGATTTCCACGATATTATTGTTTCTATGAAGGCATCTGACGTACACTTAGCCATTGAGGCCTACGAAAAAGCTGCAAAGGCATTCGATTATCCCCTCCATTTAGGGATCACAGAATCAGGTACACTTTTTGCTGGAACAGTGAAAAGCGCTGCTGGATTAGGAGTCATCTTAAATAAAGGGATCGGAAACACACTTCGTATTTCCTTGAGTGCTGATCCAGTTGAGGAAGTTAAAGTTGCTCGTGAGCTACTTAAATCGTTTGGGTTGGCTGCTAATGCTGCTACTTTAATTTCCTGTCCGACATGTGGACGTATTGAGATAGATTTGATAAGTATCGCAAATGAAGTTGAAGAATACATTTCAAAAATAAAAGCTCCCATTAAGGTTGCTGTATTAGGTTGTGCTGTAAATGGACCTGGAGAAGCACGAGAAGCTGATATCGGCATAGCTGGTGCTCGTGGAGAGGGTCTCCTATTCCGTAAAGGGGAAATCATTCGTAAGGTCCCAGAAAAAACAATGGTTGAGGAATTAAAAATTGAAATAGATAAAATTGCTGAGGAGCACTTTGCAAAACAAAGAGCTGAACAAGCAGAACTAAAAGCATAAGAAAAAGGAATCGGGGATAAACCGATTCCTTTTTTTTCCTTATTTTAACCCTATCAACCATTTTTAAAAAAATGGCGTGATAAAAATTCCTAAGACAAGGGAAACGATACCAATTCCAATTGCCCAAGCACCGATCGTTTTAGCACCCTTTCTACGGGCGATAAAACCAACGATTATACCTGCTGCTCCTAGTAATACAGGTAAAAAAAACAATGAAATTATAGACATTGCAAGTGCTAAAAATCCCATTCCTCTACCTGCTGTTTGACCATCTTGATTTACATCCTCTGATTTATAATCAGATTTTGTATTGTTTCTGTTCACATATACAGGCGCTGCTATTTCAGCTGCTGACTCTGTATTGTAATCACGTTCAATTTCTTGATCTAGTGGCGTTATCCCCCTGTAATCAGGGTTACTAAAACGATCTTGTTCTGGACTTTTGAACTTGTTTTCGTCTGCCATTAAGATCCCTTCCTTTCATAAATAAAGAAGCATTACTATTATGAGCATTTGAAGAGGAACTATAACTGTAAAACATTTCTGTTCGATTAAAAATCAATTATGGTACACTACTAGTAGGAATCATCAAGGGAGAGTGCATTTTATGCTACGACTAGGAATTGATATTGACGGTACAGTTACAGATCCTAAAACATTTGTACCATATTTAAATAAATCATTTAATAAATCACTAACCTATAATGATTTAATCCAATATGATTTAACGAAGATTTTAAATATTACTGAGACTGATTTTTGGAAATGGATGGATGAGTTTGAACCAATTATTTATCAAGAAGCACCCCTTGCCTTGCATGCAAAGGCTGTTTTAGACGAATGGAAAGAAGAACATCAACTTCTTTTTATTAGTGCCAGAAGAAAACACTTACTTGATATAACTTACACCTGGTTTAAAGACCGTGAACTTTTTTACCATCATATTGAATTAATTGGGACTCATAATAAGTTGGATGCTGTAAAAAATAATAATGTTTCTATCTTTTTTGAGGACAAGCACGACAATGCCTGTATGATAAGTGAGGAACACCAAATACCTGTTGTTTTATTTAATACTCCATATAATCAAGAGCCTGTTCCGAAAGGCGTAATTAGGGTGAATGATTGGTTAGAGGCAAAAGAATGGGTCGAACAATGGTGTAAAGTTCAAATTTAATTGCGCCTCACCTTCCTCCAGTCCACCATAAAGAGGCAAAAAAAAGAGCTCTTATAAAAGAGTTCTTTTTTTGCCTCCGAAATATTTCACTTTGTACATAATTAAAGGCGCCATTGGCTCGAGGGGGAAAACTAAACCCCTTATTACCTAGGTAATAAGCTAAGCCGTACAGCAGGCTCGTCTTATGCTTGTCGCCAATAGTTCTTAATGACATTGTGGACAAGTCCCGTACACCTCGAACTTATGACCACTAATGTCATATCCCGATAAGTTTTTTTCTAAATTACCCATTGGACAGCCAGGTATCTCTTTTGTTTTCCCACATTGTAAACAGATAAAATGATGATGATGATGCATGGTATCACATGTGAATCTAAAATGTTTTTCCCCTGACAGCTCAGTCATTTCAAAAATACCTAAATCTGCGAATAGTGATAAATTCCGATAAATCGTATCAAAGCTAAGCCCAGGATAATCATCCTTTAATACCTCTAATACATCTTTTGCCGTTAGATACTTGTCATAATTTGCAAAAAGTTGAAGCATTTCTTCTCTTTTATTTGTATATTTATAGCCTTTTTCCTTTAATAAGTCGAGAGCTTCTTGAACATTCATGAAACTTTCCCCTTCGTTAATTTATTCCAAAAAATTGCCAAAATAAGGATAAGTACAGATAAGATAACAATCGTTCCTCCAGGAGCTAAATCTAAATAATAAGCTAGGAATAATCCAATAATAACAGAAATTTCACCAAATAGTACAGAAAAGAAAATAGTTTGTTTAAAACCTTTTGCAATACGAATACTTGCTGCTACCGGAAGCGTCATTAACGACGAAACTAAGAGGATACCGACAATTCTCATCGACCCTGCAATTACTAAAGCAACGATTAAGATAAATATAAAGTGAATCCATTTTGCATGTATACCAGATGCTGTGGCATGTTCTTCATCAAAAGACAACAAGAAGAGTTCCTTATACAATAGGAATATCATAACGATTACAAGAACAGTAATTACAATTATTACAAATAAGTCTGTTCGGCTTACTGCACTGATGCTCCCGAATAAGTAACTAAATAGATCCGTGTTAAATCCGTCCGCTAATGAGATAAAAATTACACTTATCCCTACGCCACTTGATAAAATAATTGGGATCGCGAGTTCCTGATAATGCTTATATACAGTTCGGAGTTTTTCAATAAATAGGGATCCTGTCACCGAAAAAGCCATGCCTAGGTAGATAGGGTTCAAACCAGTGAAAAAGGCTACCTTTTTTTCTAGTAAAAGGCTAGCCGCTATTCCAGCTAACGTTACATGACTTAAGGCATCTGCAATTAGTGACATTCTCCTTACGACAACAAAAACACCTAGGAGTGGAGCGATTAATCCGATTAGCATGCCTGATAGAAAGGCATTTTGTAAAAATTCATATTCAAAAATGCTACTTAACATAGTATATCCTCCATTAATGGGAGTGGTCATGTGTTAACACATGTATAGAATGTCCATAAAAATCGGACATTTCCTTTTCCTTTAGTGATTCAAATTCCAAAGCATTCCCATGAAAATGTAAATGTTTATTTATACAAGCCACATGTGAGACCTTATCAGTAATTGTTCCTATATCATGAGTAACTAAAATGAGAGTAATACCTAAATTCTGATTCAAATGTGTCAGCATTTCATAAAAGCTTTCCACAGTTTGAGCATCTACGCCTACAGTTGGCTCGTCTAGGATTAATAGCTTCGGATTACTAACAATGGCACGTGCAATAAAAGTCCGCTGCTGTTGCCCTCCTGAAAGCTCTCCAATATTTCGCTTAGTAAATTCAGATAACCCGACAGCTTCAATTGCCTGATAAACATTTTTACGATCTTCCTGACTCATAAATTTAAATAAACCTAATTTAGAGGTTAAACCACTAGAAACAACCTCAAATACAGAGGCAGGAAAACCTGTGTTAAAGCTATTGGCCTTTTGAGATACAAATCCAATTTCATGCCAATTTTTAAACTTTTGGATAGATTGGCCGAACAGCATAATTTCACCGCTCTGCGGTTTCAACAATCCTAACAGGCATTTTAATAAGGTTGTTTTACCAGAACCATTTGGTCCAACTAGTCCTAAAAAGCTACCTTGTTCCACAATTATATTAATATCTTCTAATACTCTTTGCCTTTCATATGTGAAATTCACGTGATTCATTTCAATAATTGGTTGTTTCATTGTTCTTCATCCTTTTCGAATTAAGAATCGTTACGATTTAAAATCAAGAAAAAGAAATTCCTTTATAACAAATAAATTATACAGGTTAATCTTTAACATGTAAAGAAAGTTTTTTAAATAAACAGGATAGCACATTTTAATGAAACCTCCATACATTGTTTGAGAGGGAGGTTTGAAAATGATCTTATTTCAGAGAATTATTAACCAAAAACTTAACAATATATCTGTAGAGGAGCTTATGCAGTACGCTAAACAATTTAACGTTTCGATCGGTCGAGCCCAGGCTGCAGAGGTAGTAAAAACAATGCATGGCCAAAACATCAATATTTTTAACCAAAATGAGAGAAAGCAGCTTTTAGAAAAAATTTCTACTATTACCTCACCACAAACAGCTCAACAGGTAAATCTAATATTTCAAAAATTCACTAATTAAATACTTACAGCTTATGAACACGAAATAAGAGGCTTACTCCGGAAGTAAATTCTCCGAGGTAAGCCTTTTATTATGATCTTTTATTGTGATTTTAGAAAAGCAGGTTGTTATTAAAAACACACTCATTTCTATATTCAGACTTAAGTTTTCCTCTTTTCGTTTAGATGCTCTCAGTGATCATCTTTGAAAACAGCTTCAACTAGTTTGCGCAGCAATCTTTGAGAAAAGAGCTTTATTGATTAATTATTTTTTCTAACAACTTTTCATCAAATGTTTGTTCTTTTAACATATTAATTTCGAATTTATAGGGTGGCTTTTTGTACTTCTTGTCTTCACCTACATAAGGTGTTTCTAAAATTTTCGGCACATTAAGTAATGAAGGGTGATGAATCACTTTACTTAATGCCTCAAATCCAATATGGCCAAACCCTATATTTTCATGGCGATCTTTGCTTGCTCCAACAGGATTCTTACTATCATTTATATGTAGTACTTTGAGACGTTCAAGACCAATAATTGAATCAAATTGCTCCAAAACCCCATCAAAATCATTGACGATATCATATCCCGCATCATGTGTATGACATGTATCAAAACATATCGATAAATGTTGATTATGTGTAACACCATCAATAATTTTTGCTAGTTCATCAAAGGAACGTCCGCATTCAGTCCCTTTTCCAGCCATTGTCTCTAAAGCAATTTGTACTTCTTGGTCTTGTTCTAATACTTCATTCAGACCTTCAATGATCTTATTAATCCCAACCTCAGCTCCTGCCCCTACATGTGCTCCAGGATGTAGAACGATTTGTCTTGCACCTAATGCATGTGTACGTTCAATTTCTGATCGAAGGAAGTCAACACCAAGCTTAAACGTAGCAGGATTGACAGAGTTACCCACATTAATAATATATGGTGCATGAACAACAATCTCATCAATGTCATTTGCATTCATATGAGCTTGTCCAGCTTCAATATTTAAATCCTCTATTTTCTTACGTCTTGTGTTTTGTGGTGCTCCTGTATAGATCATAAATGTATTAGATCCGTAAGATACCGCTTCTTCACTAGCAGCTAAGAGCATATTTTTACCACTCATTGATACATGTGAACCAATCTTTAGCATCCTTCTTCCCCCTATTTACTTCGCTTATCTAATCTTCTTTTTCTCTTTTTAATTTGATCCATTTCACGATTCATTTTCTTTTTATAACCAGGTTTAACTTGTTTTGGCTTCTGTACCATCGTTTTGGCTACAGCATCTGCACTGTTAGCAAGTTTACCTCTTTTTTGACGGCGTTTACGATCATCTAGATCTTTCCATTCTCCACCAACAAAATCTTTATTTACAAATTCAATTCCTAACTTCTCTAATTTGTTTAATGCATCTTCATCAGATGTTTCAAACAATGTAACCGCTATTCCTGAGCTACCTGCACGAGCAGTTCTTCCTACACGATGAATATAGAAATCTAACTCTGTCGTAGGAATCTCATAGTTAAGAATGTGACTTACACCCTTTATATCTATACCACGAGCTGCCAAATCTGTTGCGACTACATATTGAAATTCTAGGTCATTAATTTGTCTCATCATTTTTTTACGATCACGAGGAGAAAGGTCACCGTGTATTCTTCCAACTTTTAATCCCTTTTCTAAAAGGGCATCAGCTACTGCATCCGCATTTTTTTTCGTATTGGTAAAAACGATGGCTAAAAAGGGATTAAAATCCACTAAAATATCATAGACAAGTTTGTATTTGTCTCGATGTCTTACTGGAACTAATACATGCTCAATTTTTGCTGCTGTTACTTGTTTAGGTGCAACGTGAGTAAATTTTGGATTTTCTAAATATTTTTTCAAAAATGGTTTAAGCTTTTCAGGGATTGTCGCTGAAAACACAAGAATTTGGAGCTTATCTGGCATTTGTACAGCTATCATATCCACTTCTTTAATAAATCCCATGTCAAGCATTAAATCTGCCTCATCGACAACCAGTGTGCGAACCTTATTAACAATTAACGCTTGCTCCTTCACAAGATCGTTAATTCTACCAGGTGTCCCAACTACTATCTGTGGTTGATTCCTTAATTTGTCGATCGTACGTTGTTTATCGGTTCCTCCAATATAGCACTTAGCGACAATTTCTTCCTCCGAGAAAGAAATAATTTTAACAACCTCATTATAAATTTGTGTCGCTAGTTCTCTTGTTGGAGTTGTGATAACGACTTGTACTTCTCTTTTTTCTACGTCAATCTTGTTTAACAATGGTAACAGGTACGCATGTGTTTTCCCAGTACCTGTTTGTGATTGACCTATCGCACTCTCGCCTCTTGAAATAGAAGGGATAAGTCTTTCTTGAATTTCTGTTGGTTCAAAAAAGTTTAATTCCTTTGTTATTGCCTCTATAATAAACGGCTTTAATGAAAAGCGTTCAAATTTTGTTTGTACCATTTATGTCATCTCCTTTATGATAAAGCTTTGACACACTCATTAAAAAGGGTGTATATCTTTTATCATTCCATCATTACATTATAACTTATACGGCAGGAAGCGCAAGCACCTGACATATCTCGCACCGCAAAGCGAATTCTCTCCGAACTTAAAATACCCTTTCAAATGCGTTAGAATTTATCTAGCTTATATTTTCAATGATTGGATTGTTCTTACCGCCCCTTTTTATGGACTTTTCAATAAACAATTTTTGTAAAAATTGTTTATTAAGTAAGTTTTCTTGCACGTTTCATTTAATTACTATGTCATATGCTTGGTCGTGCTATAGCAAAAACTTTTAGAAAAGAACCTTTAATCATGAAAGAAATGGGATACCATTTCTTTGTCTTCGGCATAGTTTATCAATAAAGTAGTTTACTTTGAGAGGAGAAATTATCATTATGTTTCCACAAAGACCGAGGCCTCCCATGAGTACAAGAGGTTTTTTTCCACAACAGGGTCAAATGCAAATGGGACGGCCACCTTTTCAAGGTCCAATTATGGGCAGTGGCCAAATTGGTCAACAAATACCCACTAGGAGCGGTGGATTAAAAGGATTGATTTCACGTTTTATGCCTGGAAGTCAGGGTGTTAGTGCTGGAGCAAACCCCCAAGGAATGATCCAGGGTGCTGCAGGAGCCACTAGAGCCTCCGGTGCATTACAAGGCTTAACTAATCCAGCAAATATATCCGGGATGCTTGGTAACGTTCAAAAGGTGTTAGGAATGGCCCAACAAGTAACACCGATGGTACAGCAATATGGTCCATTAGTTAAAAACTTACCCGCAATGATTAAGATCTACCGTGAATTAAAGAATGGTGACACGGTCAGCGATGACAATGATGACATTGTTGAATCTGATGTCAGTGACACAAAACCTTCAGTTGAAACTAGTGAAGATAATGAAACAAACTTACAATTTGAAGAAAAAAATGTTGAGAATAATCAACCTAGAAAACTGTCATCTAATAAATCTGTCTCTAAATTAGCAAATGAAGAAGTTAATACACTGCCTGAGAATAAAAATCCATCGTCCACTACATCTCGATCTAAACCTAAATTATATATCTGAGGATATTCCTCTTTGTAATATCCTCAGATATTAGCTATAATATTAAGAGAATATTAAAATGAAAAAGCCGCTTTTGGGCTTTTTTTTACTTAAAAGGGGTAGGTTTTTCCCTTTTTGATCTCTTAAGGAGGCACTAAAATGGATGTTATAAAAATTGCTCCACGTGGTTATTGTTACGGCGTTGTTGATGCTATGGTTATTGCAAAAAACGCTGCTTTAGATAAATCTTTACCCCGACCAATCTATATCTTGGGAATGATTGTTCATAATAAACATGTTACAGATGCTTTTGAGGAGGATGGAATCATTACTCTTGATGGCACGAATCGCTTAGAAATCCTAGAAAAAGTGAATCAAGGTACGATTGTTTTTACTGCACATGGTGTATCACCAGAAGTTAGAAGAATAGCTAAAGAAAAGGGACTAGTGACACTCGATGCTACCTGCCCAGATGTAACAAAAACACATGACCTTATCCTTGAAAAAAAGGCTCAAGGATTTCATGTGATTTATATAGGGAAAAAGGGTCATCCTGAACCTGAGGGCGCAGTTGGTGTAGCACCAGAAATTGTCCATTTAGTTGAAACGATTGAAGATGTAAATCAACTATCCATTCAAAATGAAAAAATCACGGTTACAAACCAAACCACAATGAGTCAATGGGATGTTGCAGATATTATGGATAGAGTACAAGAAAAATATCCACATGTCGAAATCCATCGTGAAATTTGTTTAGCGACCCAAGTTCGTCAAGAAGCTGTTGCCGAACAAGCTAAGGAAGCCGATTTAACCATTGTTGTTGGAGATCCTAAAAGTAATAATTCAAACCGACTAGCTCAAGTATCGGAACAAATTGCAGGTACTACAGCTTATCGAATTTCAGACTTAAGTGAACTTAAACTCGAGTGGTTAACAAACGTTAATACAGTTGCTGTTACAGCTGGTGCATCAACACCTACACCCATTACAAAAAAAGTCATACAGTTTCTTGAGCAATATAATAATGAAGACGAATCAACATGGAATCTTGACCAACGAGTTCCATTATCTAAGATTCTTCCTAAGGTGAAAATTAAAAGTTAACTAAGATCACTTTTGATAAAAAACCCCATTACTCTTATATGCATAGAGAGTAATGGGGTTTTTGTATTAAATTTTTCCATTCCGGTAAGTTGTAACTAACCATTACATTATACAAATATAAATGGATTTGTATCAATCACAGATCCAAAGACATTAACAGCAAACTTTTTTTCTTTACACATGTCCCCTAGTTTAGATGAAACCCCTTTGATCATAACCTTTTCAACATGATGTCCAGGATCTATTACATTTAATCCTAGCATTAATGCATCCTGGGCAACATGAAAATACAAGTCACCTGTTATATATACATCAGCACCTTTATTCTTCGCCTGCTGAATGTATTTGTTGCCATCCCCGCCTAAAACTGCCACCTTTTTCACTATTGAGTTTGGGTCACCAACCATTCTTACCCGTTCAACATCGAGGTTTACTTTTATGTACTCAGCAAATTCTTTAAGAGTAGTCTCCTCTTTTACTTGACCTACTCGACCTAATCCAAGACTTAGACCAGAATTATCTAATGGATAAATATCATATGCAACTTCTTCATAAGGGTGTGCTTTAATCATAGCTTGTACAATCCTCTTTTGAAGTGACTCAGGGAGTATTGTTTCTAAACGAACTTCCGAAACAATTTCTAATTTCCCTTCCTCACCTATAAAAGGGTTCGTATTTTCTAATGGACAGAAACTTCCTTCACCTTTAGTGGTAAAAGCACAATTGCTATAATTTCCTATATGACCAGCACCTGCTTTTCCAATCGCTTCCCTAACAGTTTTTTCATGTTCCGCTGGTACAAATACTACTAACTTTTTCAATTTGTCTTCATATGTCGGAACAAGTACCTCGAGGTTTGTAAGCTCTAAGGCATGTGCTAATAAATCATTTACACCATCTGGCGCAACATCTAGGTTAGTGTGTGCAGCATATACAGCAATATCATGCTTTATACATTTTTCAATCATTTTCCCATAGACTGTATCAGTTGTTAATTTCTTAATCGGTCGAAAAATAGGTGGATGATGTGCAATAAGCAAATCAACCTTATTCTCAATTGCCTCATCAATTACAGATTCAACAACATCTAATGTGATCATAACATTTTCAATTGGCTTATTTAGCCGTCCTATTTGTAATCCAATTTTATCTCCTTCTATTGCATAAGCCTTTGGAGAAAATTGTTCGAATAACTGTATGACCTCATATCCGTTTGGGGTTTTCATCACGGTTGTAGGACCTCCTCAACAAGTTTAATTTTTGTGACCAACTCTCTATATTTTTCATTGTTATCATAGGTATGTCCCGCTTGTTCTAGTTGAGCAAGGATCGTTTTCCAATGCTTTCGTTCTTCCGCCCATTTCTTTACGAAGACTGAGGATTTTTTTCGGGCTAAAAAAGGTCCTACTAATAAACTTGCTTGAAAGGAATCGGATCGATATGGACGAAGCGCTTCCCCTTTTTCGGCAACTAATATTTCATATACCTTATTTTCTTCTTCAATTATAGACTCATCAATTAATTCCCAATCTTGGTCAATCAGCCATTGTCTAAGAAAATTAGCATGAAGGTTTGGTTGCAGAATAAGCCGATTGACATTAGTTAGCTTTTCTCTACCGTCTGCTAATATCTTTCTTATTAAACTTCCTCCCATTCCTGCGATGGTGATGCAATCAATAGCATCACCTTCTTTTATCACAGATAAGCCATCACCTTTGCGAACAGATATGACTTCAGATAAATCACTTTTCATTACCTGTTTTTTTGCGGAAAGATATGGTCCCTCTGTTATCTCCCCAGCTATTGCAGCTTTTGCTTTCCCCTGTAAAATAGAAAAACACGGGAGATAGGCATGGTCTGAACCAATGTCTGCAAAAACTGCATTGTTTGGTATATAGTTTGCTACTGATTCGAGCCTTTTTGAAAGCTTCATTTCATTCATCTGTCACCACTACCTTGTTTGTTTATTATGTCTGCTATTATACGAATCAATTCTAAAGAAGGGTAAGTCGTACTTAGCTTTAACTTATGTTTATGCTAATGTTAACACTAGTTTATACAAATGCATATTGACCTGAATTTTTAGCTTAATTATGTATTTTGTATTCGCTTTTTA